>NZ_JAMBPS010000023.1:0-114272 GCF_024206515.1 Paraburkholderia sp. CNPSo 3281 | reverse complement strand
TGCCTACGTAACGCAACGCCGGACGATGGCCGGTTACGCCGCCCCCTTAGCACCCCCTGCGGGCGGCGTAACCGGCCATCGTCCGGCGTTGCGTTACGTAGGCAGGCGAAGCCGGTCGGTCCCGGCGTGATAAAATTCAGATCCACCTGAACGGGCGCTGCGTGCCGTCCTGCCGGCACGTGGTGCTACGCGGGCGTGACGCGCGAGGCACGCGCAAAAATCACGCGCGCCGCGCGAACGACGCGCGAAGGCCGCGCCCGGGAACATCGCAACGACAACAGCACATTGCACACTGCACGCGCATGGCGCGTGAGACGGAGAAAGGTATGGCGGGTCATTCGAAATGGGCCAACATCAAGCACAAGAAGGCTGCTGCTGACGCGAAGCGCGGCAAGGTCTGGACGCGGCTCATCAAGGAAATCCAGGTCGCGGCGCGCATGGGCGGCGGCGACATCGACTCGAACCCGCGCCTGCGTCTGGCTGTGGACAAGGCGTACGACGCCAACATGCCCAAGGACAACATCAACCGCGCCATCCAGCGCGGTGTGGGCGGCGTGGACGGCGCGAACTACGAGGAAATCCGCTACGAAGGCTACGGCATCGGCGGCGCGGCCGTCATCGTCGACACGATGACCGACAACCGCACCCGCACGGTCGCGGAAGTGCGCCACGCGTTCTCGAAGTTCGGCGGCAATATGGGCACGGACGGCTCGGTCGCGTTCATGTTCGATCACGTCGGCCAGTTCGTGTTCGCGCCGGGCACGCCCGAAGACGAACTCATGAACGCCGCGCTCGAAGCGGGCGCCGACGACGTCGTGACGAACGATGACGGCTCGATCGAAGTGGTCTGCCCGCCGTTCGACTTCACGAAGGTCAAGACCGCGCTCGAAGCCGCGGGCTTCAAGGCCGAAATGGCCGAAGTCACCATGAAGCCGCAGAACGAGGTCGAATTCACGGGCGACGACGCCGTGAAGATGCAAAAGCTGCTCGACGCTCTCGAAAACCTGGACGATGTCCAGGACGTGTACACCAACGCGTCGATCGCCGAGGAATAAGGCGTCGACCCGGGAGGCCGCGTCGAGGTCTGTTTTGGCCCCGCCTCCTGCTTGCGATTTTCACGGCCGGCGCACTGTGCGCCGGCCGCAACTGTTTCTGGTCTTGGTCTTTCGGGGATTCTCATGAAGTTACTCGTCGTCGGTTCTGGCGGCCGCGAACATGCGCTGGCGTGGAAGCTCGCGCAGGCGCCGCGCGTGCAGCTCGTCTACGTCGCACCCGGTAACGGTGGCACCGCGCAGGACGAGCGGCTTGCCAACGTCGACATCACGGATATCCACGAGCTCGCCGATTTCGCCGAGCGCGAAGGCGTCGCCCTGACGGTGGTCGGTCCGGAAGCGCCGCTCGCGGCCGGCATCGTCAACGTGTTTCGCCAGCGCGGCCTGAAGGTGTTCGGCCCGTCGAAGGAAGCCGCGCAGCTCGAAAGCTCGAAGGACTTCGCCAAGGCGTTCATGAAGCGCCACAACATCCCGACCGCCGCCTACGAGACCTTCTCGGACGCCACGGCCGCGCACGCCTACGTCGAAAAGAACGGCGCGCCCATCGTCATCAAGGCCGACGGCCTCGCAGCCGGCAAGGGCGTGGTCGTGGCGATGTCGCTGGAAGAAGCGCACCAGGCCATCGACATGATGCTCGCCGACAACAAGCTCGGCGACGCCGGCGCGCGCGTGGTGATCGAGGAGTTCCTCGCAGGCGAGGAAGCGAGCTTCATCGTCATGGTGGACGGCAAGCACGTGCTCGCGCTCGCCTCGAGCCAGGACCACAAGCGCCTGCAAGACGGCGACCAGGGCCCGAACACGGGCGGCATGGGCGCCTACTCGCCCGCGCCGATCGTCACGCCGCAGTTGCACGCACGCGTGATGCGCGAAATCATCCTGCCAACCGTGGCGGGCATGGAGAAGGAAGGCATCCGCTACACGGGCTTCCTCTACGCCGGTCTGATGATCGACGCGCAGGGCAACCCGAAGACGCTCGAATTCAACTGCCGCATGGGCGACCCCGAAACGCAGCCGATCATGGCACGCCTGAAGGGTGACTTCTCGAAGGTCGTGGAGCACGCCATTGCCGGCACGCTCAACCAGGTCGAGCTCGAATGGGACCGCCGCACGGCGCTTGGCGTCGTGCTCGCGGCGCACAACTATCCGGACACGCCGCGCAAGGGCGACCGCATCAGTGACATTCCTGCGGAGACCGCCGATTCGGTGACGTTCCACGCGGGCACGCAGAGGGTGGACGGCAAACTCTTGACCTCGGGCGGCCGCGTGCTGTGCGTGGTGGGTCTCGCCGATTCGGTGCGCAGCGCGCAGAACGTCGCGTACGAGACCGTGAACCGCATCTCGTTCGACGGCATGCAGTATCGCAACGACATCGGCTATCGCGCCGCGGGGCGCAAGCAGTAAGCGCAGCGCCTGGTTGGGGCCGCCTGCTTCGATGCGGCCCCAAACGAAGCGGGCGGCTATGCGAGCCCCGCCTGGCTACGTGCCGTGGCCGCTACGCAACGGCGCTCTCAGGCGTTTTTGTCTGGCCGCTTGCGCGCCGAAACGCCATCCACCGCGCAGCAGCCCGAAACGCGCGCGACAGGCAGCCCGCGCGGCCGCCGTTGGCGCCGGGCGTCGCACCAATCGGCGCTACACTGCCGCTGTCAGGCCGCCCCGGGCGGTCTATCCGAATAACCCAACGAATAACGCGACGAATAACCGATTCCAGTGCCCGCGCGCTGCCGTCCCCATTTCATCGATGACCAACACCCCTAACAGCGCCTACCCCGACAGCGCCGCCGTCCGCGCCTGGCTGGCCGGCCTGCAGACGCAGATCGCCGACACGCTCGGCGCGTTCGACGGCAAGCCGTTCGCCACCGACAACTGGCAACGCGGGCCTGGCGAGAAGCTGCGCGGCGGCGGGTGCACGCGCATCATCGAAGGCGGCGAGTTCTTCGAACGCGGGGGCATCGGCTTTTCCGACGTTTCCGGCGACGCCTTGCCGCCCTCGGCAACGGCGGCGCGCCCCGAACTCAACGGCCGCGGCTTCGAGGCGATGGGCGTCTCGCTCGTGCTGCATCCGCGCAATCCGTATTGCCCGACCGTGCATATGAACGTGCGCATGCTGCTCGCCACCAAGGCGGGCGAGGCGCCGGTGTTCTGGTTCGGCGGCGGCATGGATCTCACGCCCTATTACGGCTTCGAGGAAGACGCGCAGCACTTTCATGGCGTGTGCCGCGACGCGCTCGCGCCCTATGGCGCGGACCTGTACCCGCGCTTCAAGCGCTGGTGCGACGAGTATTTTTTCCTGAAGCACCGCAACGAAGCGCGCGGCGTGGGCGGGATTTTCTTTGACGATTACGCCGCCGGCGGCTTCGACGAGGCGTTCGCCATGCTCAGGAGCGTGGGCGACAGTTTCCTGAAGGCGTATCTGCCGGTCATCGAAAAGCGCCGCGCAACGCCCTATGGCGAAGCCGAACGCGAATTCCAGGCGTACCGGCGCGGCCGCTACGTCGAATTCAATCTGGTCTGCGACCGCGGCACGCATTTCGGCCTGCAAAGCGGCGGCCGCACGGAATCGATCCTCATGTCGATGCCACCGGGCGCCACCTGGCGCTACGACTGGCAGCCGCAGCCGGGCACGCCGGAAGCGCGCCTCTACAGCGACTTCCTGCCCGTGCGCGACTGGGTCTGACGCCGTGACGCAAGCTTTCACCGTCCCGCCCACCGCGCTCGAACGGCGCGTCGGGCTGCTCGGCGGTACCTTCGATCCGATCCACGAGGGCCATCTCGCACTCGCGCGCCATTTTGCTCGCGTGCTGGGCCTCAACGAACTGATCCTGCTGCCTGCCGGGCAACCGTGGCAGAAGCCGGACGTTACCGCGGCGCAGCATCGGCTCGCCATGACGCGTGCCGCCGCTGCCTCGCTCGCGCTGCCGGGCGTGACGGTGACGGTGGACGCCGACGAGATCGAGCACAACGGCCCGACCTACACGGTCGACACGCTGCGCCGCTGGCGCGCGAGGCGCGACGTCAACGGCGAGAGCAACGCAAAAGCGGCGCTCACGCTGTTAATGGGCGCCGATCAACTGCTGCACCTCGATTCGTGGCACGAATGGCGCGAGCTTTTCGCGCTCGCGCATCTGGGCGTGGCGAGCCGCCCGGGCTTCGATTTTTCCGCACTGCCGCCCGAGGTCGCGCGCGAAGCCGCCGCGCGCCGTGCAGGCGCCGGCGCGCTTGCGACCACGCCGCACGGGCACCTGCTGGTCGACGACACGCTCGCGCTCGACGTTTCGGCGACCGAAATCCGGCGCGACCTGCCGGCCTGCGTGGCACGCGGGCAACGTCGCGGCACCGCCGCCGACAAGCTTCCCGCGGCCGTGTGGGACTATATCCTTCAACATCATCTCTATCTGCATCACGGGTAACTATGGACATCCGCAAACTTCAACGCGCCATCGTCGACGGTCTCGAAGACGTCAAGGCACAAGACATCCGCGTCTTCAACACGAGCCATCTGACCGAGCTGTTCGACCGCGTGGTCGTTGCGAGCGGCACTTCGAACCGCCAGACCAAGGCGCTCGCCAACAGCGTGCGCGAGAAGGTCAAGGAAGCGGGCGGCGACATCATCAGCACGGAAGGTGAGGACATCGGCGAATGGGTGCTCGTGGATTGCGGCGACGCGGTCGTCCACATCCTCCAGCCCGCGCTGCGCCAGTACTACAACCTCGAGGAAATCTGGGGCGACAAGCCGGTGCGCGTGAAGCTCACGGCCAATACGGGCTTCGTGGGTGCGCGCCCGAGCGAGCCGATGGACGACGAGGACGAAGACGAAGAAGCCGCGCCGGCCGTCAAGAAGCCCGCGCGCAAGAGCGCTGCGCGTAAAACCGCGAAGTAAGCGCAGCGCGTTCGCGAACGACAATCGACCCGCACGATGAAACTGCATATCGTCGCCGTCGGCCACAAGATGCCGGACTGGATCGCCGAGGGCTTCGAGGAATATACGAAGCGCATGCCGCCGGAGCTGCGCATCGAGCTGCGCGAGGTGAAGCCCGAGCAGCGTTCGTCGGGCCGGTCCGCCGAAAGCGTCATGGCGGCCGAGCGCACGCGCATCGAAGCCGCGCTGCCGAAGAACGCGCGCATTGTCGCGCTCGACGAACGCGGCCGCGACTGGACCACGATGCAGCTCGCCAAGGCGCTGCCGCTGTGGCAGCAGGACGGCCGCGACGTGGCGTTCCTGATCGGTGGCGCAGACGGCCTCGACCCCGAACTCAAGTCGCGCGCCGACACGCTCTTGCGCCTGTCCTCCCTCACGCTGCCGCATGCGATGGTGCGCGTGCTGCTCGCCGAGCAGCTTTACCGCGCGTGGACCATCACGCAGAATCACCCCTATCATCGCGTGTGATGCAGGTTTAAAGCGCGCCCGCGCCGCTTTTCGTCGTGCGCCGGCGCCCCGCTTGCGCCCCCGCTTGAGCCCGGAATGGCAGGCGCGCACGTCAACCCGAAGTCCGTAACGACAAAGACGCTCCGATGCCCACCAACGCGCCCTATCCGTTCGTCTATCTCGCCTCGCAGAGCCCGCGCCGCCAGGAGCTGCTGCAACAGCTCGGCGTGCGCTTCGAGCTGCTGCTGCCGCGCCCCGACGAAGACGCCGAAGCGCTCGAAACCGCGCTGCCCGGCGAGCAAGCCGCCGTCTATGTCGAGCGCGTGTGCGCCGCGAAAGCCGACGCCGCCCGCGCGCGCCTCGTCGCGGGTGCGCACCAGCACGCGCCGATTCTCACCGCCGACACCACAGTCTCCATCGACGGCCATATTCTCGGCAAGCCGCACGATGCAGCCGAAGCCTATGCGATGCTCGAGCGCCTCGCCGGACGCGAGCACGAAGTGCTCACCGCGGTGGCCGTCGTCAATGCCGAAGGGGTTTGTCTGCCCGTCACGGTCTCGCGTTCGCACGTGCGTTTTGCCCCTGCGATGCCCGCCGCGATCGCGCGTTACGTGGCGAGCGGCGAGCCGTTCGGCAAGGCCGGCGCATACGGCATACAGGGCCGGGCGGCGGAATTCGTCGAGCGAATCGACGGGTCCTATTCGGGTATCATGGGTTTGCCACTATTCGAAACGGCCGCCCTCCTGCGCGCCGCGGGCATCGACTTCTAGAACAAACCATGAACGAAGAAATCCTGATCAACGTCACGCCCCAGGAGACGCGCGTCGCATTGGTCCAGCAAGGCGCAGTACAGGAGCTTCACGTCGAGCGCACGCTGTCACGCGGGCGCGTCGGCAACGTCTATCTCGGCAAGGTCGTGCGCGTGCTGCCGGGCATGCAGTCCGCGTTCATCGACATCGGTCTCGAGCGCGCCGCGTTCCTGCATGTGGCCGATATCTGGCATCCGCGCATTGCCGGCGAAGCGCATGCGCCCGTGCATCATCAGCCCATCGAAAAAACCGTGTTCGAAGGGCAATCGCTCATGGTGCAGGTCGTGAAGGATCCGATCGGCACGAAGGGCGCCCGGCTTTCCACGCAGGTGAGCATTGCGGGCCGCACGCTGGTCTATTTGCCGCAGGAACCGCACATCGGCATCTCGCAGAAGATCGAGAGCGAGGCCGAGCGCGAAGCGGTGCGCGCGCGCCTCACGGCCGTGCTGCCCGCCGACGAAAAAGGCGGCTATATCGTGCGCACGATCGCCGAAGACGCCACGAGCGAAGAGCTTGCCGCGGACGTCGCGTATCTGCGCAAAACGTGGGCGACGATACTCGCTCAGGCGCAGCGCGTGCCCGCCACGAGCCTGCTGTATCAAGACCTGAATCTCTCGCAGCGCGTGCTGCGCGACTTCGTGAACGACGAGACCTCGCGCATTCAGGTCGATTCGCGCGAAACGTTCCAGAAGCTCACCGAGTTCGCCACCGAATTCACGCCCGCCGTGCTGCCGAAGCTGCATCACTACTCGGGCGAGCGGCCGCTGTTCGATCTCTACAACATCGAGGCCGAAATCCAGCGCGCGCTCTCGCGCCGCGTGGACCTCAAGTCGGGCGGCTACCTCGTGATCGACCAGACCGAGGCGATGACGACCATCGATGTGAACACGGGCGGCTACGTCGGCGCGCGCAACTTCGACGACACGATCTTCAAGACCAATCTCGAAGCGGCGCATACGATCGCGCGGCAATTGCGCCTGCGCAATCTGGGCGGCGTGATCATCATCGATTTCATCGACATGGAGAACGTCGAGCATCGCGACCAGGTGCTCGGGGAGCTGAAGAAGGCGCTTTCGCGCGACCGCACGCGCGTGACCGTGAATGGCTTCTCGCAGCTGGGGCTCGTGGAAATGACGCGCAAGCGCACGCGCGAATCGCTCGCGCACGTGCTGTGCGAGCCTTGCCCGATTTGCCTCGGCAAGGGCCAGGTGAAGACCGCGCGCACCGTTTGCTACGACGTGCTGCGTGAAATTCTGCGCGAGTCGCGGCAGTTCAATCCGCGCGAGTTTCGCGTGGTCGCTTCACAGCAGGTCATCGACCTCTTTCTCGAGGAAGAGTCGCAGCATCTCGCCATGTTGATCGACTTCATCGGCAAGCCGGTTTCGCTGCAGGTGGAGTCGAATTTGAGTCAGGAACAGTACGACATCGTGCTCATGTAGCGCGACGCCGTTGCAGGCATCACCGGAGCATCGCAGTTGAATCACCAGCGCGTCACCATTGAACAGATCGGCGAATTCGACGAGATCGTCGACGTACGAACGCCGCTCGAATTTGCCGAGGACCACGTTCCCGGCGCGATCAACGCGCCCGTGCTCAGCAACGAGGAGCGCGTGATCGTCGGGACCATGTACAAGGACTCGCCCTTCGAGGCGACGCGCGTGGGCGCGGCCATGGTGGCGCGCAATATCGCCATGCATCTCGACACGCTGTTCGCCGACCGTCCACGCAACTGGCGCCCGCTCATCTACTGCTGGCGCGGCGGCAAGCGTTCCGGCTCGATGACGGCCTGGTTCAACATGATCGGCTGGCGCGCGCGTCAACTGGATGGCGGCTACAAGGCCTATCGGCACACGGTCGTTCAGGCGCTTGGCACGTTGCCCGAAGGGTTCCGCTATATCGTGCTGGCCGGGCCGACCGGGAGCGGCAAGACGCGCCTGTTAAAGGCGCTGGGACGGGCCGACGCGCAGATGCTCGATCTCGAAGGGCTCGCTGCGCATCGCGGTTCGTTGCTGGGCGCGCTGCCGATGCGAGCGCAGCCGTCGCAGAAGTCGTTCGACACGGCGCTCGTGCAGACGCTGCGCGGCTTCGACGCCACGCGCCCCGTGTTTGTCGAGGCCGAGAGCCGGCGCATCGGCATCATCACGCTGCCGCCCGCGCTCGTAGAACGTCTGCACGGCGCGCCTTGTGTCGTACTCGATGTCGCGCGCAAAGAACGTATCGACTTGCTGCTCGAGGAGTACGGACATTTGTTCGACGACCGTACGTATTTCCGCGAGCAACTGAACAAACTCACGCCGCTGCACGGGCGCGAGCGTATCGAATCGTGGTGCAAGCTGCTCGACGAAGATCGACGGGCGGAGCTTTACGAGACGCTCGTCGCGCAGCACTACGATCCCGCCTACACGCGCAGCACGCGGCGCAACTTCGCGAAGCTGGAAAAATCGCTGCACTTCGCGTTCCAGCCGATGACGGGCGACACGCTCGTGCAAGCCCGCACGCTGCTCGCGCTGCTGGAGGAAACGTCGTACGCCGCAGAACCTGCGGGCAGCGAAGCCGAAGCGCCTCGCGCCGTCTGACGTATCCCCTTCCCCTTCGCGCACTTCACAAAAAGCACGCGCGCCGCGATGGCTTAGCGCGAGTACATCGCGTTCCAGTCTTCAGGCGACACCGTGGCGCGGCCGCCCGATTGCGAGGCGTTGGCCACGCCGCCGTAGCTGCTGTTTGCACCATTCAACGCCGCTACCTTCGCCTGGGCGGCCTGGATCGCTTCCGGATAGTGGGCGTTGTCGCCATCGCCAACGCGGTAGCCCGCCTGCTGGAGCTGCACGAGTTCGGCGCGCACCTGGGCGCGGGTGATGGTCGAGTGCGACTGCGCGAACGAAGCGGTGGGAAGAGCGGCAGCGGCAAGAGCGGCGGCGACGGCAACGGCTTGAATCAGGGACTTCATGGAAACGACCTCCAGTTGGATCAGGCGGTCGACGTGCGACGGTATGTGCATGCGACCGATGTACGCATCGTATGCTCACGATTGACTAGGGTTAACCCCTAGAATCCTAAGGCACTGTTCCAATTCGAGGCAAAGTCCGCGCGATCCGGCGCCGAAGGGCGCCGTCGGCGTTTGCGCCCTTACTGGCGCGGCGTGGCGTTTTGAGTCAACGAGGCGGTGTGCTGAAGTTGCGCGGGCAAATCGGGCTCCCACGCTTCGAGATCTTGGGTCGGGTAAAGGCCGAACGCGTACATCACCCGCTTGAGACGGCTCACGAAGTTGGGCCGCGGCACGTTGGGAAGCATGCCCGGCGCGGCGTCGGCCGTGCGGGCCATGTAGTTGTACTTGAAATCGCGCTGCGTCACGCCCCACTTCAGGAGGAATTCGCGGCCGCCGCGATTGCGGCGTATGCGTCCCGTCGTACGGCAGCCGAAATGGTAGATACGGCTCGCGCCTACCGAGCGGAACGTGCGGCAGCCGACCAGCCAGAGCTTCATCAGAAAGTCGTCGTCGCTGCTCATGCCCGGCCCGAATTCGATGCTATAGCCACCCACGCGCAGCCAAAGCTCGCGGCTCACGAGGGTCGGCTGCAGCGCGATGCCGTTGCGGTCGGCCGTGTTCATCTTCGCGGCGAATTCGAGCAGCCCCGCCTCGTTGAAGTCGGCAGGACCCGTGCCGAAGTGGGCGACCGTCACGAGGCCGTTGCCGGTGTCGGTCGGCTCGATGATCTGCGAGGCGAGATAGGCAGGCGCCTCGCCGATTTCGCGCAGTGCGTCGACGAAGGCCGAATCCCAACCGGGCGTGCAGAACATGTCGTCGTTCATGAACAGGATCCACTCCGTCGTGGCGAGGCGCGCCACGTCGTTCACGGCGAGGCATACACCCACGTTCCCCTTGCTCCACGTATGGCGGATGCCCTGTTCACGGACCCAGTCGAGCGTGCCGTCGCTGCCGTCGTTGACGTGCACGAGAATCTCGTGCTCGAACGAAGAATGGCGCCGGATGCTGTCGACGCACATCTTGAGGTACGGCAGGTTATTCCAGGTCGGGATCAGAATACTGAACATGAAGGTTTGCCCTAGAAAGGGTCAGATTTGACATCCGTGCGTTCCGTGCTCGCCGCGAGAACGGCCAGCATGGACGCGTGGAAAATGGGTTCTCTCATCACGTCCTGACTACGCGGCTTTTTGGGTGCGAAGCATGACGAGAAACGCGATATTGTACGCATACATTCTTCTTACCCGAACCCGCCGCGGAAGTTCGTATCCCGCAGTGCCCGCCAATTCAGCCGCCCCTCATTCTTCGTGAAGCGCGCAGGCCACTATCGTGTGATAATAAGAGGTTATCTTGAAGACCAAGTAGACCCGTGTTTCAGCAGAGCAACTCAAACACTTCGTGGGTTTCGCCGGCAAGCTGGCTCGATCGGACCGTTTCCCGGTCCTGCATGATCCCCTATGCGGGCGTGCCTTACGAGCCGGAGCCATTTCTTCGCAGCACCAGCCGCATCAAGATCGCGAAGAAATACCTGCACAAGCAGTTTCTTCTGAGGGCGCACCGCCAGATGCGCCTCGAACAGGCACATCTGGACCCTTCGCAGCGAATCCTGTGGGTCTACGCCAAACGCAACTTCGGCGACGCGACGATGGACATGGCCGGCCGCGCCCTGCTCAAGGACCTGGGCGTGCGCATCGATCTGCTCGCGCTGCCGTCGCTGGCGCCGCTATTCAGCGAAGACGACGTGTTTGGCAAGGTCTACGGCGACCCGGGCGAAGTTGACGCGAGCCGCTACGACGCGATCCTGCTCTCCGAGTACAACCTGCCCTCGATTCGCATCAAGACCCGGCACTTCGCGAAGCTGCCGTTCGCGGGCCTGTTCCGTTACTTCAACGGCCCCGACCGCAACCAGACCCGCTTCAGCTTCGCGAGCGTCAACGACGTGTTTTCGCTCGGCCACGACGCCGACACGCTCGCCGCGATCAGCAAGCCCTATCTCGCCAGCAAGCCGGCAACACGCGAGTCGGTGCGCGGCCTCTTGCCTGCGCGTCCGTTCATCGCCATCGCGGCGGGTGGCGTGGACCCCGATCGCACCTACAACCGCTGGTCCGAAGTCATCGAATTGTTGAGCAAGTACGACGACGCGAGCGCCGCGAAGGAAATCGTCGTGCTCGGATCGGACAACGGCACGCAAATCGCGGAGCAGTTGTGCGCGAGCGCGAGCGCCAACGTGCGCATCCGCTCGCTGACCGGCAAGCTCGCGTTCCTTCAGGCACGCGAGATCGTTGCGCACGCAGAACTGTTCGTCGGCGCGGACGGCGGCCTGATGCACGTCGCCCACACCACGCAAACGCCCAGCGTCTCACTGTTCCGGCATCAAGAGCCGCCCTACCTGCGCTTGACCCAAGCCTGCCGATCCATCGGCCTGCAGGGCAGCGGCAACGTGGACACCATCCCGCCCGCGCAAGTCGTTGGCGCGATGCTGCGCCAACTCGCCGCTCGCGCTCCCGCGACAGCGCCCGCCGCCGCCTGATCACCCCAGACATATAGCGGCTCAGGCCCATGCCGCGCGCCGGCGCGCCTTCATGAGCGCGGCGCGGCTGAACTCGCGCGCCGCGTCATCGCCCAGAAGGGTCAGGCAGCGCTCTGCTGATACTGGATCTTGTGCAGGTGCGCGTACATGCCGCCCTTCTCGAGCAGCTGCTGGTGCGTGCCGGATTCGACGATGTGGCCGCCATCCATCACGAGGATGCGGTTCGCGCGCTCGATCGTCGACAGGCGGTGCGCGATCACGAGCGTCGTGCGCCCGCGCATCAGCGTTTCCAGCGCCGCCTGCACGTGGCGCTCCGACTCCGAATCGAGTGCCGAGGTCGCCTCGTCGAGAATCAGGATCGGCGCATCCTTGTAGATCGCACGGGCGATCGCCAGGCGCTGGCGCTGGCCACCCGAGAACTTCATGCCGTTATCGCCGATCAGCGTCTCCATGCCTTCGGGCAGCGCCGAGATCGTCTCCCACAGGTTCGCGGCGCGCAGCGCGCGCTCCACGCGCTCGCGGTCGGCCGCCTGGCCATAGGCGACGTTGTTCGCGACCGTGTCGTTGAACAGCACCACGTCCTGGCTCACCATCGCGATCTGGTTGCGCAGCGCATGCACGTCGTAATCGGCGATCGATACGCCGTCGACCATCACCTGGCCGCCGCTCGGATCGAAAAAGCGCGGCAACAGATTCACGAGCGTGGTCTTGCCGCTGCCGGACGGGCCGGCGAGCGCCACCATTTCACCGGGGTTGATGCGGAACGACACATGGTCGAGCGTCACGCGATGGCTCGCCCCATAAGCGAACGACACGTCGCGGAACTCCACCTCGCCGCGCGCGCGTTCGAGCGGCAAGCCGCCGCCCGCGGGCTCGGGCGGCTCGTCGATCAGCCCGAAGATCAGCTCGGCCGCGGTCATGCCGCGCTGCAGCGGCTGATTCACGTCGATCAGGTGCTTGAGCGGCGAGATCACGAGCAGCATCGACGTGACGAACGCCACGAAGCCGCCAACCGTCGTCTGGTCGTTCGAGGCCTGGACAACGGCAATGGTGATGACGATCGCCAGCGCGATCGAAGCGAGGAACTGCGTGAGCGGCTGCGCGAGCCCGCCCGACACTGTCATGCGCATCTGGTAGCCGCGCAGGCGGCGGCTCATTTCGCCGAAGCGCTCCTTTTCGTAGCGCTCACCGTTGTGAACCTTGACGACCTTGTAGCCGCCCACGGTCTCCTCGACGATATAGGACAGGTCGTTCGTGAGCATCTGATGCTCGCGGTTCAGCCGGCGCAGACGCCGGTTGATCTTGCTGACGAGCCAGCCGATAGCCGGCAGCAGCACTGCGACGATCAACGTGAGCCGCCAGTTCAGATAGAACAGGTAGCCGAGCAGGAAGACCACCGTGAGCGAGTCGCGCACGAGCGTGACCAGCACGCCGAGCAGCACGCCGAGAATCTGGTTGACCTCGAACACGATCGCGTTGATGACCGTACTCGCGGTTTCGCGCTGAAAGAAGCCGACGCTCGCGTGAATCATGCGCTCGAACATCTTGAGCCGCAGCGCCAGCAGCACGCGGTTCGACACGTACTGCAGCAAGTAACCGGACGCGTATTGCGCGAGGCCGCGCACGAGCGCCAGCCCGATGACGGCGGTGGGCACCAGCCACTTCGCTTTCGCATCGCCGCGCGTGCCGAAGCCGTGATCGAGCAGTGGCTTGAGCAGCGCGGGAATGCCGGCTTCGGTGGCGGCCACCACGGCCATCGCGAGCACGCCTGCAAGGAGCACCCACATAAGCGGCTTCACATACGGCCACAGCCGCCGACCAATCACGATCGGCGACGACTTGGTGTCGGAGCCGATCGGCTTGCTCAAGGTTGATCTCTCGCCCAAAATTTCCTCGAAAAAAATGCGGGTAGTCTGCCCGCCCCCCGGCAAACAGGTACGCCATTGTAAACGTTCGGCCCAGGAGGCGATGTATCCGCCCGGCCGGGGTCGGCGCCCGAGCGGTTTCGTAGCCACCGGTGTTTTTGTATATACTCAGCGATTCGGCTTCGGGGCACGAACGCGCGCGCAGCAGGCGTCAGCGCGATCTCTTCGAACGCGAGGCCGGCTCCAGCCGGCCTTCCCACCCTCTTCACCTTGTTCCAGCCATCGCGAGCCAGCGCCGATGAACGACAGCGCCAAACCCGATGCGATCAGTGTCATCGTCATCGTCAAAAACGAAGCACACGATATTCGGGACTGCCTTGCTTCCGTGCACGGCTGGGTCTACGAAATCGTCGTGCTCGATTCGGGCAGCACGGACGGCACCCAGGCCATCTGCCGCGAGTTCGGCGCGACGGTCGTCGAAACCGACTGGCCCGGTTTCGGCCCGCAAAAGCAGCGCGCGCTCGACGCCGCCCGCGGCCCGTGGATTCTCTCGCTCGACGCCGACGAACGCGTTTCCGCCCTCCTTCGCGACGAGATTCTCGCAAGCGTGAAGACGAAGGGCGCCGACCTGTTCCGCGTGCCTCGCCAATCGAACTACTGCGGCAAGTGGATCCGTCATTCCGGCTGGTCGCCCGACTACGTGACGCGGCTCTTTCGCCGCGACGCGGCGCGCTTCTCGAACGATCTCGTGCACGAACGCGTGATCGCCGCGCCCGAGGCGCGCGTCGGCACGCTCGCTCAGGCGCTGATTCACTACAGCTTCCGCGACTTCTCCGAAGTGCTCGGGAAAATCGACAGCTATTCGACCTACGGCGCGACCCAGGGCGCGGCGCGCGGCAAGCGCGGCGGCCTGCGCAAGGCGCTGCTGCACGGCTTCTGGTCTTTTGTGCGCAGCTGGATCATTCAGCGCGGCTTTCTCGACGGCAAGATGGGCTTCGTGCTGGCGATCTCCAACGCCGAAGGCACCTACTACCGCTACCTGAAGCTCATGCTCCTCGAGACACAGCAGTCCGCCGCCGCAAAAGCCCGCGACGCCGCACCGGAAAGCCGATGAGCGCGCGTCGCGACATGCTGATTTCGGTGATCGTCAGCACCTATAACCGGCCCGATGCGCTCGAACGTGTGCTGGCCAGCCTGAACGCGCAGTCCGACACGCACCATGAAATCATCGTCGCCGACGACGGCTCGGCCGATGCGACCCGCGCAACCGTAGAGCGCTGCGCGGCGTCGAGTCCGGTGCGCATGGAGCACGTGTGGCACCCGGACGTCGGCTTTCGCCTCGCCGAAATCCGCAACAAGGGCATCGTGGAGGCTCGCGGCGATTACCTGATCTTTCTCGACGGCGACTGCGTCGCGCAGCACGATTTCGTTGCGCGCCATCGGCAGCTCGCAAGCGAACACGCCATCATCACCGGCAGCCGCATCCTGCTCGACGAAACGCTCACGCAGCAGGCGATCGCGCAGACGATCCCGCTTGCGGACCAGGGCTTCGGCTTCTGGATGCAGCAACGCCTCGCCGGCCACGTCAACAAGATCGCGCCCCTCTTCGTCAAGCTGCCGGATCGCAAGTGGCGCGTGATCGAGCAGTTCAAGTGGCGCGGCATCAAGGGCTGCAACATGAGCGCCTGGCGCAGCGACATCGAGCGCGTGAACGGGTTCGACACCAGCTTCACCGGCTGGGGGCACGAGGACGCCGATTTCGTGGCCCGGCTCGCCAATTGCGGCGTGCACCGCAAGCTCGGCGCCTATGCCACGGAAATCTTTCACCTGTGGCACCGCGAGCAACCGCGCGCGCAGGCAAGCTCCAATGAGGAAAGGGTCAAGGTGCGTATCGCGGACGGTACCGTGCGCGCCGAACGCGGTCTGGCCGAACTCGCGAGGTAACCGGGCGTTTCGCCGAACGACGCGACGGCGTGGCAGCGCGAAAACTGCCATGCCGCCCGATCCCGTCAGTACACGATCTCGATTTCACTGCCCGCGAACTCGCCACGCAGCGCGGCGAGCAGGTCGTCGGTGGGCTTGACGCGCCAGGCGTCGCCCAGACGCACTTCGCCTTCCGCCCGATCGTTGCGATAGGCGATCTGCACCGCGAGCCCGTTCGGAATGACCGCTTGCGCGCGCTCGCCGCGATCGCGCCCGAAGCCGCCACGGCCGCGCGTTTCCGTGGCAGGGGCCGGCAGCGAGTCGTCGGGCTTCGCGCGATACGCTTCGAGCACCGTGCGCAGCGCGCCGGCATTGGCATTGCCGTTCATCTGCAGCTTCACGGCTTGCGCATAGCGGCTACGCGCGCGCTCCAGATCCATCACGGTATCCACGGTGAAGCGAATGCCGCCCGTGAACGCGTCATTGCGCGCCCCGCCCTGCACGACGAGCAACTCGTCTTCCTTGAAGAGCGCCTTGTGCGCCTCGAACTGCTCGTTGAAGACCGTCACTTCGCACTGGCCGGTGCCGTCGTCGAGCAGCGCGATCAGCATTTTGCCGCGCTGGGTCATTTGCGTGCGCAACGACGCGATCACGCCCGCGATCAGCTTGTCGCGCCCTTCCTTCAGCTCGCCGATCTTCTGGCGCACGAAGCGGCGCACTTCGTCCTTGTAGGCGTCGAACAGGTGGCCCGAGAGGTAGAAGCCCAGCGCCGCCTTCTCTTCCTGGAGCTTGCGCTTCTCGCCCCACGCCGGCTCGTCCACCAGTTCGTGCGCGGCGAGCGGCGCGTCGCCCATATCGAAGAGGCCGGCCTGCATGGCGTTGGCGCTCGCCTGGTCGGCGGCTTCCATCGCCATCGGCACGGACGCGAGCAACTGTGCACGGTTCGCGTGAATCGTGTCGAACGCGCCGGCGCGGATCATCGCTTCGATGGTGCGGCGATTCACGAGACGACGGTCGATGCGCTCGCAGAAGTCGAACAGGTCCTTGAACGGACCGCCCTCTTCACGCGCACGCAAGATTTCTTCGATGGCGTTCTGGCCGCTGCCCTTGATCGCGCCGAGACCGTAGCGGATCGTGCGCGAGCGCTTGCCTTCGGCCACGCTGGCGTCGGCCACCGGCTCGAAGCGGTACGCCGAGGCATTCACGTCCGGCGGCAGCACGACCATCTTGTTGGTCAGGCAGTCCTCGAAGAGGATCTTCACCTTGTCGGTGTCGTCCATGGCGAGCGACATATTCGCCGCCATGAATTCCGCCGGATGGTGCGCCTTGAGCCACGCTGTGTGATAAGCGAGGAGCGCGTAAGCGGCGGCATGCGACTTGTTGAAGCCGTAGCCCGCGAACTTCTCCATCAAGTCGAAGGTCTCGTCCGCCTTCTCGCGCGTGAGGCCATTCTTCGCCGCGCCTTCCGCGAAGATCTCGCGGTGCTGGGCCATTTCCTCGGGCTTCTTCTTGCCCATCGCGCGACGCAGCAAGTCCGCGCCGCCGAGCGAGTAGCCGCCGATGATCTGCGCCATCTGCATCACCTGCTCCTGGTAGACCATAATGCCGTAGGTCTCTTTCAGAACAGGTTCGACACGCGGATCGGGATACTCCACCACTTCGCGGCCGTGCTTACGCGCGCAGAAGCTCGGGATCAAGTCCATCGGGCCCGGACGATACAAGGCGACGAGCGCGATGATGTCCTCGAAGCGGTCGGGCTGCGCGTCCTTCAGCATGCCCTGCATGCCGCGGCTTTCCAGCTGGAACACGGCAACCGTATTCGCTTTCTTGAGGATCTGGAACGACGGTGCGTCGTCGAGCGGCACCTGGGCGAGCGACCAGTCTTTCTTCGACGGATCGAGCATGCGGATATAGCGCTCGGCCCAGTCGAGAATCGTGAGCGTGGTCAGACCCAGAAAGTCGAACTTCACGAGGCCGACGGCTTCCACGTCGTCCTTGTCGTACTGGCTCACGACGCCGCTTTCGTCGCCCTGCGTGTAGAGCGGGCAGAAGTCGGTGAGCTTGCCCGGTGCAATCAGCACGCCGCCCGCGTGCATGCCCACGTTACGCGTGAGACCTTCCACGAGCTGCGCGAGGTCGAGCAGCTGGTGCACTTCGTCTTCGTTGTCGTAGCGCTCCTGCAGGAGCGGCTCTTCCTTCATCGCGTCGGCGATGGTGACATGCTTGCCCGGCTTGAACGGAATCAGCTTGGCGACGCCGTCGGTGAAGTTGTAGCCGAGATCGAGCACGCGGCCGATGTCGCGCACCGCGGCCTTCGCGGCCATGGTGCCGAAGGTGGCGATCTGCGACACCGCGTCGGCGCCGTACTTCTCCTTCACGTACTGAATGACGCGGTCGCGCCCGTGCTGGCAGAAGTCGATGTCGAAGTCGGGCATCGACACGCGTTCCGGATTCAGGAAGCGCTCGAACAGCAGGTTGTAGCGCAGCGGATCGAGATCGGTAATGCCGAGCGCGTACGCGACCAGCGAGCCCGCGCCCGAACCCCGGCCCGGCCCCACCGGCACGCCGTTGTTTTTCGCCCAGTTGATGAAGTCCGCAACGATCAGGAAGTAGCCCGGAAAGCCCATCTTGATGATGGTCCCGCACTCGAATTCGAGCCGCTCGTTGTAGCGCGCGCGTTCCTGCTCGCGTTCGGCTTCGTCCGGATACAGCTGCACGAGGCGCTTTTCGAGACCTTCTCTCGAAAGCTGCACGAGATAGTCGTCGAGCGAGAGGCCGTCGGGCGTCGGGAACAGCGGCAGCTTCGGCTTGCCGAGTTCGAGCGTGAGATTGCAGCGCCTCGCGATTTCGATGGTGTTCGCGATTGCCGAAGGAATGTCCGCGAACAGCGCGGCCATTTCGTCCTGCGTGCGAAAACGCTGATCGGTCGTGAAGCGCTTCTGGCGGCGCGGATTCGCGAGGATGTCGCCTTCCGAGATGCACACGCGCGCTTCGTGCGCGGTGTATTCCTCGTCGGTCATGAACTGCATGGGGTGCGTCGCGACCACCGGCAGCTTCAGTTGCGACGCGAGCGCCACCGCCTGCCCGACATACTGCTCGCCGCCGGGCTGACCGCAGCGCTGCAACTCGATGTAATACGCGTTCGGAAACAGCTTCGCCCAGCGCTGCGCATGGCGCTTCGCGCTTTCCGCATTGCCCGCCGCGAGCGCGAGACCCACATCGCCCTGTTGCGCACCCGAGATCGCGAGCAGGCCCTCGGCCAGCCCTTCTTCGAGCCACGCGACGTCGACTTCCGCGCGGCCGCGATACTGGTTCGTGAGCCACGCCTTGGAAAGCAGTTCACACAAATTCAGGTAGCCGCGCTTGTTCTTCACCAGCAGCAGTAGGCGCGACGGCTTGTCGCGGTCGGCGGGATTCGCGATCCAGACGTCGCAGCCGGCGATGGGTTTGACCCCTTTGCCGCGGGCTTCGGTGTAGAAACGGACGAGGCCGAATGCGTTACCGAGGTCGGTGAGCGCGAGCGCGCCCTGGCCGTCTTTGGCCGCCGCCTTGACGAGGTCGTCGAGGCGCACGATGCCGTCGGCAATCGAGAATTCGGAGTGGACGCGGAGATGGACGAAGCGGGGATCTGACATGGCCGTCATTGTACCTTCAGGGGCACGCGATTTTCGGCGCACGCTCGCATGAGCAAGTGATGTTGGCCGGGGCGGCCCAACCGCTCTGGCCAGGACCTTGCGCGGGCGCAGGGCCGCCGCACGGCATGACGATTACGCCGCAGGCGGCGCGAGTCGCGATTGAGGGATAATAGCGGATTGCGCCCGCCGCGCGCCCTGCCCCAATTCCGTTTGCGGGGGACCCGCAGTCCGGACCCGACGTTGACAGGCAGCATGCGCGCCCGGCTCCGGTTTCACGCGCCTATTTGTGGCGCCTTTCCAGTTGCACCATGCGTATCCTCAATCTTTCCGCTTACCAGTTCGCCACGCTCGACAAGGCCGCCGAGTGGCGTCCGCTCGTGCTCGAGCGCTGCCAATCGCTCGATTTGCGGGGCACGATCCTGCTCGCGCCGGAAGGCATTAACCTGTTCGTTGCCGGCGATGAAGGCAACGTGCGCGCCTTCATGCACTACATCAACCACGATCCGCTCTTCGAGGGCAAGTTCGCGACGCTGCGGTTCAAGGAAAGTCTCTCCGAAACGCGGCCCTTCAACCGCATGCTCGTGCGCCTGAAGCGCGAGATCATCACGATGAAGAAGCCCGCGATCCGCCCCGAGAAAGGCCGCGCGCCTTCCGTCGCGCCCGTCGTGCTCAAGGAGTGGCTCGACCGCGGCTTCGACGACGCAGGCCGCCCCGTTGTCATGCTCGACACGCGCAATGCGTTCGAAATCGACGTCGGCACGTTCGACAAGGCGCTCGACTACCGCATCGACAAGTTCAGCCAATTCCCCGGGGTGATCGAGGCGAACCGCGCCGACCTCGAAGGCAAGACGGTCGTGTCGTTCTGCACGGGCGGCATTCGCTGCGAAAAGGCGGCCATCCACATGAAGGAAGTGGGCATCGAGCACGTGTACCAGCTCGAGGGCGGCATTCTCAAATACTTCGAGGAAGTGGGCGGCGCGCATTACACCGGCGACTGCTTCGTGTTCGACCAGCGCACCGCGCTCAATCCGCGGCTCGAACCGACGGACACCGTGCAGTGCTTCGCGTGCCGCGCCGTCGTGACGCCGCAAGAGCAGGCTTCGCCGCTTTACGTAGCGGGCAAGAGCTGCCCGGCGTGCCATCCGGAGCGCGCGAGCGCGACGGATGCAGCAGCTCAGGCTGCCGCTTAAGCCGCGCGCGTGAGCGCAACGCCGCAAGGGTATCGCGGGCGCTTCGCGCCCTCGCCCACTGGCCCGCTGCACTTCGGCTCGCTCGTTTCGGCGCTCGCGAGCTGGCTCGACGCGCGAGCGCATGGCGGCGTGTGGCTCGTGCGCGTGGAGGACATCGACGGCCCGCGCACGGTGCCGGGTGCAGTCGAGGACATTCTCGCGACGCTTGCGGCCTTCGGCTTTCACGCCGACGAACCACCCGAATGGCAGAGCCGCCGCATCGATCTGTACCGCGCGGCGCTCGACCGGCTGATCGCCTTAGGCCACGTCTACCCGTGCGGCTGCACACGCAAGGAAATCGCCGATTCGCAACTGCGCGCGCACCAGCGCAACACCACGCTGATCTATCCGGGTACCTGCCGCAACGGCCTGCACGGCAAGCCCGCACGCGCATGGCGGCTGCGCGTGCCTGACCTGGAAGCTGCGGGCGAACCCCACGCCGAAGCTGCCGGCGTGCACGCCAATCCCGCACTGATCCGCTTCGACGACCGCTGGCAAGGCGCGCAGCACCAGAACCTCGCAACCGAAGTCGGCGATTTCGTGCTGCTGCGCGCGGACGGTCAATGGGCCTACCAGCTGGCCGTCGTCGTGGACGACGCCGACCAGCGCATCACGCACGTGGTGCGCGGCGCGGACCTGCTCGACTCGACGGCGCGGCAAATCTGGCTCCAGCAGTGTCTTGGCGTGCCGACGCCCGCGTATCTGCATGTGCCGGTTGTCACGAACGCGGAGGGAGAAAAGCTCTCGAAGCAGACCGGGGCGCAGGCGCTCGATGCGTCACGCCCTCTGGAAGCGCTGATGGCCGCGGCGCGGCACCTGGGCCTCGTTTTGCACGATCCCGCGCCCGCGACGCTCGCAGCGTTCCAGCTCGACGCGATCGATGCGTGGCAGCGGCGGCTCGCGCAATTGCCGGCCGCATAAACAAAAACGGCATGCCGCCAGGAGCGACATGCCGTTTTTTCTGCGTTGCGCGATGATTTCGCGCTCAAACTCAGCTCGACGAAGACGACGTCGGCTTGTTGCGCCACGACGACCCGAGGCCGCCCAGCAGCGCCGCGAGCGGCTGCTTCGACTGCTGTTTTTGCGGCGCGGCGTTCGCGGGATTGTCTTCCGCCTTGCTGCGCG
This sequence comes from Paraburkholderia sp. CNPSo 3281, assembly GCF_024206515.1. NCBI lineage: Bacteria > Pseudomonadati > Pseudomonadota > Betaproteobacteria > Burkholderiales > Burkholderiaceae > Paraburkholderia > Paraburkholderia sp. CNPSo 3281. Next base: position 92,758 of record NZ_JAMBPS010000023.1, on the reverse strand, counting down.
CACTCGCCGAGGGCTCGTAGGGCTTCAGGAAAAAATCGTCGACCGGCTGCGATCGATGATGATGCGGGCGCTCGAACGAGGCCGCCCGGCGGTGCGTGCCACGCTCACCGCGGCCTTCGCGGCTCTCGTAGCCGTCGCGCTCGCGGCGGCGGCCGCCACTTTCGTGATGCGGCACCGGCACGTCGACCACGAGGCGCTCCACGGTCAGCGGACGCTTGATGAGCTTCTCGATATCGGCGAGTTGCTTCTTCTCGTTCGGGCTGCACAGCGAAAGCGCATCACCCGAGGCGCCCGCGCGGCCGGTGCGGCCGATACGGTGCACGTAGTCTTCGGCGTTGAAAGGCAGGTCGAAGTTGATGACGGCGGGCAGCTCGACAATGTCGAGGCCGCGCGCGGCCACGTCGGTCGCCACGAGCGCTTCGATTTCGCCGCGCTTGAAGGCGTCGAGTGCCTGCATGCGCTCGCTCTGCGTGCGGTCGCCGTGGATCGCGGACGCAACGATGCCCTGCTTTTCGATCTGGCGTGCGAGACGGCTCGCGCCGATCTTGCTGTTGCAGAACACGATCACCTGCTTCAGGCCCCGGTCGCGGATCAGCTGAACGACCGCGCCGGTCTTGTCGCCCTCGGCGACTTCGTACACCACCTGGGTGACGTTGGTCGCGGTGGAGTTGCTGCGCGCCACCTCAATGGTCTGCGGCGTGCGCAGATAGGTCGCGGCAAGCTTCTTGATCTCGCCCGAGAACGTGGCCGAGAAGAGCAGCGTCTGGCGCTCCTTCGGCAGCAGGTTCAGGATGCGCTGCAGGTCGGGCAGGAAACCCATGTCGAGCATGCGGTCGGCTTCGTCCAGCACGAGCATCTGCACCTGACCCAGGTTCGTGGTCTTTTGCTGCACGTGGTCGAGCAGGCGGCCAGGCGTCGCAATCAGGATTTCCACGCCGCGGCGCAGCTCGTCGGACTGCGGATTCATGTCGACGCCGCCGAACACCACCGCGCTGCGCAGCGGCGTGTGCTGCGCGTAGGTGCGCACGTTGTTGGCGACCTGGTCGGCCAGCTCGCGCGTCGGCGTGAGAATCAACGCACGCACCGGATGGCGGGCGGGCGAAGCGCTCGTGCTCGCCATCGGCAGGAGGCGTTGCAGGATCGGCAGCGAGAAGCTCGCCGTCTTGCCCGTGCCCGTTTGCGCGGCGCCCATCACGTCGCGGCCCGTGAGCACCACGGGAATCGCCTCCGCCTGGATCGGCGTGGGCGTCGTGTAGCCCTGCTCCTTGACGGCCCTGAGGATTTCGGGGGCCAGACCAAATTGGTCAAAGTTCGCAGTGCTGGGCGTGACGGCTGTGTCGGACATGGTGGCTTCGCTATAAAGGCGCTATTCGCGCAAGGCGCGGGAGCGCCTCAAATGGTCACTGCTGGGCATTGCAGGTCGATGCAAAGGCGCCGGACAACACGTCAGGCGCCCTCCTGCGACGGGCGGAACACACGCCCGCGAGGGCTTCCCGGCAAACGGATGGCCCGGGATGGCCCGTGGGACGACGAGACAATCTGCCGGGGACGGGGCGCTGGCTGCATCGCCGCGCTCGCTCGGGTTCAACCCAGCCAGACTCGCTCGATTCCAGATGGTTCCGGCGCCGTCCTCGTCTATTGACTGGCGTGCGCACCGGATATGTTAACGGCTCGATCGGCTTTTTCAGGCCGATCCAGCAAGCCTCGGGGCGGCTTGCTGCCTGCTTGCCGCCTGCTTGCTGCCCGCTTGCTGCCTGCTCGCTGCCGGCGTTCTGCCCGCCCTTTGCGGCAGGCGCAAAGGGCCGAAAGGCCGGTATTGTAGCACCTTGGCATAACTCCCTATGGCAGCGGGCCATGCGTTCTGCAACACGGCGCACGAGGAAAACCCGCGCGCCATACGGCGAAGCATCGCACCCTTTTTCCGCCAGCCCGCTGCTCACCACTCACCACGTCTCGCGCATCACCATCAGCCGCAGTTCGGTCATATCCTCGATCGCGTAGCGTACGCCCTCGCGCCCGAGGCCCGAGTCCTTCACGCCGCCGTACGGCATGTTATCGACGCGAAATGACGGAATGTCGTTGATCACCACGCCGCCCACGTCGAGCCCATCCCACGCGCGATGCGCGTTGGCGAGCGAATCCGTGAACACACCCGCCTGCAGGCCGAAATCGCTGTCGTTGACGATCTCGAGCGCACGGCCGAAGTCGTCGAAACGCTCCAGGATCGCGACCGGCCCGAACGCCTCCTTGCGATAGAGGTCGGTGTCGCGGCGCACGTCTTCGAGCAGTGTGGCCTCGAACATCGCGCCGTCCACCTTGCCGCCCGCGACGATCTTCGCACCCGCGAGCACCGCGCTCTCCATCCAGCCCGCCAGACGCTTCGACTCGGACTCGGAGATCATCGGCCCGACGAAGGTCGTCTCGTCCTTCGGGTCGCCCATCTTGAGCGTCTTGACCTTGGCGATGAGTTTCTCGCGCAGCGTGTCGTAAATCGACGCGTGCACGAGAATGCGCTGCACGCCGATGCAGCTCTGCCCCGACTGGTAGTACGCGCCGAAAGCCAGGCGATCGACCACGTAATCGAGCTTGCCGCCCTGATCGCCGTCGACGATAGCCGCCGCATTGCCGCCGAGTTCCAGCACCACCTTCTTCTTCCCGGCCTTCTTCTTGAGGTCCCAGCCCACCGCGGGCGAGCCCGTGAACGAGAGCAGCTTGAAGCGCTCGTCGGTGGTGAAGAGGTCGGCGCCGTCGCGGTGCGCGGGCAGGATCGAGAACGCGCCCTTGGGCAGGTCGGTTTCCGCCAGCACCTCGCCGATGATGAGCGCCCCCACCGGCGTGCGGCTCGCGGGCTTCAGCACGAACGGCACGCCTGCGGCGAGCGCCGGCGCGACTTTGTGCGCAGCCAGATTGAGCGGGAAATTGAACGGCGAGATGAACGAGCACGGCCCGATCGGCACACGCTTCACGTAGCCGTGATAGCCCTTCGCGCGCGCCGAAATCTCGAGATTCACGATCTCGCCGTCGATGCGCACGCTCTCTTCGGCGGCCACGCGAAACGTGTCGATCAGGCGCGTGGCCTCGCCGCGCGAATCGTTGATCGGCTTGCCCGCCTCGATGCACAGCGCCATCGCCAGCTCGTCGAAGCGCTCGCGAAAGCGCGCCACGCAATGGTCGATCACGGCCTGGCGCTTGTACGGCGGGAACGCGCGCATGGCGGGCATGGCGGCTTCGGCGGCCGCGATGGCTTTGTCGATCGCTTTCGCGTCGGCGAGCGCGACGCGCGTGGCGACTTCGCCGCTGAATTTGTCGGTGACTTCGAGGTCGGTGTTGGCGGCGACGGCCTCATTGGCCAGATAGTACGGATAAGTCGGTTTGAGCATGACGGGTTCTCCGTAAGTGCGGCGTCAAAGCTGCGCGCTCAGGCGCTTGATGTCGCGATTGAGCACGCGCTCGTTGTCCGAATAGTCGATGGGCACGTCGATCACATGCACGCCCGGAAGCGCCAGGCACTGCTCGACGAGCGGCTTGAGTTGGTCCGCCGAGCCCACGCGGTGTCCATGCGCGCCGTAGCTCTGCGCATAGTCGACGAAATCGGGGTTCTGCAGCGTCATCCCGTAATCGGGGAAATTCATGTTCTCCTGCTTCCAGCGGATCATGCCGAACGCGTCGTCGCGCAACAGCAGCACGACGAGATCGAGCTTCAGGCGCACCGCCGTCTCCAGTTCCTGCGAATTCATCATGAAGCCGCCGTCGCCGCACACCGCCACGACCTTGCGCTGCGGATGCACGATCTTCGTGGCAATGGCCGAGGGCAACCCCGCACCCATCGAGGCGAGCGCGTTGTCGAGCAGGATCGAATTGGGCTCACGCGCGCGGTAGTAGCGCGCGAACCAGATCTTGTACATGCCGTTGTCGAGGCACAGGATGCCGTCCTCGGGCATCGCGCCGTACACGTCGTGCACGAGCCGCACCGGATACATGGGAAAGCGCTCGTCGTGCTGGCCTTTGGCGAGATGCGCCTCGAAATGGCGCTTGATCTCCTCGAAGCGCGCGAAATCCCACGCGTGCTCGCGCGGTTTCAGGCTTTCCTTGAGCTGCCACACGGCGTTGGCGATGTCGCCCACCACCTCGATCTGCGGGAAATACACGGGGTCGACTTCCGCGCCGAGAAAATTCACGTGGATGACGGTTTTCTCTTCCGCGCTGCGCATGAAGAACGGTGGCTTTTCGATCACGTCGTGGCCGACGTTGATGATGCAGTCGGCGTGCTCGATCGCGCGGTGCACGAAGTCGCCGTCCGACAGCGTGGCGTTGCCGAGCCAGAGCGGATGCGACTCGTCGATCACGCCCTTGCCCATCTGCGTGGTGAAGAACGGGATGCCGGTTTCGTCGACGAACTCGCGCAGCACGTTGCGCGTGGTTTTGCGATTGCCCCCCGCGCCGATCATGAGAAGCGGATGGCGCGCCTTGCAGATCGCCCCGACCGCGTGCGCGACGGCCTTTTCCTCGGCCACGGGCCGGCGGCTGAAGCTCTTGGGAATGGGCTTGCCGTCGCCTTCCTCGTCGGCCACATCTTCGGGCAGTTCGAGATGCACGGCGCCGGGCCGCTCCTGCTCGGCCTGGCGAAACGCCTCGCGCACGAGCGCTGGAATATTGCCGATAGAGACGATCTGGCGTGCGTATTTGGTGAGCGGCTCCATCATGCGCACCACGTCGACGATCTGGAAATGGCCCTGCTTGCTCGACTTGATGGGCTTCTGGCCCGTGACCATCAGCATGGGCATGCCGCCTAACTGCGCGTAGGCCGCGGCCGTCACGAAATTGGTTGCGCCGGGCCCGAGCGTGGCCAGACACACGCCGGTGCGGCCCGTCAGCCGTCCGTAAGTGGCGGCCATGAAGCCCGCGGCCTGCTCGTGGCGCGTGACGATCAGACGAATCTTCGAGCGCCGCAGCGATTCGAGCAGATCGAGGTTCTCTTCCCCTGGAATACCGAACACATAGTCGACGCCTTCGGCTTCGAGCGCCTTCACGAACAGATCCGATGCTTTCATCGACCACCTCGCTGGCAAGCGCGTGGCCGACGGCGCGGGCGGCAGCCGACCTTCGCGAACAGGCCGACAGGTTACTCCCGCCAGGCGGAATGTGTCGTGAAGCGTGCGTTCGGCGTTAGCGCATGATCGTCGCGCAGCCCGAGAGCACCGGCTTCGGACTCGCGTCGGACGTGACGTCGTAGAGATCCGCGCCAGGGCCCTTGGTCCACCACGTGTAGCGGTCGGCGACGTACTTCACGCCCGAGGCCGCGATCACTCCGACGAAAAGGAGCTTGCGGCCTGCCACGGGCACGAGCGCGAAGCTCTGGCCGTTGGCCGCGTTGAGATAGGTGACCTTGAAGGTCTTGCTGTTGGCGCAGGTGTAGCTGAACGTGTGGCGCGACTGCACCTGGATGTCACGCACTTCGAGCGGGGCCGCCGCATTTGCCGCATTCGCGGCGCCCACGTGCAGCGCGGCGGCGAGACCGCACGCAGCCGCCAGCCGGATTGCACCGCTTCGAGCATCGATCATCGTGTTCTCCGTGGGTTGCGTTGGCGTTGCGCCGGCCCCGCGCCGCAGGCTCACTGTGCGGCGTCGCCCGGCACCGGACGCACCGCCGCGGCCGCTTCGCGGGCGCGCGAGCGGGCCTCGTCGGTGTCGGCGCCCGTGGCGAGCGCGACGCCCATGCGGCGCTTCACGAAGCTCTCGGGCTTGCCGAAGAGGCGCAAATCCGCGCCCGGCACGGCCAGCGCTTGTGCAACGCCTTCGAACGCGATGCCGCGCGCGTCCATGCCGCCGTAGATCACGGCCGAAGCGCCCGGACCGCGCGCCGTCGTATCGACAGGCAGGCCGAGAATCGCGCGCGCATGCAGTTCGAACTCGGAGAAGCGCTGCGACGCCAGCGTGACGAGCCCCGTGTCGTGGGGGCGCGGGCTCACTTCCGAGAACCACACCTCGTCGCCGCGCACGAACAGCTCGACGCCGAAGAGACCGCGGCCGCCCAGCGCCTCGGTCACCTTGTGCGAGATTTCGCGCGAGCGCTCGAGCGCCTTCGCGCTCATCGGCTGCGGCTGCCATGATTCGACGTAGTCGCCGTCCACCTGGAGGTGGCCGATCGGATCGCAGAAATACGTCTGCACCTGGCCGCTGGCCGGGTCGATCGCGCGCACGGTGAGCTGCGTGATTTCGTAGTCGAAGTTGATGAAGCCCTCGACGATCACGCGCCCGCGGTTCACGCGGCCGCCCGCCAGCGCATATTCCCAGGCGCGCTCGACGTCGGCGTCGCTGCGCACGACCGACTGCCCCTTGCCCGACGACGACATCACCGGCTTCACCACGCATGGATAGCCGACCTTGGCGACGCCCGCCTTCAGCTCGTCGAGCGAATCGGCGAACGCATAGGGCGAGGTGGCGAGGCCGAGTTCCTCGGCGGCGAGGCGGCGGATGCCCTCGCGGTTCATCGTGAGCTGCGCGGCGCGCGCAGTAGGGATCACCTCGGCGACACCCTCGGCCTCGACGGCGGCGAGCGCGTCGGTGGCGATCGCTTCGATTTCGGGCACGACGAGATGGGGGCGTTCGGCGTCGATGAGCGCGCGCAGCGCCTTGGGATCGGCCATGTCGATCACGTGCGCGCGATGCGCGACCTGATGGCCCGGCGCGTTTTCGTAACGATCGACGGCGATCACCTCAACGCCGAGACGCTGCAGCGCGATGATCACTTCCTTGCCAAGCTCGCCCGCGCCGAGCAGCATGACACGGGTGGCGGAAGCGGAAAGCGGCGTGCCGATGCGGGGGCCGGTTTGCATGATGTCTCCAGAATGGCGGTATGGCGCAAATGCGTAAGAGCGCCGATGTTAACACGCGGACTTGCCGTGGCGAGGCGCTTTGGGCCGTGGCCGGCCGCCCGCTTCAGGCGCGGCGTACGCACGTTTGCGCTCGCATGCTGCAGCGCGGTGCGTTACGCTTACGCCTTCGTCGATTACGAGGAACGATGCGATGCCTAATAGCCAGACGGCGAGCCAGACGCCGAGCCAGGCACCGAGCCAGAGTCCGCGCGTGAAGATGCGCCTGCGCCCTGCCCGAGGCGTATTCGCGCGAAAACTGACCTCGCGCACGGCGATGCTCGCTGCGGCCCTGCTGGTGTGCGCGTGCAAGCTGCCCGTGCATACGGACGCCTCCGCGCCGCTACCCGATCCGTTCAACCCCGCCACGACGCAGCTGCTCGACAACACGCACTGGCAGCTCGTGGAATGGAAGCGCGCCGACGGCACGATGCGCGCCCTGCCGGGCCGCGACGCCGATGCCGGCAACACCGAAAACCCCGACGCTCGCCCGATCACGCTCGACCTCTCGACCGAGAGCGGCCAGCGCCGCGCAAGCGGCTTCTCGGGCTGCAACCGCTATTTCGGCGCCTATACGCTCAAGAACGGCCTGCTATCGTTCAGCCAGCTCGGCGGCACGCGCATGGCCTGCATCGGCGCGGGCGGCGATATCGAGGGCGCTTATCTGGAAGCGCTCTCGCATATCGCGCGCTCGGGCGTACAGATGCGCCATCCGCAATCGCTCTTTCTCGTGCTCGAAAACGGCGACCGCCTGACGTTCGGCGAGCAGGGCGCCGAGCCGGCCCCGACGCCCGCCTCCGAAGCCAAACCGGCGCAGTGAACGCTGCGCGCATGAGCCGCCGCGCCCTTGCCCGGCGCGGCGCTTTTTTTGTTGCGCGCGAACCAAAGCGGCGCGCGCAAGGTCTTTGGCGTGTCGGGCGCGCAACGCCTGCCGTGCCGCGCGCAACACCGCCCTCAAGTGGATGGCGGCGCGCAGGGGCCGAGCGGTTACACTCCACACGTCGCACACCTTCTCTACGTACATCTTCGGCATGCACACGGTAGTTCCTGGCTGGTTCGGCGTTTCGGCCGTCTGGTTCATCCCTCTGATCTGGCGTCTCGTCAAGTCCGTGCTGCCGGGCGGCGCGGGGCTGCGCGGCCCGGGCACGATCCGGCTCTGGCTCGGCTTCGTCGGCGTGCTCGTGGCGAGCTGCGCGCTCGAGGCGACGCTAATCGACATCGCCGGTTTCGACGCGCTCGGCCACGCGCTTTCGGGCGGGCTCGGCAAGCTCATCGGCCACGTGGCCGCGCCGCTCGCGATGACGGCGCTCTTCCTCGTGAGCTTGCCGTGGCTGCTCGACTTCCATTGGCGCGAATTCCTCGCCTGGGCCGATATCTCGCTCGGGCTCGGCCTGAACATCCGCGCCGCGCGTGAGACCGAAGACAGCCCGCGCCGCGAACGGCGCAACCGCCGCGCCGCGGCCGAAGAGGGACTTCCCGCGCATAGCGCCGCCACCTTCAATGCGCCGATGCCTGGCGACAGCGCGCGACGCAAACGGCCGACGATCTGGCGCCCGCCGGCGCGTGACGCGCGCGAGGGTCGCGATAACCCGCGCACAGCCGGCGCGATGGCCACGGGATTCGGCGCAGCGTCGGCCGCTGCCACCGCACAGGACGCGTTTGCGGATCCTGCGTCGTGGCGTGCCGAACCGGGCTTCCGTGGTCCCGCCGATCCCTCCGCGGCATGGGCGCGCACCGAGCCGACCGCGGCCGCCGACTGGCTGCGCGGCACGCGTGCGCCGGTGCAAACGCCGCCTGCGGGTGCGTCGCGGGCAGCGATGGAGGCGCCGCGCGCGCCGTTGCCGCCAGGCGCGCCGCTCGGCGACGCGCGCCGCCAGCCGGCGCGCGGTGCGAGCGCGGTGCAGGACGTGGCGGGTATGCATGGGGCGCAGGGCGTCCCTGCGCAACCCAATGCGCCGTGGCGGGCAGAGACGGCTCACACTCGGCCGGCCATGGCCGCCGCGATGACGGGCGCGGGTGCGCGCACGGCTTCGGCTTCGGCGGCGGTGCACGGCGCGCCGCTCGCGGCCGGCGCCGCCGCAGCCGCGGCCGCCGCGCGCAGTGCCGCGTTCGGCACGATGCCGGCACCGCTCGATCCGTTGACTTCGCCGTTCGCACAACCCGTCATGCCGCGCCGCACGGCACCGCCGCCCGCGGCGGGCAGCACGGCAGCACGCGCTGCGGCCGCCGCGCCGCCGCGCGTCGCGAAGCCGCCGAAACCGTACGTCTGGCAGGGGCAGCCCGCGCGCGTGAACCCTCGCCCGCCCATGGGTACGCCGCGCGCGGCGCCGTTCGGCTCGCATCTGGCCGAAACACCGCCCGCGACGCCCGCCTACTCGCGCCCCGCGCCCACCAGCGCCCCGCAGGCGGAGGCGCCGCTCTCGATGAGCGTGCTCGAAACGTTGCGCTCGATCGAAGAGAACGCCGCACGCTGGACGACGCTCGCCGGCGCGAGCCTCGCACGCCGCACCCTGGACGAAGCGGGCGCGCTCACGGGCGAGGAACAAACGCACGGACAATTCCCGAGCGCATCGCCGGACCTCGCGACGGCGGCGCTGCCGGTGACGCTTTCAGGCGGGTCGCTGGAAACGACGTCCGCTCCGGTCACGCAGCAGGACGGTGACTACGTTGCATCAAACCCGGGTGTGCAATCGTTCGAGGAAGCGCACGCCGCACCGCAACCGCACGACACGACGTCAGGCGTGACGCCAGCTACACACGCTGCCCCCTACCCTGCCGCGGCTCAGAGCCCGGTATCGTCCGAGCCGAATTGGGTCAGCGCCGGCTACACGACTGCACCGACTGCCTGGCAATCGATGCCGGCCCATGCGGTCGAAGCCACGCAAAACGCCTCGGACGAGGCAACGCGCGTCGAACCTGTGCAAGCAGCGGCGGAGGAAGCTGCAACGCCCTCGCCGTGGCCAACGCTGGATCACGGCATGCCGTGGATCCTGCTCGACGACGAACCGTCGGCCGCCGCTCCCGCCGAAACGCACGCCGCCGAACCGTTCTTCACGTTCAGCCCATCGACGGTGCAGGAGCAGGCACCTGCGCCGGCCGTAGCAATTTCTCCTGTTGTGGCAACCGCGCCAGCGCCAGCAGCGACGCAAACGCCGGTCGCGGCAACCGCGCAGGCCGAGCAACCCGCTCCGGCCGAAGCGCATGAAGCACACGAAGCACACGACCAGCTCGACACATCGGCCGCGTCGAACATCGTGCACTTCCCCCGCGTTGCCCGCGAGGCGCAACCCGACGCCGCCGCGACGCCTGCTCAGCACGCAGCGCCCGTTAGCGCGCAACCGCTCGAAGCAAGCACCCGCGCCGACGTAGTGGTCGATCCGGCGTCGACGGCGGCCCGCGACGAATCGGCGTACGGCACGTACGGCAGCACGTTCGAAACCTCTGCGCGCGCGACGCCTGCACACGTCGCGCCGACGGTTGCGCACGCGGCTCCCGCGACGCCGTTCGACGCAGCGCCATCGCCTGTGGCCGAGCAGAAGGCGAGCAATGCTTTCGCGCCCGTCGCGCGCAGCGAATCCGCCGGCGTCGACGAGCACCCCGCGTCGATGGATGAAGGGCAAGGCGTTGCGAACGAAGCCGCTGAGGCCTTGCCGGCACCCGGCGCGCCGGCAACCCGGGCAGCGGCTTTCGAGGCGACGCCCCTGCCCGCAGCGCAAGCGCGCGCACCCGCAGCAACGCCGCCGTGGGTTGCCGAATCGCAGCCGGAAAGCCGTCCCGCAGTTGCCGAGGCCACGCTCACGCCGAATCGCGCGCAGCCCGCTACGTCGATCGCCGCCCCGATTGCGGCGCCCTACCCCGCCATCGCGACCGAGCCGAGCGCCGCGAGGCACGACTTCGAGTCCGTATCAGAAGCCATCGAAGCCCCCGAAGCGGTCGAAGCCCCCGAGCCCGCAGTCCAGCGCGCTCCCGTGCGCGGCCACGCGCCCACGTCCTTCGTGTTCGAGCCGCTCAGCGCATCGGCAGTCGAACTGCCCGGGCTCGATCTGCTCGAGCGCGCATCGTCCGAGATCGAGCCTGTCTCCGAGCAGAAGCTCGCCGAAACGAGTCAGCTCATCGAGCAGCGTCTCCAGGAGTTCAAGGTCCCCGTGACGGTGGTCGGCGCCTCGGCGGGCCCGGTCATCACGCGCTTCGAAGTGGACCCCGCGCTCGGCGTGCGCGGCAGCCAGATCGTCGGCCTCATGAAGGATCTCTCGCGCGGTCTCGGCCTCACGTCGATCCGCGTGGTCGAAACGATCCCCGGCAAGACCTGCATGGGCCTCGAACTGCCGAACGCCCGCCGCCAGATGATCCGCCTCTCGGAGATCCTCGAATCGGCGCCGTACCATCGCTCGCAGTCGAAGCTCACGATTGCGATGGGCAAGGACATCGTCGGCCATCCGATCGTCACCGATCTCGCCAAGGCGCCGCACATGCTCGTGGCGGGCACGACCGGTTCGGGCAAGTCGGTCGCGATCAACGCGATGATCCTGTCGCTCCTCTACAAGGCGACGCCAGAGGACGTGCGGCTCATCATGATCGATCCGAAGATGCTCGAGCTTTCCGTGTACGAAGGCATTCCGCATCTGCTCGCGCCGGTCGTGACCGACATGAAGCTCGCCGCCAACGCGCTCAACTGGTGCGTGGGCGAAATGGAGAAGCGCTACCGGCTGATGTCGGCGGTGGGCGTGCGCAACCTCGCGGGCTTCAACCAGAAGATCCGCGACGCCGAAGCGAACGAAAAGAAGATCGGCAACCCGTTCTCGCTCACGCCGGAAGCCCCCGAGCCGCTCTCGCCGCTGCCGATGATCGTGGTCGTGATCGACGAACTCGCCGACCTCATGATGGTCGCGGGCAAGAAGATCGAAGAATTGATCGCGCGTCTCGCCCAGAAGGCGCGCGCCGCCGGCATCCACCTGATTCTCGCGACCCAGCGTCCTTCGGTGGACGTCATCACGGGTCTCATCAAGGCGAATATTCCGACGCGGGTGGCGTTCCAGGTGTCGTCGAAGATCGACTCGCGCACGATTCTCGACCAGATGGGCGCTGAGTCGCTGCTCGGCCAGGGCGACATGCTGTTCCTGCCGCCGGGCACCGGGTATCCGCAGCGCGTGCACGGCGCATTCGTCGCCGACGAGGAAGTCCACGCGGTCGTGGAGTATCTGAAGCAGTTCGGCGAGCCCGAGTACGTCGAAGGCATACTCGACGGCCCGGCTTCCGAAGGCGCGCCGCAGGACCTGTTCGGCGACTCGCCCGACGCCGAAGCCGACCCGCTCTACGACGAGGCGGTCTCGTTCGTCGTGCGCACGCGGCGCGCGTCGATCTCGTCGGTGCAGCGGCAACTGCGCATCGGCTACAACCGCGCCGCGCGTCTGGTCGAACAGATGGAAACGGCGGGACTCGTTTCGCCGATGGGCATCAACGGCAGCCGCGAAGTGCTCGCGCCCGGCGGCGGCCAGGGCGAGTAAGGAAGAAGGCGCGCCTCGCGCCTTCTTGCGTCATCTCGAGACGCTATGGCTCGACTATTGCGCGACGAACTTGAAATCGACCGGCGAGCCGATGTCGATGCGCTTCGGGTTCGGCTCGAGCAAACCCGTCTGCTGATCGCGGCGGAACACGTAGGCGGTATCGCTGTTCTGGTTGCCGACGATCAGCCACTGCCCGGTCGGATCGATCGCGAACTCGCGCGGCGACTTGCCGAGGCTCGACTGGCGCCCCACGCGCTTGAGCTTGCCGCTATCGCCATCGACGGCAAAGATCGAAATATCGTTGGCGTCGCCGCGATTGGAAACGTAGAGGAACTTGCCGTCCGGCGACAGATGCAGCGCCGCCGCGCCCTGCGTTCCCTTGAAGCCCGGCTCCGCGAGTTTCTCCACTTGCTCCAGCTTCATGTGGCCATCGTGATACGCAAACACCGTCACGGTGGCGGCCAGTTCGCTCGTGAGATACGCATGACGGCCGTCATTGCCGAAGATCAGATGACGCGGACCACTGCCTGACTTCACATCGGTATAACGCCACTCGGTGGGGCTCACCAGGCCGCGGCTGCCGTCCGGCGTGTAGAGATACGTCCAGAGCTTGTCGGTGCCGAGATCCTGCGTGAAGAGATAGTGCCCATCCGGCGAAAACACCGTCGAATGCACGTGCGCGTTGTCCTGACGCCCCTTCACGGGGCCGCCGCCCTCGTGATGCACGGTGAGCACGGACTCGCCCAGCTTGCCGTCCTGCTGCACGGGCAGGACTGCGAAGCTACCGCCCGGGTCGGCGGCGACCGAGTAATTCGCCACGAAGAGATAGCGCCCATCCGGCGAGAGGCTCAGGTAGCACGGATCGTTGCCCTGCGCCGACACCTTGTTGAGAAACGTGAGCTGACCGCTTGCGGCGTCGAAGTCGAACGCGCTCACGTCGCCGCGCAGGCTGGCGGGACCGTTGTCGCCCGGCAGTTCGTTTACCGCGTAGACGAAGCGGTTGTCCTTGCTCACGACGAGAAACGACGGGTTCACCGTCTTCGCCACGCTGACCGGCTGCATATCGCCCGTCTGCGTATCGAAGTGATAGACGTAGAGGCCCTCGCTCTTGCCGCCCGTATACGTGCCGACGATCAGGTTGTAGACACCGCCCGCGGGCGCGGTCGTGGATGCGGATTGCGCGAACGCCTGCGTCGCGGCGACGGAAGCCATGATGACAACACCTTTGACGAACAGGTTGAGGAGATGGGCGGGTCGGCGCTCAGTGCGGCGCGATCGGGACAGGCTACCTGAATCGGCAGATGACCGGGAGGGCACAGGCACGGCGTTTGCGGCGGCACGGCGAAGGAACATGTCGACCTCCTTTTTCTTGTCGATGCAGGGGAGCGGGTCGGCCCTCGTCGCCACGCCGACCGTATTCGTCTCGCTTTCGTCTGATACATGGGACACCGGCCCAGTATAAGAGAGGTCGCGAGCGCCCGCCCCGCAAGCGCGCAGCGACGCGTCCAGGCCAAAGTCGAAGCAACAACGAGCAACAAAGGCATCTACGCAAAGGTTCGAAACCCGCCGCAACCAGGGAGCCGTCATGAACATTCACGTCGCCATCGGGCCGCTCGTCGCGCTCATCGCAGGCATTCTGATTCTCGCCGTGCCGCGTCTGCTCAATTACATCGTCGCGCTGTACCTGATCATCATCGGGGTCATCGGGCTTTTCGGCGTGGGCGGGCATCTGTGACCCGTTCAGGTCACGCTCGACGGCGTTTGTTGACACAGGCGAGATGAGTATTTGCGCGTGCTGCCGCGCAAAACGCATTGCGCTGGCGGCCCCGCTGCCACTACTCTTGTGCGTGCACGCCGCACCGCTGCGGCAAGCGGCTTTCGTTTTCGAGCAACGCTGTCAATCTGCTTACTATGCCCGCACCCATTGAAGACTACGCATTGATCGGCGACGGCCACACGGCCGCGCTCGTTTCCCGCACTGGATCCATCGACTGGCTCTGCTGGCCGCGCTTCGACTCCGGCGCCTGCTTCGCCGCCCTCCTCGGCACCGAGGAAAACGGCCGCTGGCTCATTGCGCCCGCGCAGCCCGAAGATGGCGCGAAAGTCGAGATCAAGACCACGCGCCGTTATCGCGGCGACACGCTGATCCTCGAAACCGACTTCGAAACGCCCGATGGCGCCGTGACGCTGATCGACTTCATGCCGCCCGGCAACGGCTGGTCCGAACTCGTGCGCATCGTCGTGGGCCGGCGCGGCACCGTGCGCATGGAAAGCCAGCTCGTGCTGCGCTTCGACTACGGCTTTTCGGTGCCGTGGGTGAGCCGCCTCACCTACGAGAGCGGCATCAAGGCCACGGTGGGCCCGGACACCGTCGTGCTGCGCACGCCTGTCGACCTCGAGGGCGAGAACATGCACACGGTGGCGCAGTTCGATGTGAAGGAAGGCGAACGCGTGCCGTTCTCGCTTTCGTATGCGGCCTCGCACTTGCGTCTGCCGCCGCCGCGCGACCCGTTCACGGCGCTTGCGCGCACGGAGAACTTCTGGACCGAATGGGCCTCGCGCAGCACCGTGGAAGGCCGCTGGGCCGAACCCATCCGCCGCTCGCTCATCACGCTCAAGGCGCTGGCCTACGAGCCCACCGGCGGCATCGTCGCGGCGCCCACCACGTCGCTGCCCGAACAGCTGGGCGGCACGCGCAACTGGGACTACCGCTACTGCTGGCTGCGCGACGCGACCATCACGCTCCTCGCGATGATGCGCGGCGGCTACTACGACGAGGCGCGAGCCTGGCGCGCCTGGCTGGGCCGTGTGATGGCAGGCTCGCCCTCACAGTTGCAGATCATGTACGGGCTCGCCGGCGAGCGCCGGCTGCCCGAATTCGAACTCGACTGGCTGCCCGGCTACGAAGGCGCGAAACCGGTGCGCGTGGGCAACAACGCGGTCGGCCAGCTGCAGCTCGACGTGTACGGCGAAGTGATGAACGCGCTGCACCTCGCGCGCGTGGGCGGCTTGCAGGCCGACGACACCGCATGGTCGATCCAGTGCGCGATGCTCGAACACCTGGAAACGATCTGGACCAAGCCCGATGAGGGCATCTGGGAAACGCGCGGCGGCCGCCAGCATTTCACGTTCTCGAAAGTGATG
The DNA here is from genome assembly GCF_024206515.1 of Paraburkholderia sp. CNPSo 3281. NCBI lineage: Bacteria > Pseudomonadati > Pseudomonadota > Betaproteobacteria > Burkholderiales > Burkholderiaceae > Paraburkholderia > Paraburkholderia sp. CNPSo 3281. Next base: position 77,238 of record NZ_JAMBPS010000023.1, on the reverse strand, counting down.
GCGTGGGTCGCCTTCGACCGCGCGATCAAGTCGGCGGAGAAATTCGAGCTGCCCGGGCCGCTCGATCACTGGCGCGAACTGCGCTCGACGATCCACGCGACCATTTGCGAGCGCAGCTTCAACAAGGATCTGAATTCCTTCACGCAGATCTACGGCGGCACCGATCTCGACGCGAGCCTGCTGCTGATGCCGCTGGTCGGCTTCCTGCCCGCGGCAGATCCGCGTATCGCCGGTACCGTCGCGGCGATCGAGCGCGATCTCATGTGTGAAGGTTTTGTGATGCGCTACCGCACCACCGAATTCAACGATGGACTGCCGCCGGGCGAAGGCACCTTCCTTGCGTGCAGCTTCTGGATGGTCGACAACCTGGCCCTGCAAGGCCGCATGGACGACGCACGCCGCATGTACGAGCGCCTGCTTTCGCTCGCTAACGACGTGGGATTGCTCGCCGAGGAATATGACCCCATTGCGGGGCGCCTGGTCGGCAATTTTCCGCAGGCGTTCTCGCATGTGGCACTCGTGCATACGGGCCTGAACCTCATGCGGCACGAACAGGAAATGGCGAAGGAAACGGGACATCCCGCGGTCGACGGCGCGTCGGCCGAGCCGGCTGTTGTATCCGCATCGTGAATGTTCGAAAGCGCCTGGACGTTTTCGCGGGCTGGGGTACACTAGGGATGCTGCGTTGCACAACAGCCGGACGCAATAGTGCCGTCCGCGTCGCCTGGCAACGGGGCGAAACGCGTGTGCCGCCTTGCAGCGCGCTTACAGTCACGAGCTGCGAACGCATGCGGGTGTGCCCGCGCTAAAGCCCTCCGGGCGGCGGCCGATAAACAACCTGACTGACCGACCAACCTTGCCGGCCCGCATCTGCTCCGCGCCTCATCCGCGCGCGACCCGGGTGCGAACCGCTCCTTGAAGATGCCGGAGCGCCCATGCTCTATCAAATCCGTGAATTCCAGCGCGCGTTGCTCAGCCCGCTGACCGCCTGGGCCCAGGCCGCCTCGAAATCGTTCTCGAACCCGACGAGCCCGTTTTCACTCGTGCCAGGCGCCACGCGCTTCGCCGCAGGCTACGAACTGCTCTATCGCCTTGGCAAGGACTACGAGAAGCCCGAGTTCAACCTTCGCCAGATCGTGAAGGACGGCTTCAATATTCCGATCGTCGAGCAGACCATCATCGAGAAGCCGTTTTGCCGCCTGCTGCGCTTCAAGCGCTATGCCGACGACTCCGGCGCCGTGGCCGCGCTCAAGGACGAGCCTGCCGTGCTCGTGTGCGCGCCGCTCTCGGGCCATCACGCCACGCTCCTGCGCGATACCGTGCGCACGCTGCTGCAGGACCACAAGGTGTACATCACCGACTGGGTCGACGCGCGCATGGTGCCGCTCGAAGCCGGTCCGTTCCATCTCGACGACTACGTTGCGTATATCCAGGAATTCATCCGCCATATCGGCGCGAAGAATCTGCACGTGCTGTCGGTTTGCCAGCCTACGGTGCCCGTGCTCGCGGCCATCTCGCTGATGGCGAGCCGCGGCGAGGACACGCCGCTCACGATGACGATGATGGGCGGCCCGATCGACGCGCGCCGCAGCCCCACCGCCGTCAACTCGCTCGCCACCGAACATTCGCTCGACTGGTTTGCGAACAACGTGATCCACCCCGTGCCGGCGAACTATCCGGGCGAAGGTCGCGAGGTGTATCCTGGCTTCCTGCAGCACGCGGGTTTCGTCGCGATGAATCCGGGCCGTCACACTACCGCGCACTGGGACTTCTACAAGAGCCTGCTGCGCGGCGACGAAGAGGACGCCGAAGCACATCGCCAGTTCTACGACGAATACAATGCGGTGCTCGACATGGCCGCCGAGTATTACCTCGAAACCATCCGCACCGTGTTCCAGGATTTCAGCCTCGCTGAAGGCACGTGGGATGTGGCCGGCGAGCGTGTGCGTCCGCAGGACATTCGCGACACGGCGCTGTTCACGATCGAAGGCGAACTCGACGACATTTCGGGCGCGGGGCAGACGCGCGCCGCGCACGATCTGTGCACGGGCATTGCCGAGGCGAACAAGCATCATCTGACTGCCGAGAAATGCGGCCACTACGGCATCTTCTCGGGCCGCCGCTGGCGCACGATCATCTACCCGCAACTGCGCGACTTCATCCGCCAGCACCAGCAGGCCGCCGGCCACGCGAGCAAGGAAGCGCCTGCCCGCGGCCGCTCCGCTCAGGACGCTGTCGCCTGACAAAGGCTTGCGCTTCACTCGAGCACAGGCAGTCCATGCCAGCAGCAAAATCCGCGCGCCGTCCCAGGACGGCGCGCGGCATTTGTGGAGCGTGAAACGATCTTGCGCGTTCTCCGCGTGCGACTCGTGCGCTACTTGCGCATGAGATACGCGAGCAACATCTCCGTGTTGAGCTGAATGATTTCCGCACGTTCGGCAGTCGTGCTGAAGTCGCGACCGAGCGTGGCGTTGAGCGTGTAGCGGTTCGATACGATGTAGTAGCCCATGCCCGAAAGCGTCACATAGAGGCGCAGCGGATCGATGCTGGGGCGAAACAGTCCCGCGGATTCACCGCGCGTGAGAATCGAACCGAGCGTCGCCACGATCGGCGAGATCATCTCGCGAATTCGTGTGGACTTCTGCATATATCGCGCCTCGTGCAGATTCTCGTTGTTCACGAGCCGCAGTAGTTCGGGATTGTCGCGATAGTAGTCCCACACGAAATGCGCGAGCCGCGTGATCGCCTCGACGGGCGCGAGCCCCGAGAGATCGAGCGCGCGCTCGGCTTCATTGAGCGCGCCGAATGCGTGCTCGAGGACCGCCGTGAATAGTTGCTCCTTGCTGCCGAAGTAGTAATAGAGCATGCGCTCATTGGTTTCCGCGCGTCGCGCGATCTGGTCGACGCGTGCGCCGAACAGGCCGCCATTGGCGAATTCTTCCGCCGCGGCGAGCAGAATGCGGCGGCGGGTGCCTTCAGGATCTCTTTTGATTTTTGGCTGATTCATGGTGGCAGGATCTCGTTAAGCCGCGTTGTCCGGTTTGCGTTGTCGGGCAAGACTGCGCCGGGCCTCTCCTCGCCCTGGTATCGACAACGTTGTGCGGGGCGCGCCAGGTTAATGGACAGACACCCTCCGACCTACGGTCTTGCGTTCCTTCTTGTTTGTTTGATGTCGTTGCGAGCCGACATCGTTCTTCCCCTGTCTGCCTCGTGCGAAGCACGTTGCCTGCCGTGCCCGACATGTACCGCTTACGTCTATTGATTTCCCCTGGACTGCCCGGTGCTCCGCATTAAGCGCTTTGATTATGGCACATGGCCCGCCGATGGCAATGCGGGAAATCGGCGATAATGCAGGCTTTGGCGCTGTGCGTGTGCGCCCCTTAAGGCCCGGTGCGAAGCCCTGCGCGCCCGAGGTCACGCCACCGCCCGCCCCGCCCCGATGTAGCGAACGTGAACGATCCCAAAACACTTGCAGATCGCATTGAAGATCTGCTGCCCCAGACCCAATGCACGAAGTGCGGCTATGACGGCTGCCGACCCTATGCCGAAGCCGTCGCCGCCGGCACCGCCAATTACAACCAATGCCCGCCCGGCGGCCTGGAAGGCGTTGAGCGCCTCGCGAAACTGCTCGGCAAACCCATCATCCCGATCAATCCGGACAACGGCGTGGAGCGTGCGCGTCCGGTGGCGTTCATCGACGAACAACTGTGCATCGGCTGCACGCTGTGCATGCAAGCATGTCCCGTCGACGCGATCGTGGGCGCGCCCAAGCAGATGCACACCATCGTCAAGGATCAGTGCACGGGTTGCGACCTGTGCGTCGCGCCCTGCCCGGTCGACTGCATCGCAATGATTCCCGTTACGGGCGAAGCGACCGGCTGGGACGCGTGGACGCAGCAGCAGGCCGACGAAGCCCGCGTGCGGCATGACCGGCGCGCCGCGCGCCAGGTCGCCGAACGCAATGCGGCCGAGGCGCGCGCCGCGGCTCGCCGCGCCGCCACGAGTGCGCCGCAGGCCCAGGCGCCCCAAGTGCAGCAAGACGCCGCCACGCAGCCCGCAAGCGCCCCCGCCGACGATGCCGAAGCGAAGAAGAAAGCGATCATCCAGGCCGCGCTCGAACGTGCGCGCCGCAAGAAGGCGGAATTGGCCGAACAGGGTGTGGGACCGCGCAACGTCGAGCACGTAAGCGCCGACGTGCAGGCGCAGATCGATGCCGCCGAGGCGCGCCGCAAGCGTATTGGTATCGAGTCGAGCACATCGGACTCACCGCCCGACGACGACAAATCCGCGCGATAGCGCTCCGCAACGCAAAGGCTCCACGCACAACGAGCATGAACGCCACCAAGCGCCGCGCCATCTACGAAACGCTGCAAAGCCTCAATCCGCACCCCACTACCGAGCTGGAATTCAACACGCCGTTCGAACTCCTGATCGCCGTGATGCTCTCCGCGCAGGCCACCGACGTTTCGGTGAACAAGGCCATGCGCCGGATGTTTCCGGTCGCCAACACGCCGGAAGCGGTGCTCGCGCTGGGCGAGGAAGGGGTGGCCGATTACATCAAGACGATCGGCCTTTATCGCACCAAGGCCAAGAACGTCATTGCGACGTGCCACATTCTCATCGAGCAATACGGCAGCGAGGTGCCGCCGACGCGCGAGGCGCTCGAAGCGTTGCCCGGCGTTGGCCGCAAGACCGCGAACGTCGTGCTCAACACGGCCTTCGGCCAGCCGACGATTGCCGTCGACACGCATATCTTTCGGGTTGCGAACCGAACGGGACTCGCTCCCGGCAAGGACGTGCGTGCCGTCGAAACCGCGCTCGAAAAATTCACGCCGCCCGAGTTCCGCCAGGACGCGCATCACTGGCTCATCCTCCACGGGCGCTATGTGTGCAAGGCGCGCCGACCCGAATGCTGGCATTGCGTGATCGAGCCGCTGTGCGAGTTCAAGCCGAAGACGGCGCCGCCGGAGCTCTGAGCGAGCGCGAGCGTCCGGGCGTAAAATGTTCGATTCAGGCATCGCAGCACGACGCTGCGCGATTTAGCGCCTCACCAATACGACCGACTCAAGATGTTCAATCCTAGCCGCGACGAAGTCCGCCACTTTTTCACCGAGACCTGGCGCAAGCAGCGCGCGGGCGAAATCCTCACGCCGCTCGAGGCGATCGCCGCCGACTGGATCGTCGAGCACCCCGAATATCACGCCGAACTAACCGACGCCGATGCGGCCGCCGCCCAGGACTATTCGCCCGAGCGCGGCCAGAGCAATCCGTTCCTGCATCTGTCAATGCATCTTGCGATCAGCGAGCAGCTTTCGATCGACCAGCCGCCCGGCATCCGCGCCGCGCACGACCGCCTCGCGGCACGTCTCGGATCCACGCACGACGCGCAGCACGCGATCATGGAGTGCCTGGGCGAAACGATCTGGGAAGCGCAACGCACGAACACGCCGCCCGACACCGACGCCTATCTCATGCGCATCGAGCGCCGCGCATCTCGCGATTGACTCGCGACTGAAGCACATCTGAAAGAAATAAGGCCGCAAAAAAAGCACCCCGCGAACGCCTCGCCGAAAACGAGGCCCACGCGGGGTGTTTCACATGATGCGGCACGCATGGCGCGCGCCGCGTTCACGCTTACTTCTTGTTGACGAGGTCGCCGCCGAGCGACTCGATATACGCGGCGAGATCCTTCATATCGCTCTGCGAAAGGCTCTGCACCTGCGCCTGCATGATCGGATTGTTGCGGCCGAGGTGCGGATTGCTGGTGCCCATCTGGTACTGCCGCAGCGCCCAGTAGATATAGTCGGCGTGCTGGCCGGCGAGCTTCGGATATTCGGGGCTCACGGGTTTGTTCAGGCCCGGACCGTGACAGGCTGCGCAGTTGTGGCTGTCGGCGAGGACCTTGCCGTTGGAGGCGTCGGCCGCGTGCGCGGGATTGAGCGCGAGCGCGGCGGCCAGTGCGAGCCCGGCGCCCGCGAGCTTGATGGTTGCACCGGCAAACGAAGGCATAGCCGTGTAGGGCTTGTTCATGGATTCTCCACCTGCCGGTTATTTATTCGGATTGTCTTTCGACGCGGCCGTTTGCGACGCATAGTAGGCCGCGATGTCGGCGATGTCCTGTTCCGTGAGCGAGGACGCGATCGCGTGCATCGTCTCGAAATGCCGGTCGCCCTTCTTGTAGGCGAGCAACGCGTTCATGATGTACTGCGCGTTCTGGCCGCCCAGAATGGGCACGTGGTAGACCTGGGGGTAAGCGGTGCGGTAGTCGGGAATACCATGACAGCCGATACACATCGCCACTTTGTCCTGACCCGCCTTCGCATTGCCCACGATGTCCGCGTGAGCCGTGACCGCGAAGCACGCCAGCATGGTGATTGCGCCCGTGATGACGTGCTTGCCGACAATTTTTTTCATAGCATCCAACCTGGCTTGAGGGGATTCGAACGCCCGAACCGCAGGCCACGGCCTGCGCCGCATTACTGCTGTTTTACTTTTGGGGTCGCCGTGCAGGCCGAAAAAAATCGGTCCGAGTATACCGCGACGCCGCGCTGGCCGTCCACCGGCCGCGCCACGCCTGGCGGGCCCTGGAGCGCCTGGCAAGGCCTTGCAACAGGCCCGCAACGGCCACGCAGCGCCCTCGCGCGGCGGCTCGCCCGCAGACAACCCGGAGGAACCCTGGCACGCGCAACGGACTCGCCGCGCGCCGTCGCGAGACGTCTGGCAGCGCTTGCGACCGTGCCCCAAAGAGCGGACCCAACGATACGCGGTGGCGCGCCGACGCAACACCCCATCTGACTTATACTGGGCTTTTTTCCCAGCGAGCGGATTCACCATGCGCGCCACGCGTTTCGAAGGCTCATCGCAATACGTCGCCACCGACGACCTCAAGCTTGCGGTCAATGCCGCGATCACGCTCAAGCGGCCCCTGCTGATCAAGGGCGAGCCCGGCACGGGCAAGACCATGCTGGCCGAAGAAGTGGCCGCGGCGCTGGGTATGCCGCTCATGCAGTGGCACATCAAGTCCACCACGAAGGCGCAGCAAGGGCTCTACGAGTACGACGCGGTCTCGCGCCTGCGCGACTCGCAGCTCGGCGACGAACGCGTGAAGGACATCGCCAACTACATCGTCAAAGGCGTGCTGTGGCAGGCGTTCGAGTCGGAGGAGCAAAGCGTGCTGCTCATCGACGAAATCGACAAGGCCGACATCGAGTTCCCGAACGACCTCTTGCGCGAACTCGACCGCATGGAGTTCTATGTCTACGAGACGCGCCAACTCATCAAGGCGAAACAGCGTCCGCTCGTCATCATCACGTCGAACAACGAGAAGGAACTGCCCGACGCTTTCCTGCGCCGCTGCTTCTTCCACTACATCAGTTTTCCCGATCCGGCGACGATGCAGCGCATCGTCGAGGTGCACTATCCGGGCATCCGCAAGGAATTGCTCAACGCGGCCATGGAAAGCTTCTTCGAACTGCGCAACGTCGCGGGCCTGAAGAAAAAGCCTTCGACGTCGGAACTGCTCGACTGGCTCAAGCTCCTGCTCGCCGAAGAGATTCCGCCCTCGGCGCTGCGCGCGGCCGACGGCTCGAAGTCCATGCCGCCGCTTGCCGGCGCGCTGCTCAAGAACGAGCAGGACATGACGCTGTTCGAGCGCCTCATCTACATGAACCGCCACAACCGTTGACAGGAACCCCGCGCGCGAACGCCGGAGACACCGCATGCTGATCGACTTCTTCTACACGCTGCGCGACGCGAAGCTGCCGGTTTCCGTGAAGGAGTACCTCACGCTCGTCGAAGCGCTCAAGGCGCGCGTGATCGCGCCCTCGCTCGACGACTTCTACTACCTCGCGCGCATGACGCTCGTGAAGGACGAGCAGTACTTCGACCGCTTCGATCAGGCGTTCGGCGCGTATTTTCGCGGCATCGAGAAGAAGTCGGAACTGGCCTTCGAGATTCCCGAGGACTGGCTCAAGAAGCGGCTGGAGCGCGACTTCACGCCCGAACAGCGCGCGCAGATCGAAGCGATGGGCGGCCTCGACAAGCTCATGGAGCGCCTCAAAGAGCTCTTCGAAGAACAGAAGGAGCGCCACGAGGGCGGCAGCAAGTGGATCGGCACGGGCGGCACGTCGCCCTTCGGCCACGGCGGCTATAACCCCGAAGGCATCCGCATTGGCGGCGAAGGCGGCCAGCGCAGCGCCGTCAAAGTGTGGGACGCGCGCGCGTACCGCGACTACGACGACCAGGTCGAAATCGGCACGCGCAACATCAAGGTCGCGTTGCGCCGCCTGCGCCGCTTCGCGCGCGAAGGCGCGGCGGAAGAACTCGATCTCGGCGACACGATCCGCAGCACCGCGGCGAACGCGGGCTGGCTCGACCTCAAGATGGTGCCGGAGCGCCACAACAACGTGAAAGTGCTGATGCTGCTCGACGTGGGCGGCTCGATGGACGATCACATCAAGCGCACGGAAGAACTGTTTTCGGCGGCAAAAGCCGAATTCAAGCATCTGGAGTTCTACTACTTCCACAACTGTGTCTACGACTACCTGTGGAAGAACAACCGCCGCCGCCACGCCGAGCGCACGCCCACGTGGGACCTGCTGCACAAGTTCACGCCCGACTACAAGCTCATTTTCGTGGGCGACGCCACGATGAGCCCGTACGAGGTGCTGCAGCCGGGCGGCTCGGTCGAGTACAACAACCCCGAAGCGGGCGCCGTGTGGCTGCGCCGCCTTGCCGACCAGTTCCCGCACTTCGCCTGGCTCAACCCCGAGCCCGAGCGACTATGGGAGTACCGCCAGTCGGTGTCGGTCATCCGCGAGATTCTCGGCCACCGCATGTACCCGCTCACCGTCGCCGGGCTCGAAACGGCCATGCGCGTGCTGAGCAAATAGGCGCCAGCACTCCCGCCCTTTTCCGCTTTCTCGAGGCGGCGCGTGCCTGAGGGTGTCTTCAGGCCGCGCCGCCCGATGCCGTCATACCTACGCAAAATCTGGAGACCACCCGCATGACCACCCCCTCTTCCCCCGACCTGCCAGCGACATTCAGGCCGGGGCCACTGCGGCCCTTCGCCGACACCTCGGTCGCCACGATCGTGGCCGGCTTCGTCGCGATGATGACCGGCTACACCAGCTCGCTCGTGCTGATGTTTCAGGCCGGCCAGGCCGCGCATCTGTCCGACGCGCAGATCTCCTCGTGGATCTGGGCGCTTTCCATCGGCATGGCCTTGACCACCATCGGCCTGTCACTGTGGTTCCGCGCGCCCATCGTGATCGCGTGGTCCACGCCCGGCGCGGCGCTGCTTATCAGCTCGCTGCCGCACGTGCCTTATGCCGAGGCGATCGGCGCCTATCTCGTCTGCGCCGTGCTGCTCACGGCCGTGGGCCTCACCGGCTGGTTCGACACACTCATGAAGCGCGTTCCCGCGGGCATCGCGGCGGCGCTGCTCGCGGGCATCCTGTTCGAGATCGGCATCGAGATCTTCCACGCCGCGCAGGTGCAGACGCCGCTCGTGCTCACGATGTTCTTCGGCTATCTGGTCGTGAAGCGCTTCGTGCCGCGCTATGCGATCGTCGCAACGCTCGTGATCGGCATCGCCGCCGCCGCCATGCTCGGGCTGCTCGACTTCAGCCACTTCCGCGTGGCGGTGGCGAGGCCCGTGTTCACGATGCCGGCTTTCTCGCTCACGGCGGTGGTGAGCATCGGCATTCCGCTCTTCGTCGTGGCGATGGCCTCGCAGAACGTGCCCGGCATCGCCGTCCTGCGCGCCGACGGCTACGGCCACACGGCGGCGCCCTCCTCGCCGCTCATCGCCACCACCGGCTTGGCCTCGCTCGTGCTCGCGCCGTTCGGCTCGCACGGCGTGAACCTCGCGGCCATCACGGCGGCGATCTGCACCGGCCCGCACGCCCACGAAGACCGCACGAAGCGCTATATGGCGGCCGTGTGGTGCGGCATCTTCTACCTGATCGCCGGCACCTTCGGCGCGACCATCGCGGCGCTGTTCGCGGCGTTCCCGCAGGCGCTCGTGGTGTCGATCGCGGCGCTCGCGCTGTTCGGCTCGATCATGAGCGGCCTCACCAACGCCATGCAGAACCCGAAGGAGCGCGAAGCCGCGCTCATCACCTTCATGGTGACCGCCTCCGGGCTCACGCTGCTCTCCATCGGCGCGGCGTTCTGGGGGCTCGTGGCGGGTGTCATCACGCAGTTCGTGCTGAACGCGCGGCGCGCTTGCCCCGTGTAAGCCGCCGCCGCGAGCGCCTGCCAACACCGCTGGCATGGTGTGTGCGGCGCGTCTGGCATACGCCCTGCCCGCGTGAAACGCAACGCCACGCGTTTCCGCCATAAAATGACGATGTGAGCTGCGCCCAGACGCGCGGCAAGATGCGCCCCACCCGGCTTCCCGCCCAATCGGCGCGGGCCGGGCCGGAACGGCGCAGCGTCTTTTTCGTTCCGCCCGGCGCGCCCCAGGTTCACGCCTGAAGCGCACCGGCCGTTCAACTCTCACCGATGCAGGCGCGCACGCGCCCACAGGGCCTGACATGACTACCGCACTCGACCAGCTCAAGCAGTACACCACCGTCGTCGCCGATACGGGCGACTTCCAGCAATTCGTGCAGTACAAGCCGCGGGACGCGACGACCAACCCGTCGCTGATCCTCAAGGCGGTCCAGAAAGCCGAGTACCGTCCGCTGCTCGAAAAAACCGTGCGCGATCACGCGAGCGAATCGCTCGAGTCGATCATCGACCATCTGCTGATCGCGTTCGGCACCGAAATCCTCAAGATCATTCCGGGCCGCGTCTCGACCGAAGTCGATGCCCGCCTCTCGTTCGACACGAAAAAGTCGATCGACAAGGCGCACCACATCATCGACCTGTACAAGCAGGCCGGCATCGGGCGCGAGCGCGTGCTGATCAAGCTCGCCTCGACCTGGGAAGGCATTCGCGCCGCCGAAGTGCTGCAAAAGGACGGCATCCACTGCAACATGACGCTGCTGTTCTCGCTCGCGCAGGCCGCCGCGTGCGCCGAAGCGGGCGCGCAGCTGATCTCGCCGTTCGTGGGCCGCATCTACGACTGGTACAAGAAGGCCAAGGGCGCCGACTGGGACGACGCGAAGGACGGCGGCGCGAACGACCCGGGCGTGCAGTCGGTGCGCAAGATCTACGCGTACTACAAGAAGTTCGGCCACAACACCGAGGTGATGGGCGCGAGTTTCCGCAACACGAGCCAGATCGTCGAGCTGGCCGGCTGCGACCTGCTCACCATCAGCCCGGACTTGCTGCAGAAGCTCCACGACAGCAACGAGAAGGTCGAACGCAAGCTTTCGCCGGAAGCGTTCAAGGACGCGAAGATCGAGCGCGTGGCCGTGGACGAGCCGTCGTTCCGCTTCCAGCTCAACGACGACGCCATGGCGACCGAGAAGCTCGCTGAAGGCATCCGCGCGTTCGCCGCAGACGCGATCAAGCTCGAAAAGATGATCGAGGAATTGCGCGCGAAGTAATGCGCCTGCGCTCCCTGCAGAGCGCATCGAAGTATCGATGACCAGGGCCGCACATGCCGCATGTGCGGCCCTTTGTTTGACAGGCCGCCCGGCAACCGCCGTTCCCGTCCGCCCTCTCGCAAACCCTGATGACACACCACTCGGTCGCGCCTTCGCGCGCGCCTAGAATCAGGGCAGCGGCGCGACCCGCCGCACGATCCGGCCCCGTGCACACCCTCGCACGAAACAGGCCGGCCAACGTCCCGTCCGCAAGGAAACCGACGATGCAAATCCAGCCCTATCTCTTCTACCCCGGCAATTGCGACGAAGCGATCGCGTTTTATGGCGAAGCGCTCGGCGCGAAGGAAGTGATGAAGATGCGCTTCAAGGAAGCGCCGCCGGACCCCGCGCGCCCCATGCCGCCCGAATTCGCCGAAAAAATCATGCACGCGACGCTCCAGATCGGCGACGCGCAGATCATGGTGTCCGACGGCGGCTGCATGACGCAGAACGACAAGTTCCTCGGCTTTGGCGTCTCGCTGACCGGGTCCGACATCGCCACCGCCGAACGCTATTTCAACGCGCTGGCCAAAGGCGGCACGGTCACGATGCCGTTTCAGAAGACCTTCTGGTCGCCCGGCTTCGGCATGCTGAGCGACAAGTTCGGCGTGCCGTGGATGGTCTCCGCGCCGCACGAGCAACCCGCCTGATCCACCGGCGTAACAACTGGAGAAGCGCGCCCGGCGTCACACCATGCGGTGCGTCGCGGCGCGCTCGATGTTCCAGCGCGGCTCGGTTTCGAGGAGCAGCGCGCGCAGGCGCTCCACCTGCTCCTCCACACGCAGGCTAAGCCAGTAGGGCCCCTGCATCCGCGGCTCGGGGCAGCCCTGCGGCTGCGCCTGCATACTTCCATGGACGGCCTCGCCCGCCATGTCGCCCTCGCCACTCCCCTCCACCACCTGTGCCGCAACCGTGCGCAGCGCCTGCTGCGCCGCCTCGGGGTGACGCCCGCCGCCGAAACGCAGCGCCCGTGCCGTGGCGAGCAGCGCACGGCGCACGGTCTCGCTGCGCTCTGCGAACGCTACGCGCACGAGTGCCTGCTCGTAGCTGCCCGTGCCCGTGCAGAGCATCTCCAGCGCGCTCAGGAGCGAGCGATGCAGGCGCTGCACCTGCTCGAGCCGCGCGAGCGGCACGCCGATCTCCTTGGCGACCGAGGGCATCAGCGCGCGCAGTTGCACGAGCCGTGCATTCAGGCGCACGAAGGTCTGCACCTGCTCGTCGGCATCGACGTGCACGCCGCCCGCCACCTGCGCGTACACGCGCGCGCATTCGCGCAGATTGTCGGCAAGGCTGTAGCGCCACGAATACGTCGCGTGCAGGGGCAAGGCAAACGAAAACACGAGCGCGATGACGATGCCGAGAATCACATTGAGCGTGCGCCAGAGTCCCGTATCGATGAGGTTGTCGCCGTGCCCCGCGACGATGCACATGGTGATGGCGGCCAGCAGCGCGACGTAGCCCGGCTTGCCGATAGCGTAGTAGCCGCACACGGCGGCGACGAGCGACATCAGCACGTAGGTGAGCCACACGGAACCAGTAATGGCCTGCACGACGATGAGCACGAGCCCGATCACGGCGCCGAGCAGCGTGCCGAGCGCGCGTTCGGCGGCCTTCTTGCGGATGTTGCCCTGGTGCTGCAGCCCGCCGATCACGACGAGCAGCGTGACCGAGGCCCAGATGCCGTGCGGAATATGGATGCCCGACGTCGCGAGAATCGAGGCGAGCATGGCCAGACCCACGCGTACGCTGTGTATCACCTTGGCGTTGCGGTAGCGGTAGTACGGGGAGGTCAACGCGCGCCACATGCGCGCGAGGCGCGAACGGCGGCGCGGCGGGCGCAGGCGTTGCGCGCCGCTGCGCCCGCGTCGGGAACGGGATTCGGTTTGGGATGAGGCCATGGCACGGGCTGAACGTGAGCCGGATCAGCAATCATCGTGCACCAGAAAAACAAATGCCCGCAACTGTGCGTTGCGGGCATTGGGTAAAAAACAAGCCCTGCGCAAGCCCGGCGGCATGCGCCGGGCATGAGCGGATCAGCCCTCGACAACGTCGAGATAATCTTCCGGACGCGTGCGATCCGCGCCCTTTTGCATGCCGACGACATGCACGAGCGCCGACACGACGACCGAGACCACGAGGTTCACGATCAGCGACCACACCGCGGCGTAGCCCGGAATCGCGATGCCGAACAGGTGGATCGTGAAGATCGAGCCTGCGAGCTTGAGCGAAATGGCCATCCACGTGCCGGTCGCGATGCCCACCGCCCAGCCCACCAGCAGGCCGCGATAGTCGAGCATGCGCGTGTAGAGGCCGAGCACGATGGCGGGCAGCGTCTGGATGATCCAGATGCCGCCGAGCAGCTGCAGCTGGATCGCGTACGTGAGCGGCAGGCCCAGGATGAACGCCACCGCGCCGACCTTCACGATCAGCGAGACCAGCTTGGCGATGTTGGTCTCCTGCTCGTGATTCATGTTGCGGTTGATGAACTCCTTGTGGATGTTGCGCGTGTAGAGGTTGGCCGCTGCAATCGACATGATCGCAGCCGGTACCAGCGCGCCGATGCCGATGGCCGCGAACGCCACGCCCACGAACCACGACGGGAAGAAGTGCAGGAACAGCGCCGGCACCGCGAAGTTCGGACCGAAGGCCTTGAAGTACGGCACGAATTCCGGCATGTCCTTCACGCCCGCGGCGAGCGCCATGTAGCCGAGCAGCGCGAGCAGACCGAGCACCAGCGAGTACGCGGGCAGCATCGCCATGTTGCGGCGGATGGTGTTGCCCGACGACGACGACAGAATAGCGGTGACCGAGTGCGGGTACAGGAACAGCGCGAGCGCCGACCCCACCGCGAGTGTCGCGTAGGCGCTATAGCCGTTCAAACTCGTGGCATCCGGCGACTTGAGCAGCAGCTTGGCCGGCGGCACCGCGCTGAAGATGTGGCCGAAGCCGCCCATCTGCGCGGGAATCACGATGATCGCAACGATGATCGTGATGTAGATGAGGATGTCCTTCACCACCGCGATCATGGCCGGCGCGCGCAGGCCCGACGTGTACGTGTACGCGGCGAGAATCGCGAACGCGATGATGAGCGGCAGGTCGCCGACAAAGCCCGTCGTGTCGAAGCCGAGTGCGCCAATCACCACTTCGATACCCACCAGCTGCAGCGCGATATACGGCATGGTCGCGACGATGCCCGTCACGGCGATGGCGAGCGCGAGCATGCGGCTGCCATAGCGCGCGCTCACGAAATCGGCCGAGGTGACGTATTGATGGCGCTTCGCGACAGCCCAGAGCTTCGGGAACACGACGAACGCGAACGGATAGATCAGGATCGTGTACGGCAGCGCGAAGAAACCCATTGCGCCCGCACCGAACACGAGCGCCGGCACGGCGACGAAGGTGTACGCAGTGTAAAGGTCACCGCCGAGCAGGAACCACGTGACGATCGTGCCGAAGCGGCGGCCGCCGAGGCCCCACTCTTCGAGATGCGCGAGGTCGCCCTTGCGCCAGTTTGCGGCGAAGAAGCCGAGAACCGTGACGCCGAGGAAGAACAGAATAAAGACAACGGTTGCTGTGACGTTCATTGCGCGCCCCCTGCATCGCCCTTGCTGCGGGTCTTCGTCTTGAAGTAGACGAGCGCGGTAATGACAGCGCTGATCAGCACCCAGAGAAGCTGATACCAGTAGAAAAACGGGAAGTCCCACAGAGTGGGCTCGATCTTGTTGTAAGACGGCACCCAGATCATCGCAATCCAGGGCAGCAGCAAAAGCCATAGCCAATGCTTGCTTGATTTTCCGGCGTCGGCGTCGTGAGCCATGACGTCTCCTCGTTGCTTATGTAGTTATGCGGCCTTGCTTTGTTCGCGGTCCGCCGCCCGGCGTGAGGCGGCCGTTGGCCTCGCGCACGGATAGTCCGCAAGGTCCCCGAAAGCGCTGAAAAGAGTATCGGGGCCACGCCACACGGTCAAGCAGGGCGGACCCCAATTTGCACGGCGTTGTCAAGAGCCAACGGCTTGCGCCATGTCCCGATAATTGCCCGGAAATGCGCTATGCAGGCGAAAAAAAACCGGCCCTGGGACGCCCCTGAAGCCGGTTTTCTGTGCCGCAACGGCGTTACCGCCGTTCGCGCGGATCAGATCGAGAATGTCGCGCCGTGCTGGCCGCTCGATTCGCGCAGCGCCTTCACCCACTGGTGCGCCGGCAGGCCGAGCTTGCTTTCGAGCAGGCGCGCGCGCTTTTCGAGCGCATCGAAGGTGACTTCGAGCGCCGGGCCCGAGAACGCGAGCGCCACGCGATTGCCTTCGTGCACTTCGGGCAGCGCGATCACGCGGCCTTCGAAGGCTTCGTTCAGCCGCTTCATGTTGCGCACGAAGCTCGGGTGGTCACCGAACAGGTTGATCGTCGCGACGCCGGCTTCGGTCAGGCACGCGCGCACGGCGCGGTAGAACGCCACGCTGTCGAGCACCGGACCGCGCGCGGTCGCGTCGTACACGTCGATCTGCAGCGCGCCGATGGTGCCGTGATTGGCGCGGTCCTGCACGAAGTCCCACGCGTCGAGCTCGCGCACGGTGAGGCGCGCGTCGTCGTACGGCAGCTCGAACATCGTGCGCGCGGCCACCACGACCGCCGGATTCAGCTCGATCGCCTCGACCTTCGCGGGGCGCAGATAGCGGTGCGCGAACTTGGTGAGCGCGGCGGCGCCCAAGCCCAGTTGCACGATGCGCTCGGGCGTGGCGAGGAACAGCAGCCAGGCCATCATCTGCTGCGCGTATTCCAGTTCGACGTGCAGCGGCTTCGCAAGACGCATCGCGCCCTGTACCCACTCCGTGCCGAAGTGCAGATAGCGCACACCGTTCTCTTCCGAGAACGTGACCGGCGCGAAACGCGGCTTGCGCGGCGCTTCGATGACCGGGGCGTTGTCGAGGTCGTCGGCGGCAGCGGCGGCGCGGCGCGGGCGCTTCGTGACCTTGGCGGTCTGGCTCGCTGTCTCGCCCGATTGCGTCGCGTGGCCGGTTTGCTTGAATGCGCGGGCCTCGGCGGAGGCGCGCTTGATGAGAGTCGTCATGTGGAAAATCGCTTGCTGTGGGGGCGCAAATGCAGGTGCATTTGCTCAGGCGACCGAGAGCATAGCATTCGCGGCGCTTCGGGCCAGATTTGGCAGGCATTTCGAGCGCCTGGCCCGCACGCGGCGCGCGTCAATGGCTGTCGTCTGAACGCCCCGCACTGTTGCGTGCGCCATCGATTCCGGGCTGCCCCGGCTGCAACGCCAGCGGATTGACGCGCACGGGATGGAAATGCATGTCGATCCGCGCAATGTGCAGCGCTTGGGGTACGGCAGGCAGCGGCGCGGCGGCGTCGATCGCGCGCTCGACGGCCTCGTCGTAGTCATCGTTGCCGCTCGAACGCAGTAGCTTCACCGAAACGATGGAGCCATCCGATGCCGCACGGATCGATACGATGGCTTCCGTATCCATCGGTATTTTCTTCGGATTGGCGAACATGTTGCCGCCGAGCTTGCAACTCACGTAGCGCTTCCATTGCCAGGCGCTCAAGGTGGTTTCCGTGGGCGGCGCGAAACCCGGCGTCGCGACGGCCGCGAGACAACGGTTCATGACCATCTGTGGCGAAGGGCGCACGTGCGGCCCCACTTGCGATACGTCGTCCGAAGCGCAGGCGCCCAGCATGAGCGTCATGGGTAAAGCGATCAGGGGCAGGCGTTTCTTGTTCATTTTGGTCTCGTGTCCCGGTGGTGCGGGCGCACCTCGGCGTGCGCGGGACCATGCTAGCGCGGCTAAGTTGCAGCGCGCTTACGTCTGTGTGCGCCAGCGCTCATACGCGCATCGGGGTCGCTTGTGAACGTGCCCAATGCGCGCCATTGCACGAGTTTCGCCGCGAAGTTCATCGACGCATACGCAGGACTGCTGGAAGGCAGGCGCAGAATTGTCGTGGGCCGCACATGCGCGCCAAGAATGCGCTCGCCGATGCGCGCCGCCGTGCCGCCGTTGAACGCGATCGCTTCGAGGGCGGGCAGGCGCTCGATAAGCGCGACGAGATCGTTGCCCTCGTGATCGCGGATATCGCCATCGAGACTGCCCTCGCGGCGCGCCTGCGCCACGACGTCCCACAGGCCCACGCGATGCGCGCGCAGCGTTTGTAGCCGCGCTTCGTATGCCATCGCAACGAGATCCTCGCCGAGCACCTCGCCCACGAGATGCCAGAACTTGTTCTGCTTATGCGCGTAGTACTGCTGATGCGCGAGCGACGCCTCGCCAGGCAAGCTGCCGAGGACGAGCACGCGCGTGCGTGCATCGACGACGGGATCGAAGCAGCGCTTGAAGGTCATGGCAACGGATGCAGCACGTTCATCGCGGCGCGTGATGCGCGCGCGAAGCGGTGTGATCGAGCGGGCCGCGTTCGCGTCCGAGATGCACGCCGGTTTCCGGGGTGAGCGGACCGCTTGCAAGGCGCGACCACAGCGCGGGCAGCATGCATTCGGTCACGAGCAGCGGCGCGCCTGCGCGCTCGAATACCGAGCGGCGCGCGACGAACGCATGCTGCGCGTGCTTCGCCGCGACCATCATCTCGCGCGCCGCGAGTGTGTAGAGCGGATGCCGCGCGCCGACGCGTCGGCTTACGAGCGCGGAGCGCGCGACGCCGCTATCGCTATAGAGGAGTTCCGCGAGCGGCCGCGTGCGCAAGCGGCGCATGGCCTGCCACACGCCTTGACTCGCGGCGAGCGGCGTCACGCTGTGCGCGGCGACGAACGGCACGCCGTCGACTTCGAGCACGATCTCGCGCACCCACGCGCGCTCGCGCGGTGCGAGGCCAAGCGCGTCGCATTCGTCGGACCAGGGCATATCCACGGCTTCGCGCGTGACCCGCACAACGACGCGGCCGAGCGTGCGCAAATGCGCCGTGAGCGAACCGCCGCGCGTGAGCCAGTCCTTCTGGTCGGCGCTCAAGGCGGGCAAGGGCTTGACGCGCCAATGCGCGTTAGCAGCATCGAATCGAAGAGGCATGGCGCGCATTATAGGCTGCGAGGATTTCAGTTCGCTACGAGCGCGGCGGACCAAAGAAAAACCCCTTGCAGCGGGTAGCCGCAAGGGGTTTCGGTCTTGCGTTGCCGCGCGCTTTAGCCGGCGCGGGCAATCAGCAACGCGTTCGTACGCTTCACGAAGCTGGCCGGATCTTCGAGCGCACCGCCTTCCGCCAGCAACGCCTGATCGAACAGGAGATTGCACCAGTCGCCAAAGTCCGCGCTATCGGTACGCAGCGCCTTCACGAGCGGGTGCTCCGGGTTCACTTCGAGGATCGGCTGCATCTGCGGCGCCTGTTGTCCCGCCGCCTTCAGCATGCGCTGCAGGTAGCCGCTCATGTCGCCTTCGTCGGCCACGAGGCACGAGGGCGAATCGGTCAGGCGGAAGGTGAGGCGCACGTCCTTGGCCTTGTCCTTGAGCGCTTCCTTCATGTGCTCGACGAGCGGCTTGAGTGCTTCGCTCACCTTCTCCTGCTGCTGCTTTTCCTCGTCGTTGAGCGCGCCGAGGTCGAGGTCGCCGCGCGCTACGCTCGCGAGCGGCTTGCCGTCGAACTCGTTCAGGAACGACAGCATCCACTCGTCCACGCGGTCCGTGAGGAGCAGCACTTCCACGCCCTTCTTGCGGAACACCTCGAGGTGCGGGCTGTTCTTTGCGGCTTGCCACGTGTCGGCGGTGACGTAGTAGATTTTCGTCTGCTCGGGCTTCATGCGCGCAACGTAGTCGGCGAGCGCTACGGTCTGCTCGTTCGTGTCGTTGTGTGTGGACGCGAAGCGCGCGAGCTTCGCCACGCGCTCGCGATTGGCGTGATCCTCGCCAATGCCTTCCTTGAGCACCTGGCCGAATTCGGTCCAGAACGTCGTGTACTTCGCCTTGTCCTCTTCGCTGGCTTCGGCGTCCATAACAGCATTCGCCATCTCTTCGAGCATCGAGAGCACGCGCTTGGTCACGCCGTCGCGAATCGCCTTCACGTCGCGGCTTTCCTGGAGGATTTCGCGCGAGACGTTGAGCGGCAGATCGCTCGAATCGACCACGCCCTTCACGAAGCGCAGATAGTTCGGCAGCAGTTGCTCGGCGTCGTCCATGATGAACACGCGCTTCACGTAAAGCTTCAGACCGCTCTTGTGATCGCGGTTCCACAGGTCGAACGGCGCATGCGACGGCACGTAAAGGAGCTGCGTATATTCGCTGCGGCCTTCCACCCGGTTATGCGTCCACGCGAGCGGATTCTGGTGGTCGTGCGCGAGGTGCTGATAGAACTGCTGATACTGCTCGTCGCTGATCTCGCTCTTCGAACGCGTCCACAGCGCGCTCGCCTGGTTGATGGTCTCGTACTCGTCCTGCGTGACCATCTCGCTCTTTTCGGCGTCCCATTCTTCCTTCTTCATCTCGATGGGCAGGCCGACGTGATCCGAATACTTCTGGATGATCGACTTGATCTTCCATGCGGAAAGCAGCTCTTCCTCGCCTTCGCGCAGATGCAGCGTGATCGTCGTGCCGCGCTGCTCGCGCTCGATCGTCTCGACGGCGAACTCGCCCTCGCCCGCGCTCGTCCAGCGCACGCCTTCGGCGGCCGACAGGCCCGCGCGGCGGCTTTCCACGGTGATCTTGTCCGCGACGATGAAGCCCGAATAGAAGCCCACGCCGAACTGGCCGATCAGCGCCGCGTCCTTCTGCTGGTCGCCCGAGAGCTTGCCGAAGAATTCCTTCGTGCCCGAGCGTGCGATCGTACCGAGGTGCGACACGGCTTCGTCGTGGCTCATGCCGATGCCGTTGTCGTCGATCGTGATGGTGCGCGCTTCCTTATCGAAGCCCACGCGGATGCGCAGGTTCGGATCGTTCTCATAAAGCGCGCTGTTCGCGATCGCCTCGAAGCGCAGCTTGTCCGCCGCGTCCGATGCGTTCGAGATCAGCTCACGCAGGAAGATTTCCTTGTTGCTGTACAGCGAATGGATCATCAGGTGCAGAAGCTGTTTCACTTCTGCCTGGAAGCTCATGGTTTCTTGTGCCATGGTCGAGAGTCCTCTTTCGTTACAGTTCACGTCTGACAAATTTGTGGCCGCGAGTTTACAGTCGAATCGCGGCGCGCTGCCCGCTCACTTGGGGACAGACGGCGCCGGTTTCAAGAGCCGCCGCCCACGAATTCACGCTTGCGCGCCGCCGCCGCGCCGGGCCACGCCTTCGAGATAGTCGGCGAGGAACGCGGGCAGCACCGGGTCGCCGCAGTTGGCGATGTTGAAGCGCATCCACGTGGTCGGCGACTGGTGCGGCGAGAACAGGCTCCCCGGCGTGAGCAGGAAGCCCGCTTCGTGGCCCGCCGCGGTGAGCGCGTCCGCGTCGACGCCGGTGTCCGCCCACAGGAACATACCGGCGCCCGGCGCCGCGAAGAGGCGCAAGCCGGCGCGCTCCAGCATGCGCGCGGCCTTGTCGCGCACGCCATCCAGCCGCCCGCGCAGGCGCTCCACGTGACGCCGGTAGTGGCCCTCCGTGAGCACGCGGTAGAGCACGCGCTCGTTGAGCTCCGGGCTCGTCATGCCGACGAGCATCTTCTGGTCCGCCACGGCCTGCGCTACGTCGCGCGCGCTCGCGATATAGCCCACACGCAGGTTCGGCGCGAGCGTCTTCGAAAAGCTGCCGAGGTAGATCACGCGGCGAAGCTGGTCGAGGCTCGCGAGGCGCGTGGCCGGATAGCCCGCCGGGCACAGGTCGCCGTAGATATCGTCTTCCACGACGATGAAGTCGTACTGTTCGGCAAGCCGCAGAATGCGGAACGCCTGCGCGGCGGACAGCGAGGTGCCCGTGGGGTTTTGCAGCACCGAATTGATGACGAGCATTTTCGGACGCCAGGTCTCGACCAGCGCTTCGAGCGCGTCGAGGTCCGGCCCTTCGGGCGTGTACGGCATGCCGACGAGCCGCGCGCCCTGCGAGGCGAAGCGCCCGAACATCTGGAACCACGCGGGGTCGCCCACGATCACCGTGTCGCCGGGCTGCACGTAGATGCGCGCAAGCAGGTCGATCGCCTGGGTGACGCCCGAAACGAGCACGATCTGGTCGGGCGTCGCGCCGATCTCGAGTTCCGCCATGCGCGTCTGAAGTTGCTGGCGCAGCGGCAGGAAGCCTTGCGGCGAGCCGAAGCCGAGCAGTTGCGTGCCGCTCTGGCGGGCAAGCGAGCGCATCGCTCCGGTCAGCAGTTCGCCGTCAAGCCAGCGCGCGGGCAGATAGCCCAGACCCGGCCCTTTTTCTGGCCGCGTGGACGTATGAAGCATGTTGCGCAGCAGCCAGACCACGTCGATGGTGGGCGGCGCGGGAGCGGCAACCGCGTCGGCGCGCGCCGCAGCGCCCGCCGTCAGCGGCTGGCGTTCGCCGCCCGCCACGAGCGCCAGCCGCTCGCGCACGTAGAAACCGGAACCGCGCCGCGAGTCGAGGTAGCCCTGCGCGACCAGACGCTCGTACGCCTCGACGACGGTAAAGCGCGACACGCCCTTGTCGAGCGCGAGCTTGCGGATGGACGGCATGCGCATGCCGGCGCGGAACACGCGCTCCTCGATGCGGCGGCGGCCCCACTGCACGAGCTGGTCGACTAGCGTGAGCGTGGCCGCGTCGTGCGGGGCGGGAATCTGGTCTAGCGGTACGGAGGACATGAGGACTCCCTGGACTCGAACTGTACAGAGCACTATCGGGCCGATTGTACCGTTACTGTCTGCAGCCATACCGGTACATTTGATCGCATGCGTACCGGTAAGGATTCGGTAGAGGCGTCAGCACACTGTTCAGGCGCGCGCTCCTGCCCTCTTCCTTCCGGCCCCTGGAAATCTCTGGCTCCGATCGCCCGCACATGAACGCCTCGCCGCTTCGCCTCGATCACCTCGTCGTTGCCGCGCGCACGCTGGAAGAAGGCGTGCAGTACGTGAGCGACGCGCTCGGCGTCGCGCCCACGGGCGGCGGCGCGCACCCGCTCATGCGCACGCACAACCGTCTGCTGGGGCTGTGGGGCGGCGCGTATCTGGAAGTCATCGCGGTCGATCCGGCGGCGAAGAGCGGAACAAGCCATGGCGCCCGCGCGCGCCTCTTCGCGCTCGACGACCCTGCCGTTCAGGCGCGCATCGAACAGGGGCCGTACCTCGCGCATTGGGTCGCGCGCGTCGATCCGCCGAAAAACCTCGCGCGCTGGCGCGAGCAGTATCCCCAGCGCATTCCCGAACTCGTGCCGATGACGCGCGGCGACTTCTCGTGGCAACTCACGGTGCCGGAGAACGGCACGTTCCCGGCCTGGCAAGGCGCGGGCGACGGCATTCTGCCGTCGCTAATCCAGTGGGACACGGCGCATCACCCGTCGCAGGTGCTGGCCGATACCGGCATCGCGCTCACCTCGCTCACTGGCTTTCACCCAGAGGCGCAGGCGGCGCGCGAGCAGTTACAGTGGCTCGGCGCGGCGCATCTGATCGCCGTGGAGGAAGCCCTCTCGCCCGCGCTCGTCGCGCAGTTCGAAACTCCGTCCGGTCCGCGCACGCTCGGCGCGCCGGCACGCTGATCCGTCGAGCGCAAAGTCCCGCATGAAAGCACGCGAAACCCAAGGCATGCTGCTCGGCCTCATCGGCGTCATGATCTTCAGCCTGACGCTGCCGATGACGCGCATCGTCGTCGCCGAATTCCACCCGCTTTTGAATGGCCTCGGCCGCGCGCTCGCCGCCGCCGTGCCGGCCGCGCTGCTGCTCGCCATCCGTCGGGAGACATGGCCTACCTGGCCGCAGGTCAAGAGCCTCGCCGTGGTGTCGCTTGGCGTGATCGTCGCGTTTCCGGTCTTTTCCGCCTTTGCGATGAAGACCGTGCCCGCCTCGCACGGCGCCATCGTCAACGGGCTGCAGCCGCTCGCCGTGGCGATTTACGCCGCCTGGCTCTCGCATGAGCGCCCCTCGAAGGCGTTCTGGGCCAGCGCGCTGCTCGGCAGTGCGCTCGTGATTGCGTTCGCGCTCCAGGCGGGCGGCGGCTCGCTGCACGCGGGCGACGCGTGGATGCTCATCGCCGTGGGCATCGGCGCGCTCGGCTACGCCGAAGGTGCGCGCCTCGCCCGCCAGCTCGGCGGCTGGCAGGTTATCTGCTGGGCGCTCGTGCTCTCGGCGCCGTTCCTCGCGCTGCCGGTAGGCTGGCTCGCTTGGGCGCATCATGTGGCGCATCCCGGCCCCGTCGCGCTCAAGACCTGGCTCGCCTTCGGCTACGTCACGCTGTTTTCGCAGTTCATCGGCTTTTTCGCGTGGTACGCGGGGCTCGCCATGGGCGGCACGGCGCGCGTGGGCCAGGTGCAGCTGCTGCAGATTTTCTTCACGATGGCGTTCTCGGCGCTCTTTTTCGGCGAGCAGGTCGCGCCCTCGGCGTGGCTCTACGCGGCCGCGGTGATCGCCACGGTCGTACTGGGTCGCCGCGCGGCGATCCGCACGGCCCCGGCGCCAGCGCGCGCATGAGCCGGTTTCGCGTCATAATTAAAGGTTTTCGGCGGCATCCGGCGGCGCGTGATCGCGCCCCATGCCGCCACTGACTCTGTCACTCGCCCCACCCCAACAAGGAGACCCCATGGACCAGAGCGATCTCAAGGCCGCGCCCGCGTGGCAACTGTCCGAGCGTGCAATCAAGCTGACCAGCTCGGCAATTCGCGAAATCCTGAAGGTCACCGAGCGTCCCGAAGTCATTTCGTTCGCGGGCGGGCTGCCCGCGCCGGCCAGCTTCCCGGCCGAGGAAATGCGCGCCGCCGCCGACCGCATCCTGCGCGACGATCCCTCGGGCGCCCTCCAGTACAGCGCGACCGAAGGCTATATGCCGCTGCGCGAATGGGTCGCCGCACGCCACTCGGTAGGCGGCGTGAAAGTGCGTCCCTCGCAGGTGCTCATCACCACGGGTTCGCAGCAGGCGCTCGACCTGATCGGCAAGGTGCTGGTCTCGCCCGACAGCCCCGTGCTCGTCGAGACGCCCACCTACCTCGGCGCGCTGCAGTCGTTCTCGCTTTACGAGCCGAAGTACGTCCAGGTTCCGACCGACGAGAAGGGCCTCGTGCCCGAGGGCCTCACGCCCGAACTCACGGCCGGCGCGCGCCTGCTCTACGCGATCCCGAACTTCCAGAACCCCACGGGCCGCCGACTGCCGCTCGAGCGCCGCCAGGCGCTCGCGGGATTCGCGAAACACTCGCCCTTCCCCGTGATCGAAGACGACCCCTACGGTGCGCTGCTCTACGCGGGCGAGCCGTTGCCGACGGTGCACTCACTCGCGCCCGAGCACGTCGTGCATCTGGGCTCGTTCTCGAAGATCCTGGCCCCGGGCCTGCGCGTGGGCTACATCATTGCGCCCGAAGACCTGCACTTCAAGCTCGTGCAGGCCAAGCAGGCCACCGACCTGCACACGCCGAGCTTCACGCAGCGTATCGTCTACGAGGTGGTGAAGGACGGCTTCCTCGACACGCACATCCCGAAGGTGCGCACACTCTATCGCGACCAGTGCGAGGCGATGCTCGACTCGCTCAAGCGCAACATGCCCGAAGGCGTGAGCTGGAACCGCCCCGAAGGCGGCATGTTCATCTGGGTGACGCTGCCCTCGAACATCGACAGCATGAAACTGCTGGCCGAAGCCGTCGCGCAGAACGTGGCCTTCGTGCCCGGCGCGCCGTTCTTTGCCGACGAGCCGCAACGCAACAAGCTGCGCCTGTCGTTCGTCACGGTACCGCCCGCGAAGATCGAAGAAGGCGTCGCGAAGCTCGCGGCCCTGATCCGCGCGCACGCCTGACGCATGCCTGGACACGCCTGGCGCAGCGCCAGGTTTTTTCCGACTCAACACCCGAACGAGGAATCCTGATCATGGCTGACATCAACATCTACGACCGTCTCGAACAGCTCGGCATCACCCTGCCCCAGGCAGGCGCGCCCGCCGCGGCCTACGTGATGAGCGCCCAGAGCGGCAACACGGTGTACCTGTCGGGTCACATCGCGAAGAAGGACGGCAAGGTGTGGGCCGGCAAGCTGGGCGAGTCGCTCACGACCGAGGAAGGTAAGGCCGCCGCACGATCGATCGCGATCGATCTGCTCGCCACGCTGCACACCCACACGGGCGACCTCAACAAGGTCAAGCGCGTAGTCAAGCTCATGAGCCTCGTGAACTCGACGCTCACCTTCACCGAGCAGCACGTCGTCACGAACGGCGCTTCGGAGCTGATCGCCGACGTATTCGGCGAGAAGGGCAAGCACGCGCGCTCGGCCTTCGGCGTCGCGCAGATTCCGCTTGGCGCATGCGTCGAGATCGAGCTGATCGCCGAAGTCGAGTAAGCAACATCAGCGAGCTTGGGTAACGTGCGCGGACCTGCATCGAGGTCCGCGCACGTTCTCGCATTATTCTGATGTGCCTTCGCGCAACCTGGCGCAGCCTCATGCGTCGGTCCTCCCCCTGCCACGATCGTCCCGCCATGACCCAGCACAGCGTCCGCTTCAAACAGGTCGACGTCTTCACGTCGGTACCCTTCAAGGGCAACCCGCTCGCCGTGGTGTTCGATGCCGACGGCTTGAGCGGCGATGAGATGCAGGCCATCGCGCGCTGGACGAATCTCTCGGAAACCAGTTTCCTGCTCGCCCCCACCCACGCGCGCGCCGACTATCGCGTGCGCATCTTCACGACCCAGGGCGAGCTGCCCTTCGCGGGTCATCCAACGCTTGGCACGGCGCACGCATTTCTCGAAAGCGGCCGCACGCCGAAGACGCCCGGCCGACTCGTGCAGGAATGCGGCGCCGGTCTCATCGATCTGGCCGCCGCGGAGGACGGTGCATGGGCCTTCGCCGCGCCGCCCGCGCGCGTGACGCCGCTCGCCCCAGCGCAGTTCGACGCATTGCGCGCGGCGCTGCGCCCGGACGCCATCGATTTCACGGCGGCGCCCTGCGGCGTCGACAACGGCGCGCCGTGGCTCATCGTGCGCCTCGCGTCGGCGCAAGCGGTGCTCGCGCTCGACGTCGACTACGAGGCGATCGAAGCAGTTGCCGCGAGCGTGGGCGCACACGGCGTGGCCGCCTACGGCCCGCATGAGGCCGATGGCCCTGCAACCTTTGAAGTGCGCTGCCTCATGACCGGCCTGGGCAAGGGCGAAGACCCCGTCACCGGCAGCGCGAACGCCGCCATCGCCATGCTGCTGGAACAGCAGAACCGGCGTCCGGGCGCGCGCTATACGGTGCGTCAAGGCACGGCACTCGGGCGCGACGGGCGCGTGCGCGTCGAATATGACGATGCGGCGAAACAGATCTGGATTGGCGGCCATTCGGTGACGGTCGTCGACGGGACCTGCCGGATCGGCTAAGCGGCTGAGCGCCTGCCTGCTCAAGTCGCCCCGCACGCCAGCCTCGCCCAAACTCATGCACGCGGCATCGTCCGCGATGCACCGCCTCCCATCTATGCACCGCACATGGGCATCGCGTGCGTGTTGAGGCGACCCTCGCGTATACCCGAGGGACCACAGCTTCCTTAATCATTCCCCAACCAGTAATATCGAAACATTGGACGCATGCCGCGTCCGGCGTTCATTGCTCGCGCGCAACGCGCGTATTCCCCTGCCATCCGTTATTCATGCCGCCGATTCAACCGAGCGCATCATTGCCGTTCTGGCCGCCGCATCCGCGGTGTGAGCTCACGCGCCTACGGCGGCCGCAATGAGCACCAACCGGGGTCCGTTCTCGCGCGATTCGAACCTGCGCAACGCGCCCGGCCCGGCATACACGCGTCCGCGCGCGCTGCTCGCCATTCCGCTGCTCGGCGTTCTGGTGCTCGTGCTGCTGTGGGCGGTCATCTTCACGCGTCTGTCGGTCGAGAAGGAAGCGACCCTGCGCGAAGCCACGGCCTCGGCGGCGATCCTCTCGGCGGCGCTCGAACAGCACACCGTCAAGGCGATCCACCAGGTCGACCAGATCACGCGCTTCGTGAAGTACGAGTTCGAAAAATCGCCGGGCCGCTTCGATCTCGGGAGCACGGTCGAAAAGGGCGTGGTGCAGAGCGACTCGCTCGTGCAGGTGTCGATCATCGACGAGCACGGCACGCTCGTCGCCAACACGGCCGACCCGAATCCCAAGCCCATCGACCTCTCGGACCGCGAGCACTTCAAGGTGCACGAGCACGAGAACGACGACCAGCTCTATATCAGCAAGCCGGTGCTCGGCCGCGTGTCCGGCCACTGGACCCTGCAGATGACGCGCCGCCTCAATCACCCGGACGGCTCGTTCGCGGGCGTGGTGGTGGTCTCGGAAGACCCGAGCTACTTCACGAGCGACTTCTACAACAACGCCGCGATCGGCCGTGACGGCGTGATCGCCGTGATCTCGGACAGCGGCGCCGTGCTCGCGCGCCGCACGGGCAGCGCCGAGCGCGCGAACAGCACGTTCTCCGCGAGCGGCGTGTATCCCATTTCCGAGCATGTGTCGGGCACCTACGTCGACCCGATCGATCACGTCACGCGCATCGTCTCGTACCGCCATATCGACGGCTATCCGCTCGCCGTGCTGGTCGGTCTCTCGCAGTCCGAAGAATTCGCCGACTACAACCACACGCGCGACGTCTACCTGATGATGGCGACGTTCATCTCGCTCGCCATGCTCTCGTTCTTCGCTGTGGCCACGGGACTGATCGGCAAGCTGCTCGGGCGCGAGCGCGAGATGTCGCAACTCGTGCAGTACGACCTGCTCACGGGCCTGCCCAACCGCTACGCCACGCTGCAGCGTCTGCGCCATGAAGTCTCGCAGCCGGGCAACCTCGGGCGGCTCGCCATCCTCTTCATCGACCTCGACAACTTCAAGACGGTCAACGACACGCTCGGCCACAACGCGGGCGACATCGTGCTGCAAATGAGCGCCGCGCGCCTCGCCGACGCCGTGGGCGGCGCGGGCACGCTCGCGCGCATCGGCGGCGACGAGTTCGTGGTGATCGTGAAGGGCGACGACATCGAAAAACGCGCCATCGCGCTCGCCGAGGCCACCAACGCCGCGTTCACGCATCCGTTCGACGTGCGCGGCAGCGCCTTCGTGCTGCACGCGAGCACGGGCATCGCGCTCTTCGCGGTCGCGCACGAAAGCGAAATTGATCTGCTCAAGAAGGCCGACCTCGCGATGTACGCCGCCAAGGAGGCCGGGCGCAACTGCTTTCGCTTCTACTCGCCGCAGCTCGCCCACCGCGCCGACCACCTGATGAAGTGGGAGCAGCAGCTGCGCGTCGCGCTCGCCGAAGACCAGCTCTTCCTCGCCTACCAGCCGAAGATCGATCTGCGCCGGCGCTGCATCACGGGCTTCGAGGCTCTGGTGCGCTGGAACCACCCGCAATACGGGCTCATTCCTGCAGGCGAATTCATTCCCGTGGCCGAATCCACGGGCCTCATCGTGCCGGTAGGCGACTTCGTGATCCGCACCGCGTGCGCGCAGCTCGCGCAGTGGCAGCAGCAGGGCTACGAGTCGCTCACGCTCGCCATCAACATCTCGGCAGTGCAGTTCTGGCGCGGCGACCTGTACGAGACCGTGGCGCGCGCAATCGAAGAGACCGGCATTGCCGCGCACCGGCTCGAACTCGAGATCACCGAAACCGCGATGATGGAGTACCCCGAGCTGGTATCGGAGAAGATCTTCGCGTTGAAGCGCCTTGGCGTGCGCGTCGCGCTCGACGACTTCGGCACCGGCTATTCGTCGCTCTCCTACCTGAACCGCTTCGCCGTCGACACGCTCAAGGTCGACCGCTCCTTCGTGCAGGCCATTCCCGCGGACCGCAGCGTGTGCGTGATGGTCTCGGCGATCGTCAATCTCGCGCGCTCGCTCGGGCTCACGGTGGTCGTCGAGGGCACCGAAACCGAAGAGCAGATCGCGTGGCTCTCCGCGCTCGGCCCGATCGAGGCGCAGGGCTTCCTGTTCTCGCGCCCCGTGCCGGTGGAAGGCGTGGCCGCGCTGATTGAACGCTTCGGCGTGTGCAGCGCGACGCAACCGGCGGGCACGCAAGCCGCACGCGAAGATCGCCGCAACGAGCGCCTGAGCGACGCGCCGCAATCGCGCTGACGCGAGGCCAGCGCGCAGGTTGCGCATTGTCCACGCGTTTTCCAGTGAGTTGCGCGAACGGCGTGCCTTCGCGCACAGACCCGCACGGACCTCCGCACGCATGATGCAGCCATGCAAACCCGCACCGACGAAGCGATCGCGGCGCCAATCCGCGACCATCACGAACCGCTCTTGACGCTCTTTCGCGTCGTGCTGACCGTGTCCGCGGTCTCATGGGGCGGCCTCGCGCTCATGGCGCAACTCGAGCAGCACTACGTGGAGCGCGAAGCGCGGCTCACCCAAACGGCGTTCTCGGATCTGATCGCGCTCGCCTGGATGGTGCCAGGGCCGGTGGGCTGCAACGTCGCGGTGCAACTCGGCCACGCGCTGCGCGGACGCGCGGGCGCCTGGGTCGCGGGCGTGGCGAGCGTGCTGCCCTTCTTCGCGCTGATGACGCTGTTCGCCATTTTCTACCGCACGCCGCTCGTGCATGCGGTCGCCTCGCGCACGCTGCTCGACCATTTCAGCGTGGTGCTCGCCATGTTGATCGGCGTGACCTGGTATCGGCAAACGCGTGCGCTCGTGCGCGGCCCGCTCGAATGGGGCGTGGCGCTCGCGGCCTGCGCGGCCCTCGCGCTCGCGGCGAGCGGCGCGGCCTACGTGGCGATTCTGCTCGCCGCATTTGCCGCGGGCTGGCTCGCGAGCCCCGTGCCTTCGCAGCGGCTCGAATTGCGCGTGACGCGGCGCGACCTGCAGTTGCTCGCCGCGCTTGCCGCGCTGATCGTCGTGTTCGCGCTGCCGCTGCCGCATCCGCTGGACTCGGCGCTGCTCTGGCCGCGTCTCGCAGGCGCAGGCATGACGCTGTTCGGCGGCGGCTTTTCGGCGCTGCCCGTGTTGAAAACGCTGTTCGTCACGCCCGCGGTCGGCATCACCAACGACGACTTCACGCTGGCGTTCACGCTCTCACCGCTGTCGCCCGGGCCGCTCCTGAACGTGGTGCCCTTCTTCGGCTATCTCGTCGATGGCTGGGTCGGCGCGCTCGTCGCCACGCTCGCGCTGTTCGTGCCGTCGGGCTGCCTCGTCGTCCTCGCGCGGCGGCACCTGCACCGCATGAAGGCGAACCCGCGCTTCGAGCACGCCATGCGCGTGCTGCGCGCCGCGACCACCGCGTTTCTCGCGATCGCCGTCTGGCACATCGCGCGGCACGTGCCGCTGCATCCGCCGTATCTGCTGACGGCCGTCTTCTCGGCGATGTGCTTCGGCAAGCTCAAGCTCCCCGCTTACGCGGTCTACGCGACGGTAGGACTCGCGTGCGGGGCGTGGCTGCTGCTCGCCTGACGCGCGCGTTCACGCGCCGATCAGCGCGCTCCCGTAAAACCGCCGAAGAACGCGCGCGCGTTGTCTTCGAGGCTTGCGAGGTGATAGCCGCCTTCCTGCACGATCACCGAAGGCAGGCCGAGCGCGCCGAGCGCCGTGCCGAGCCGGCCAAAGCCCTCAGTGGTCACGGCGACTTTCGACTGCGGATCGTCCTTGTAGATGTCGAAGCCGAGCGCCAGCACGAGCGCGTCCGGCTCGAAGCGCCCGAGCACGCGCAGCGCCGCATCCACGCGCTCGAAGAAGTCGGCCTCGGATGCGCCATGCGGCATCGGCAGATTGACGTTGTAGCCATCGCCCGCACCGTTGCCGCGCTCGTCCTCGTAGCCCGCGACCACGGGATAGAAGTTGGTCGGATCGCCGTGGATCGAGATGTAGAGCACGTCGCTGCGGCCGTAGAAGATCTCCTGGACGCCCTGGCCGTGGTGCATGTCGGTGTCGAGGATCGCCACGCGCTTGAAGTGGCCGCGCAGCGACTGCGCCGCGATGGCCGCGTTGTTCAGATAGCAGAAACCTCCCGCCGCGTCCGCACGGGCATGATGGCCGGGCGGACGCGAGAGCGCGTACGACTCGCGCGCGCCCTCGTTCACGCACGCGGCGGCCGCCAGCGCGCTTTGCGCCGACCAGTAGGCCGCACGCCAGGTGTTCGCGCCAATGGGGCAGCTACCATCCGCGAGATAGCGCGCCGCCTGCGCGAGCACGCCGCGCAGCGGATTTGGCTCGCGCACGTAGATGTTCGACATCACCTCTTCGCCCCAGTCTTCGGGCACGCGCTTCCATTCGGTGTGCGCTTCTTCGAGAAAGCGCAGATAGTTCATGTCGTGCACGGCGGCGATGGGCGCAGTGCCGAAGTCGGCGGGCGCCTGCACGTCGAAGCCAAGCGAGCGCGCCGCGGCGACGAGATGCTCGGCGCGCTGCGGCACTTCCTGCGGCTCACGCAACTGGCCGCGCGAGAAATAGCCGCGCGGATGATGCAGCAGCTGATCGGGGTGAAACCAGGTTTTCATGTTCAGTTCTCCTTCTATTTCTTTTACGCGTCGGCGTCGGCGGCAACGGCCAGGCGCACGCCCGCGCGCGCCGCGACCGCGTTGAGCAGCACGTTCGCGCCGGCGGTGACGTCTGCCGGCAACGCGTCCTCGGCTTCGTTGTGCGACAGACCGTCCACGCAGGGAATGAACACCATCGCACTCGGGCAGTAGCGCGCGAGGTGGATCGCGTCGTGGCCCGCCCCGCTCACGATACGCTCGTGCGGATAGCCCAAGCGCGCCGTTGCCTGCGCGACCAGTTCGACGCACTGCGCGTCGAACGGCGTGGCGGCGCTCGTCCAGCAATGTGCGATCTGCACGTCGAGGCCGCGCGCCGCGGCCACGTCCGCGCATAGCGAGCGCAAGTCGCGCTCCATCGCATCGAGTTGCGCATCGTCGGGATGGCGCAGATCGACGGTGAACGTCAGGTTCGCCGCGATCGTGTTGCGCGACGAGTTGGCGATCTGCGCCTGGCCGATCGTCACCAGACCGAGCGGGGCGTAGCGCGCCATCGTGCGTTCGATCTCGAGAGACATCTGCGCCGCGCCGAACCACGCATCCTTGCGATAGCGCATCGGCGTCGTGCCCGCGTGCGCAGCCACGCCCGTTACGTTGACGTCGAACCAGCGGATCGCCTGGCCGCCCGTCACGACGCCGATGGTCGTGCCGTTCGCCTCCAGAATCGGGCCCTGCTCGATATGGGCTTCGAAGTAGGCGTCGACAGCCACGCCTTGCACGGCACGCGCGCCGCGCGCGCCGCATGCGTCGAGCGCGGCGCCGAGAGTCACGCCTTCGGCGTCCGTGCGCGCGAGGGCGTCTGCGAGCGTCATCGCGCCCGCGAAGACCCCCGAGCCCAGCATCGCCGGCGTGAAGCGCGCGCCCTCCTCGTTGGTCCACGAGCAGATCTCGATCGGCTTCACGGTGCGCGCACCCGCGTCGTTGAGCGCGCGGACGACTTCGAGCGCGGCGAGCACGCCGTATACGCCGTCGAAGCGGCCCCCTTCGGGCTGCGTGTCGAGATGGCTGCCCATCAGCACGGGTGCGGCCTGCGCGTCATCGCCTGCGCGGCGCGCGAACAGGTTCCCCACTTCGTCGGTCCACACCGTCATGGCCGCCTCGCGGCACCAGCGTGCGAACAGGTCGCGGGCGCGCCGGTCTTCCTCGGTGAGCGCGAGGCGGCGCACGCCGCCGCCCGCCGTCGCGCCAATGCGCGCCATCTCCATGAGGCTCGCCCACAGGCGCGGGCCGTCGATCTGCAAAAGGTCTTTCATCGGTCCATCCATTTCAGTCGAACTCTTCATTACGTGCACAACATCAGCGCGTGCTCAGCGCCTCGGCGGCGGCCACCTCGTCATGCGCATGCTGGTGGCGGCGCGCGTCGAGCGCGACGATGCACAGCAGCGAGACGCCCGCGAGGCACGTATAGAACGCGGCGAGCGGCCACCACTGCCCCACATAGCGATGCGCGAGCCACGTACCGACGAGCGGCGTGAGGCCGCCCGCGATCGCGCCGCACACCTGGTAGGAGAGCGATATCGCGGAGTAGCGCACACGCGTAGGGAACACGCCGGAAACGAAGCCCGCGATCACCGAATAGAAGCTCGCCATGCAGACCACGGCGATCGCGATGCCGATCACCATCGGCACGACCTTGCCGCTTTGCACGAGCACGAACATCGGATACGGCGAGAGCATCGCAGCGAGCGCCGCGCACTTGAGGAAGCGCGCGCCGCCCATGCGTTCGGCGAGCCACGCGGCGAGCGGCTGCACGAGGAACTGGATGATCGCGACCGCGAACAGACAGTCGAGAATGAGCGAGCGCGTGATGCCGACGTACTGCGTGGTGTAGGCGATCATGAACGTGTTGGTAAAGTACACGCCCGCAATGCCGATGGTATTCGCGCCGATGCACAGCAACACGAGGCCCCACGACGAGCGGAACACTTCGGCGACGGGCAGCTTGAGCGTGCGGCGCTGGTCTTTGAGCTTCTCGAACTCGGGCGACTCGTTCACGCCGAGCCGGATCATGATGCCGACCACGAGCAGCACCGCCGAAACGAGAAACGGCAGACGCCAGCCCCAGGAAAGAAAGTCCGCTTTGTCGAGCGATGTGACCGTGCGGAACGCGAGCAGCGAGAGAATCAGGCCCGCAGGCGAACCCAACTGCGCGAACGAGGCGAAGAACGTGCGGCGGCCTTCGGGCGCGTGCTCGCCCGCCATCAGCACCGCGCCGCCCCACTCGCCGCCCACGGCGATGCCCTGCACCACGCGCAGCAGCACGAGCAGCACCGGTGCGAGCATCCCCACGCTCGCATACGAAGGCAGCAGGCCGACGCAGACGGTGGCGACGCCCATCATCATCAGCGTGGTCATGAGCGCTTTCTTGCGGCCGATGCGGTCGCCGAGGTGGCCGAAGATCAGGCCGCCGAGCGGGCGCGCGAAGAACCCGACGGCGAAGGTCGCGAACGACGCCATCGTGCTCACGAAGCGGTCTTCAGAAGGGAAATACAGTTCGCCGAAAACGAGCGCGGCGGCCGTGGCGTAAATGTAGAAGTCGTACCACTCGATCATCGTGCCGATGAACGCCGCGGCGGCGGCGCGCACCGGTTGCCGGGTGCTGGACTGCGGGTTAGCCATGCGTCGGTCTCCTTCAGGCGCGTTTGGGATGAATTTGTGTTGCATGCACGCTTTATCGCCAGCCACAAATCATTAGTCAAATTTCGCGTTATTATTCAGCGCATAAATTCAACTAATACCATTGGCGCACCACCGCGCCGGGAGACCGCCCATGCGCGCCGACACCACCCGCTTTCTCAACGACCGTCTCGACTGGAACCTGCTGCGCACCTATCTCGCGATCATGCAGGAGCGCAGCCTGAGCCGCGCCGCCGCGCGCCTGTACGTCACGCAGCCGGCCGTGAGCCAGGCGCTCAAGCGGCTCGAAGACGCGCTCGGCCGCAAGCTGATCGAGCGCCGCGGCGCGCAGTTCGTGCCGACCAAGGCCGGCGAGGAGGTCTATCGTATTGCCAGCGACATCTACGGGACGATTTCGCAGCTCGAAACCGGGCTAGACGAACGCACCGCCGACATCACCGGCTCGATCCGCCTGCTCACGGTGAGCCGCATCGAGTCGCGCGTGTACGACGAATTTCTCGCGGAATTCCACACGGCCTACCCGCGCATCGATCTGCAGATCGAAGTGATGCGCTCGTCGGACATCATCTCGTCGCTGCTGCAGAAAACGGCGACCGCAGGCTTGAGCCTGTGCCGCACGCCCATTGACAAGCTGGACATGCGCTGCTTTCTGCGCCAGCGGTACGCGATGTTCTGCGGCCGGCATCACCGGCTCTTCGGGCTCTCGCAGTTGACGATGGACGACCTGCTCGCGGAGAATTTCGTCTCCTTCACGAGCGACCAGATTGGCGACAGCCTTTCGCCGCTTACGGTGTTTCGCGACCAGCGCGGCTTCACGGGGCGGATCGTGGCGTCGTCACCGAGTCTGGACGAGGTGCGGCGGCTGATCTTTGCGGGCTACGGCATTGGCTGCCTGCCCGAGCATACGGTGCGGGACGATCTGGCGCGGCAGCGCCTGTGGCGGCTGCCGCCGGAGGAAGGGCTCGTGGACGTCGATATCCACTTGCTATGGCATCGCGACCGCAAGCGCAATGCGGCCGAAGAAGCATTCTTCGACGCGATGGAGCGCTGCATGCAGCGCCATGCGCTCGCGGAGCGCCTGTAAAACCTCTGGCGCGGGCCGCGAACGTTGCAGGAGAAACGATTAGAACCCGCGCGCGAGCACCGCAACGCCGATCGTCACGATACCCAGCACGAGATTGATGACGACGAGCCGGCGCACGGTGCCCACGGCGCGCGCGCCGTCGGGCCACTTCTGCGCTTGCACGGCGCGGCGAATGCGCGGAAACACGGCGAAGCGGATGTGCCCGAAGATCAGCATCATCAGCACGCCCAGGCCCGCCATGGCATGCAGTTGCCAGGTGGCATGCTCGCCGCCGAACTGCATGAGCAGGAAGCCGCCGGTCAGCAGGATCACGATGACCGAGACGCCCACCCAGTTAAAGAAGCGGCCGAACACCGATTCGATGAGCGGCAGGCGCAACTGCGGAGACAGGTCTTCGAGCGCCGGGCGCAAACAGAAGTGCGCGAAGATCATGCCGCCGACCCAGACGGCGACACCCAGCAGATGCAGAAAGAGCGCGACTGCGATCGCGTGGCCCATGCTTGAATTCCCTCGTAACGTGTCGTTATGCGGCGCGAGCCGTTGTGCGCGGCATTATTCCATGCCGCACCGCGATTCGCGCCGGATATGCTCTTTTACCGCGGCAACACCGGACGCATCTCCGTCACGACCTTGAGCTTCGAGTCCGGCGCGCGGCCCTTGCGTGCGCGCTTGCCGATCTGGGGCGACAGCACCGCGCCCGCCATCAGGTCCTCGGCCGCCTTGCCGCCGCGGCCCGTGCCCACGAGCACGACGCCCGCCGCGCTGATCGCGAGCGCCTGCACGAGCTTCTCATTGTCGTCGAGCTGCATGAGCGTGACGCCACGCCCGCCGCCGGAGAGCGTCTTCATCTCGTCGAGGCCGAACACCAGCAAACGACCGCTCGACGAAAGACACGCCACCTGCAGCGCGTCGGGCAGCATCGGCATCGGCGCGAGCGGCACACAGCCCTCGTCGATCGTCATGAACGCCTTGCCTGCCTTCACGCGGCTCACCATGTCGCCGATCTTCGCGATGAAGCCAAAGCCGTTGCTCGACGCCAGCAGCAATTGCTGTTCCGCATTCGCTGCGAAGTAATGCAGCAGATGCGTGCCCGCTTCGAGTTCGATGAGCGACGTGACCGGCACACCGTCACCGCGGCCGCCAGGCAGATTCGCAATCGACACGGAATAGACGCGGCCATTGCTGCCCCACGCGATGAGCGTGTCGGGCGTGCGGCACTGGAAAGCCGCATAGAGACCGTCGCCGGCCTTGAACGTGAAGCTTTGCGTATCGAGCCCGTGGCCCTTGAGCGCACGCACCCAGCCCTTCTGCGAGACGACGACCGTGACCGGCTCGTCCACCACGCGCGCTTCGAAGCTCGCGCGCTTTTCCTGCTGGATCAGCGTGCGGCGATCGTCGCCGTATTGCTTCGCGTCGGCTTCGATTTCCTTCACGATGAGCCGCTTCATCGACGAGTCGTTCGCGAGCAGTTCTTCGAGCTTCGCCTTCTCTTCGCGCAGTTCCGCGAGTTCCTTCTCGATCTTGATCTTCTCGAGCCGCGCCAACTGACGCAGACGGATTTCAAGAATGTCCTCGGCCTGGCGCTCGGAGAGTCCGAACGCGCTCATCAGCGCGCTCTTGGGCTCGTCCGACTCGCGGATGATGCGGATGACCTCGTCGATATTGAGGAAGACGATCATCCGCCCTTCGAGGATATGGATGCGGTCGTCGACCTTGGTGAGACGATGCTGCGTGCGGCGCGTGACGGTGGCGAAACGGAAACCGATCCACTCGCCCAGAATCTCGCTGATGCCCTTCTGACGCGGACGGCCATCCGAGCCGATCATCACGAGATTCAAGGAGGCGTTCGATTCGAGGCTCGTGTTCGCGAGCAACGAATTGACGAACTCGGCCTGGTCGATGCGGCTCGTCTTCGGCTCGAACACGAGACGCACTGGCGCGTCCTTGCCCGACTCGTCGCGCACGGCGTCGAGCAAGCCGAGCATGGTCTGCTTGTTCTGCAACTGCTCGGGCGTGAGCGTCTTCTTGCCGAGCTTGAGCTTCGGGTTGGTGAGCTCTTCGATCTCTTCGAGCACCTTCTGGCCCGAGGTGTTCGGCGGCAGCTCGGTCACCACGAGTTGCCACTGGCCGCGCGCGAGGTCCTCGATCTTCCAGCGCGCGCGCACCTTGAGGCTACCGCGGCCCGACTCGTAGGCCGCCGCGATTTCCGCCTCGCTCGAAATGATCTGGCCGCCGCCCGGGAAGTCCGGTCCCGGCACTTTCTCCATGAGCTCCGCATGCGAGATCTTCGGATTGCGGATCATCGCCACGGCCGCCGCCGCAACTTCGCGCAGGTTATGCGAAGGAATTTCGGTTGCGAGACCCACCGCGATCCCCGACGCGCCGTTGAGCAGCAGCATGGGCAGGCGCGCGGGCAGCGTCTTAGGCTCCTGGAACGAGCCGTCGTAGTTCGGCATGAAATCGACGGTGCCCATGTCGATTTCGTCGAGCAAGAGCTTCGCGATGGGCGTCAAGCGCGCTTCGGTGTAGCGCATGGCCGCCGCGCCGTCGCCGTCGCGCGAGCCGAAATTGCCCTGGCCGTCGATGAGCGGGTAGCGCATCGAGAAGTCCTGGGCGAGGCGCACGAGCGCGTCGTAGGCCGACTGGTCGCCGTGCGGGTGGTACTTGCCGAGCACGTCGCCCACCACGCGCGCCGATTTCACGGGCTTGGCGTTGTCGCCGAGACCCATTTCGTTCATCGCGAAGAGAATGCGCCGCTGCACCGGCTTCTGGCCGTCGCAGACGTCGGGCAGCGCGCGGCCCTTCACCACGCTCACCGCGTAGTCGAGATAGGCGCGTTCCGCGTAGTGGCCGAGCGTGAGCGTGTCGCCGTTCGGGGCGTCCGTCACTTCAGCAAAGAGATCGTCCATGTTTCAATCAGTCCGTAATCGTGTGTGCGCCTGCGCGTATCAGATATCCGCTTCGACTTCGTTGCCCTTCTCCTCGAGCCACGAACGGCGCGAAGCCGCTTCGCCCTTGCCCATGAGCATCGTCATGCGCGCGACCGTGGCCTCGTAGTCGAGGTCGCCGAGCACGATGGGCGAGAGGCGGCGCGTGTCCGGATTCATCGTCGTGTCCCAAAGCTGCTCGGCGCTCATTTCGCCCAGACCCTTGAAGCGGCTGATACTCCATTGCGTTTCGCGCACACCGTCCTTGCGTAGCTTGTCGAGGATCGCTTCGAGTTCGCCTTCGTCGAGCGCATAGAGCTTCTGCGCGGGCTTCTTGCCGCGCGCGGGCGCATCCACGCGGAACAGCGGCGGGCGCGCCACGCACACGTGACCGCGCTCGATGAGCTGCGGGAAATGCTTGAAGAAGAGCGTGAGCAGCAGCACCTGGATGTGCGAGCCATCGACGTCGGCATCGGAAAGAATGCAGATCTTGCCGTAGCGCAGATTCGAAAGATCGACCGTCTCGTCGGGGCTGTGCGGATCGACGCCGATCGCCACCGAAATATCGTGCACTTCGTTGTTCGCAAAGAGCCGGTCGCGCTCGGTCTCCCACGTGTTGAGCACCTTGCCGCGCAGCGGCAGGATGGCCTGGTACTCCTTGTCGCGCCCCATCTTCGCGGAGCCGCCGGCCGAGTCGCCCTCCACGAGGAAGAGTTCGTTGCGCACGATGTCGGTCGATTCGCAGTCGGTGAGCTTGCCGGGCAGCACGGCCACGCCCGAGCTCTTGCGCTTCTCGACTTTCTGGCCCGCGCGCGTGCGCGCCTGCGCCTGCTTGATGACGAGGTCGGCAAGCTTCTTGCCGTGCTCGACGTGCTGGTTGAGCCACAGCTCCAGAGCCGGACGCGAGAACGACGAAACGAGCTTCACGGCGTCGCGGC
This sequence comes from Paraburkholderia sp. CNPSo 3281, assembly GCF_024206515.1. Lineage (NCBI taxonomy): Bacteria > Pseudomonadati > Pseudomonadota > Betaproteobacteria > Burkholderiales > Burkholderiaceae > Paraburkholderia > Paraburkholderia sp. CNPSo 3281. The sequence goes on along the minus strand of NZ_JAMBPS010000023.1, from coordinate 37,641 downwards.
TGTTCAGGCGCTCCTTGATCTGCCCCTGGAACTGCGGGTCGAGCACCTTGGCCGAGAGCACGAACGAGACGCGCGCAAAGACGTCTTCGGGCAGGAGCTTCACGCCTTTCGGCTGAAGATTGTGCAATTCGACGAAGCTCTTCACGGCCTGGAAGAGACCGTCACGCAGGCCGCTTTCGTGCGTGCCGCCCGCAGGCGTCGGGATCAGGTTCACGTACGACTCACGCGTGAGCGAGCCTTCCTCGCACCACGCCACGACCCACGCGGCGCCCTCGCCTTCGGCGAAGGTGTCGTCGGTGGTGCGCGCGTCGGCGTAGCGCTCGCCTTCGAACAGCGGAATCAGCAGGTCGGCGCCGCCCATGCCTTCGAGCAGATAGCCGCGCAGGCCGTCTTCGTACTTCCAGCTCTGGCGCTCGCCGGTCTTCTCGATCACGAGCGTGACCTCGACGCCGGGCAGCAGCACGGCCTTCGAGCGCAACAGACGCTGCAGCTCGCCGAGCGGCAGGTTGGGCGAATCGAAATACTTGGGATCGGCCCACGCGGTCACGCGCGTGCCGGTTTTCTTTTCGTCGCGCGCGGCGTTGCGCGTGGTGAGCGGCCTCGTGACGTTGCCGTCCGAGAAGCCGATTTCGGCGACCTTGCCGTCGCGCCACACAGTGACGTCGAGGCGTGTCGAGAGCGCGTTCGTGACCGAAACGCCCACGCCGTGCAGGCCACCCGAGAAGGTGTAGGCGCCGCCGGCGGCCTTGTCGAACTTGCCGCCCGCGTGCAGGCGCGTGAAGACGATCTCGACGACGGGCACCTTCTCGTCGGGGTGCAAGCCGAACGGAATGCCGCGGCCGTCGTCCTCGACGGAGACGGAATGGTCGGCGTGCAGCGTCACGGTGATGCGCTTGCCGTAGCCGCCGAGCGCTTCGTCCGAGGCGTTGTCGATGACTTCCTGGATGATGTGCAGCGGATTCTCGGTGCGCGTATACATGCCCGGCCGCTGCCGGACGGGCTCGAGGCCCTTGAGCACCTTGATCGACGCTTCGCTATAGCCAGTGTTTCCAGCGTTGGACTTCTTCGTTGACATGGTGATCCACAGGGGGTTGTCCGCGCGCTTGTCCACAGGTCCTGTGGACATCTGCGGGGAAAACGCGTTGAGCGTTCAAAAAAACCGATACGAAACAACGAGGTGAACCGGCTGCGCGCCGCGGTGGCAGGTGCGCTCGCGGCGGCGCGGTGGTTCGCGCAGTTGTTCGAATTCGCGAGGTATTGTACTGATTTGGGCCCGCACGGCAATTTGCTTGGGGGTTGGCCGTTCGGCCCAGGGGCGGACGGGGGCGGGAGTCGCGTAGAATGAGCCGCGGATGGCACGGGCAGTGCCGTCGCGATTTCATCGGGCCTGTTGCCCTGTTTGGGAGTGTGGAGCTGCCATGAGGCCATCCGAAGCGCTGCGCGCGCACCGCGCCGAGATCCGCGCGATCGTCGCGAGCCATCACGCGACGAATGCGCGCGTGTTCGGCTCGTCGGCGCGCGAGGAGGACGACGAAGACAGCGATCTCGATCTGCTCGTCGATCCGACGCCGCAGACTTCGCTGTTCGATCTTGCGCGCATTCAGTCGCAGCTAGAGGCGCTGCTCGGTGTGCCGGTCGACGTGCGCACGCCGAAGGATCTGCCCGAGCGCATACGGCTGCTCGCCATGGCGGAAGCCGTGCCCGTATGAAAAAGGACGATCTACGCACATCCGACTACATCGAGCACATCCTCACGGCCATCGAGCGCGTCCGCGAATACACCGCATCTGTCTCACTGGAATCGTTTCAAGCCACACCGATGATCATTGACGCCGTCGTGCGGAACCTTGAAATCGTCGGTGAGGCGGCGCGAAACATCATGCTGGACGATCCCGGCTTCATCGACTCGCATCCGGAAATTCCATGGCAGGAAATGTACGGTACGCGCAATCGCATCTCGCACGGTTACTTCGCCATCAATACCGAGGTGGTCTGGCGCACGATTCAGCATGACTTGCCCGACCTGGAACGGCAACTCTTGAGCCTGAAGGCGAGATAAAAAAGCGGCCTTCATCAGGCCGCTTTCTCTCGCATCACTTGCGCTTGCTCTCCAGCTCCTCCCACCGCTCCAGCACAACGAGCAATTCCTCGTCGATCGCCGCATAGCGTTCAGTCAGGCGCGTGCCTTCCTGCGCGTCCTTTGCAAAGATCGACCCATCTTCGATCTTCGCGCCGATCGTCTTCTGCTCGGTCTCCAGCGCCTCGATACGCTTGGGCAGTTCCTCCAGCTCGCGCTGTTCCTTGAACGAAAGCTTCACGCTGCGCTGGGCATTGCGTCCGGCCGCGCTATCCTTGGGCGCGGCAGCCGCGGGCGCCGCTTCCTTCGGCGCGCGCGCCTCGGCAATCTCCTGCGCGCGGGTGCTCTGCGTCTGCCAGTCCGTGAAGCCGCCCACGTACTCGTGCCAGCGCCCTTCGCCCTCGGACGCGATCACCGACGTCACCACGTTGTCGAGAAACGCGCGGTCGTGGGAGACGAGCAGCACGGTGCCGTCGTAGTCGGTGAGCAACTCTTCGAGCAGTTCGAGCGTCGGGATGTCGAGGTCGTTGGTCGGTTCGTCGAGCACGAGCACGTTCGCGGGCCGCGCGAACAAACGCGCGAGCAGCAGGCGATTGCGCTCGCCGCCCGAAAGCGACTTCACGGGTGAGCGAGCCCGCTCGGGCGCGAACAGGAAGTCGCCGAGATAGCTCATCACGTGCTTCTTCGCGCCGTTGATCTCGACCCAGTCGCTGCCGGGGCTGATGGTATCGGCAAGGCTCTTTTCCATGTCGAGCTGCGCGCGCATCTGGTCGAAGTACGCGACCTGCAGGTTCGTGCCCACGCGCACCGTGCCTTCGTCGGGCGTCAACTCGCCGAGAATCAGCTTCAGCAGCGTGGTCTTGCCCGCGCCGTTCGGACCGACGAAGCCGATCTTGTCGCCGCGCATGACCGTCGACGAGAAGGTATCGACGATCGTGCGGCCGCCATAGCGCTTGGTCACGTCAGCGAGTTCAGCGACGATCTTGCCGGACTTCTCGCCCTGCGCCACGTCGAGCTTCACGTTGCCCTGCACGTTGCGGCGCTCGGCGTGCTCGTTGCGCATCTGCACGAGGCGCGCGATGCGCCCGACGCTGCGCGTGCGGCGCGCCTCCACGCCCTTGCGGATCCACACTTCTTCCTGCGCGAGCAGCTTGTCGAACTTCTCGTTCTCCACGCGCTCGACTTCGAGCTGCTGCGCCTTGCGCTCCTGGTACTGCGAGAAGTTGCCCGGATACGAGAGCAGCTTGCCGCGATCGAGTTCGACGATGCGCGTGGCCACGCGGTCGAGAAACGCGCGGTCGTGGGTGATGAAGAGCAGGCTCGAACGCTGCGCCACGAGCAGTTCCTCGAGCCAGCGGATGCCGTCGAAGTCGAGGTGGTTGGTCGGTTCGTCGAGCAGCAGGATATCGGGCTGCACGACGAGCGCGCGCGCGAGCGCCACGCGTTTTTGCATACCGCCCGAGAGCGCGCCCACGCGGGCGTCGCCTTCGAGGCCGATCTGCGCGAGCGTCGTGGCCACGCGCGTGCGCCAGCTCCAGGCGTCGGCGTGATCGAGCGACGACTGCAGCGTGTTCATGCGTGCGAGCAGCGCGTCGTGTTCCGCGCCTTCGGGCGTGTCCGCGAGCTTGTGCGCGACCGTGTCGTATTCGTCGAGCAGTGCGCGCACGTCGGCGAGGCCCGAGGCGACGGTATCGAACACCGTGGCGTCGGCGTCGAAGTCGGGCTCCTGCGGCACGTAGACGGTCGAAAGCGTCTGCTGGCGTGTGACGAGGCCGTCGTCGGGCTTCGCGAGATCGGCGACGATCGTGAGCAGCGACGACTTGCCCGCGCCGTTGCGGCCAATCAGCCCAACGCGCTCGCCGGCTTCAAGCGAAAAGTCCGCGTGGTCGAGCAGCGCGACGTGGCCGAACGCCAGTTGCGCGTCTGTGATGGTGTAAAGCGACATGGATGGAATGCGATGCGTGCGGTGGACCTGAAGGGGGCATTGTACCGGGCCGCGCAGGCCGGGCCGCGCAGGCCGGGCCGCGTAGGTCGGGCCGCGCAGGTCGGGCCGCGGAGGTCGGCCCGCGCAGGTCGGGCCTCCGCGTTTAGCTTCCCCTTAGCGCAGCGGCACGCGCGCCGTTTTCCGGTAACATCCCAGGTCGCCCGCGCCGCCCGGCCTTCCAGATAAAGGGCCGCATGACGGGCTGCGCATCGAATCGACTAGACGAAGGACACGCTGTGAGCGAAGTAATCGAGTACAAGAGCTGGGTCTGCCTGATCTGCGGCTGGATCTACAACGAGGAAGAGGGTCTGCCCGACGAAGGCATCGCCGCCGGCACGCGCTTTGCGGAGATTCCCGACGACTGGCGCTGCCCGCTGTGCGACGTGGCCAAGTCAGAATTCGCCGTCGTCGAGTTCTGATTACGACAACTCCAACGGAGCCAACGGGGCGTCATTTTCGCGCCCGAACACGTTTGCTATACTCTTGGCCCTGCGCCGCGATATAGTTCGGACCCGCAAGGGCGAACCGCTTCGTGCGCCGCTCCGCGCCATGACGGGTCACTTGGGAAACATGGCGATCGAACGGAGCCATGCTCGACCTCGCGCTCCCTGTAGTTCAATGGATAGAACAAGTGCCTCCTAAGCGCTAGATGCAGGTTCGATTCCTGCCAGGGGGACCAGCCGCTCGGCCACGCCGAGCCGCGGAGGCCGGGCCGCGAAGGCCGCAACCGGTTCGCAGATCCCCGTCCCGTCTCTTTCGCGCACTCGCGCCCCCTCTTTCCCGAGCAGATTTTCCATGGACATCAACAAGCAAGTCGCCGCCCTCACCGCCTCCGAACTGCAGACGGCAGGAGCCAGTCAGGCCACCGCCATCGCCGTCAGCGTGCTGCTGCGCCACCTCAATTCGCCCGAACTCGCCCGCCAACTGGGTGCGGCGTTCGAGAACCACCAGGCCGTGATGCTGCAAACGCCCTGGCCCGAGCAGATGCTGAACTCGTTCGAAGCGACGCGGCGTTTCTTCGAAGGCGCGGCCCAGGTGCAAGGCGCGACGCCGCCGGTTGCCGAATAAATGGCATCGGACGAGCTAGTTAGGGGTAAGTACTGAGTTAACTCCCCCTAAAGAAGGGAAAAATAGTGCCGTAATGGCCTTCATGGACACCACTCGTCCCCTCCCCGCCGGCCATATGATGTCGACCCTCATCGACCAGGACATCGCGCACATTCGTCGCGTGATGCCGCTGTCGCTCGCCGGCGACTTCGGCGGTCCGATTCTCCCCGCGCTCTACTGGCGCCAGCGCCTGCACCGCCTGCTCGACACCGGTCACGTGAACAAGGGCCAGCTGTGTGAAATCGACAGCCTGCTGCTCATCCTCGATCTGCACGAGCTGAACGTCGCCTCCGCCTCCGCGGCCCTTGCGAAGCAGGCGAACGCCGGCCCGCAACACTCCTGACTTCTCCCTGGATTCGACGCTCGCACGTGCAGGCATTCGCCAGCGCCGCGCTCGTCTACGCACGCCCATCGGGAATTCCTGGTGCCGCGGGTCGACCATCGGTCATAATGTCCGCAAAAATACCCTAACGAGGACATCCGTGCTCACGGCCGAACCGAGAGACCTGCTCCAGCAGGCACGCAAGCGTTTCACGCAACAGCAGATCGCCACACACGTCGGCCGCGACGTGAAGACCGTGCGGCGTTGGGAAAAAGGCGAAACGCCCTGCCCCGCGATGCTCGAAGCCGCACTGCGCGAGTTGCTGCAAGGCGGCACTCACGCCAATGGCGCAGCAGCGCGCTTTCGCTTCATCGACCTGTTCGCCGGCATTGGCGGCATCCGCAAGGGTTTCGAGGCACACGGCGGCGAGTGCGTCTTCACGAGCGAATGGAATCCGTTCTCGCGCAAGACCTATCTGGAAAACTACGGCGAGAATCATCCGTTCATCGGCGACATTACGGCCGTGGACGCCGCCGACGTACCCGATCACGACGTCCTGCTCGCGGGCTTTCCGTGCCAGCCGTTCTCGATCGCGGGCGTGAGCAAGAAAAACGCGCTTGGCCGTCCGCACGGCTTTGCCTGCACCACGCAGGGCACGTTGTTCTTCGACGTTGCGCGCATCATCGCCGAGAAGCGGCCCGCTGCGTTTTTGCTCGAGAACGTGAAGAACCTGGTCTCGCACGACCGTGGCCGCACCTTCGACGTGATCCTCCAGGTGCTGCGCGACGAGCTTGGCTATGACGTGCACTATCGCGTGATCGACGGACGCCATTTCACGCCGCAGCATCGCGAACGCATCATCATCGTCGGTTTTCGCGAGCCGGCGGCGTTCTCATGGGACGCGCTCGCACTGCCGGAAGCAGGCCCGCGGCTCGCCACGATCCTGCACCGCACCGACGGCTGCGAGCCGCTGCTGCCGTGGGACGGCGAGCGCTTCTTCGATCACGACGCGCGCCGCGTGCAGCCGAAGTACACGCTCACGCCGGGGCTCTGGGGCTATCTGCAGCAATACGCCGAGAAGCACCGCGCGGCCGGCAACGGCTTCGGCTACGGCCTCGCGTTTCCCGACAGCGTCACGCGCACGCTTTCTGCGCGCTATCACAAGGACGGCTCGGAGATCCTCGTCTATCAAGGCGAAGGATTGCGCCCGCGCCGCCTCACGCCGCGCGAGTGCGCGCGGCTGATGGGCCTGCCCGACACCTTCCGCATCCCGGTGAGCGATACCCAGGCGTACCGCCAGTTCGGCAACAGCGTGGTGATGCCGGTGATGCGCGAAGTCGCGCGCACGATGATGCCGCATCTCGATGCGTCGCTGACCGCACAGCACGCAGCACCGCGTGCGGACGCGACGACGGTCCCCACGGTTGCGCACACAACGCGCCCCACGCGCACGACACGCACGTCGCGCGTCACGCGCAACGCGGCGACGGCCACGGCGGAAGGCCGCTGACCGGCGCGCGCCGCGGCAACCGAAGCGAGGCGACAGACGATGGTGGACGTCGTCGATACCGCGACGCGCAGCCGGATGATGTCCGGCATACGCGCTCGCAACACGAAGCCCGAAAAGCTGATCCGCAGTCTGCTGCACCGGCGCGGCTTTCGCTTTCGCCTGAACGTGCGCGAGCTGCCCGGCCGGCCCGACATCGTGCTGCCGCGCCGGCGCGCCGTGGTGTTCGTCCACGGCTGCTTCTGGCACGGCCACAACTGCACGCTCTTCAAGTGGCCACAAACGCGCCCCGAGTTCTGGCGCGAGAAGATCGCGCGCAACCGTCTGAACGACGCCAAAGCACTCGCCGCGCTCGCGGCCCAGGGCTGGCGCGTGGCGGTAGTCTGGGAATGCGCGTTGCGTGGTGCGCAGCACGATCCGCAGGCGGTCGTCGAGCGCCTTGCCGCGTGGCTCGAAGACGAGTCGTCGGCCTGGTTCGAGGCGCGTTCATAACGCGCCCTCGCCAGGCATCACACGAAGCGTGAGCGCAAGCCGATGCGCCGCGCATGCCAGGCTGCGAAGCTGGCCCTGCTTGAACAGCCCACAGTGATAAACTCGATCGACCGGCTTCGCACCCACCTTCACGCGTCACACGTGCTGGCGCAACCGTCCCACGATCCCAAGCGAAGGAGACACCCGATGGCTGATTTCCGACTTTGGTCCGATGACTTTCCCAGCAACGGTTTCATGCCGAAGGCGCAGGAGTTCGACGACCGGGCCTTCGGTGTCGACGGCGACAACGTCTCGCCCGCGCTGCAGTGGGACGAGCCGCCCGCCGACACGCAAAGCTTCGCGCTCACCGTCTACGATCCGGACGCGCCCACGGGCAGCGGCTTCTGGCACTGGGTCGTGGTGAACATTCCGCCCGACGTGCGCTCGCTCGCCCGCAACGCTGGCAAGGCCGACGGCAGCCTGCTCCCGCAAGGCGCCGTGCAGGTGCGCAACGACTATGGCACGGTCGGCTTCGGCGGCGCGGCGCCCCCGCGCGGCGACAAACCCCATCGCTACATCTACCGCGTGCATGCGCTCAAGGCGGCGCAACTGCCCGTCACGCCGGAAACGACGAACGCGGTGGCGCGCTTCATGACGCATCTGAACGAGGTGGATTCGACCACTTACGTCGGGCTCTATGAACTGAAATAAGCCGCCAGAGAACGCCAGATAACATCAGAAAACAAGGTCCAGCCGGCGGCGCGCGCCCATCGCGCGCCGCCTCTCCCGTCGATGCCCACGCTTTCCGAACGCTCCGCCGCTTCCACCGCCGACATCGAAACCGGCCTGCCCTTCCCACAGCGTTACTACGCAATCCTCGTGGTCGCGCTCGGCATCACGCTCGCCGTGCTCGACGGCGCGATCGCCAACGTCGCGTTGCCGACCATCGCGCGGCACCTTCATGCGAGCGCGGCCAGCTCGATCTGGATCGTCAACGCGTATCAGCTTTCGGTGACCATCTCGCTCTTGCCGCTCGCCTCGCTCGGCGACCGCATCGGCTACAAGCGCGTGTATCTGGCCGGCATGGTGCTCTTCACCGTCGCGTCGCTCGGCTGCGCGCTGGCGACCACGCTGCCCGAACTCGCGTTCGCACGCATGGTGCAGGGCTTCGGCGGCGCGGGGATCATGAGCGTGAACACCGCGCTCGTACGCATGATCTATCCGCGCGCGCAGCTCGGTCGCGGCGTCGCCATCAACGCGATGGTCGTCGCGATCGCCTCCGCGGTCGGGCCGACGCTGGCCTCGGGCGTGCTCGCCATCGCGCCGTGGCCCTGGCTCTTTGCGATCAACGTACCGATCGGCATCGCCGCGCTCGCGCTGGGTCAGCGCGCGCTGCCCGTGAACGAGCGGCATCCCGCGCCCTACGACTATTTGAGCGCCGTGCTCAACGCCATCGTGTTCGGCCTCCTGATCTTTGCCGTCGATGGCCTCGGCCACGGCGAGAGCAATCGCCTCGTCGCGCTCGAATTCGTGCTCGCGATCGTGATCGGCTGGTTCTTCGTGCGCCGCCAGCTCACGCAGGCCGCGCCGCTCTTGCCCGTCGATCTGCTCGCCAACCCCGTCTTCGCGCTGTCGATCAGCACCTCGGTCTGCTCGTTCTGCGCGCAAATGCTCGCGTTCGTGGCGCTGCCCTTCATGCTGCAGGAGACCTTCGGTTTCTCGCAGGTCGACACGGGCCTCCTCATGACCCCCTGGCCGCTCGTCATCATCGGCGCCGCACCGCTCTCGGGTGCACTCTCCGACCGCTATCCAGCGGGCATGCTCGGCGGCATCGGACTCGCGCTCTTCGCACTCGGCCTGCTCTCGCTCGCCACGCTCGGCGCGCATCCCACGGTGTTCGATATCTGCTGGCGCATGGCGTTGTGCGGCGTGGGCTTCGGCGTGTTCCAGTCGCCCAACAACCGGCAGATCCTCTCTTCCGCGCCGCGCGAGCGCAGCGGCGGCGCGAGCGGCATGCTCGGCACCGCGCGCCTCACCGGGCAGACGCTCGGCGCGGCGCTCGTGGCGCTCATCTTCGGCGTTGCACCGCAACACGGGCCGACCATGGCGCTCTACGTGGCGACGGCCTTCGCCGCCGTCGCGGCAGTGGTGAGCCTGCTGCGCCTGATGCCGGGCACCGCGGCGCACACGCCAGGCTAAAAGCGGCCTAACCCTGCGCGTGCGCAGGCACTAACATGGATTCAGGGCGAGCCGCATTCGCGGCCGCGCCCGGCGAGTCAACCTGCCGGATCCGGCAAAGGGGGCTTCCCATGTCACTGATCGTCGCCGGTCGGTTCACGACCTTTCCCGCCGCCGAAGCCGCCGCCGAAAAGCTGTATGCGGGCGGCTTCCTCGAAGAAGACGTCAACCTGTTCTTCGTCAATCCGCGCGGCCAGCATGCGCGCCATGGCGTCCAGGGGACAACCATGGGCGCGCCGCCCACGGTCGCCGCAGTGCACCCGCATCACACCCGCAATATCACCGCAGGCGCCGTGGCGGGCGCCGTGGCGGGCGTGGTGATTTTCAGCGCGTTCTCGGCGGCGCTGCCTTCGGTCGTGATCGCGGCCGGCGTGGGCGCCTGGATCGGCGCGCGCATCGGCGCGAGCGTGGGGGCGAAAGCCGCTGCGCAGCAAATGTCGGCCCACCACGAGAGGGTGCATCGCGAGACGCGCAGCGACGGCGTGCTGCTCTCGGTGCATGTCTGCTACGAGAACCAGGATCTCGCCGCGCAGTTGCTGCGCGACGGTGGCGCCGCCGATATCGAGTGCGCGTCGGGCCAATGGCACGACGGACACTGGGCCGATTTCGATCCGACCCGCCCGCCGATGCCGTTCGCCGCGCCAAGCGGCCAGCGGATCTGAGCGCGCGCCGCGCCGCGTATCGCCGCGTGCCGATCACGCGGATGCAAAAAAAACGCGGCGGCCCAAGAGCCGCCGCGTGGATCCATTTGCGTCGAGAGAACGTTAGACGGCCAGGGACGGCACGCACGCCGCCTCGCCTCTCACCGATGCGTCGCTACGCGCGCGCGGCACCCTGCGCCTGTTCGGGCGCGGGCGTCTGCATCGAAGCTTTCCCCGCCGGCGCGGCGTTGCGCGCCCTGGCCGTGACCGAAGCCGCCGTCGCGACGCTGCGCAGATCGGCGAGGAACGTATCGCGCCACACCGAAAGATTGTTCTCGCGCAGCGACACCATCATGTCGTTGTAGCGCGAGACGCGCTCGGCGTGCGGCATGGAGAGCGCGCGCTCCAGGGCCTCGGCCGTCTGGTTCAGGTCGTAGGGATTCACGATCAGCGCACCGGGCATTTGCTCCGCCGCGCCCGCGAACTGCGAAAGCACCAGTACGCCGGGATCGTCGGGATTCTGCGAAGCCACGTATTCCTTCGCCACGAGGTTCATGCCGTCGCGCAGCGGCGCCACGTAACCCACCTGCGCCTCGCGGAATAGCGCCATCAGCAGGTTGCGCTCGTACTTGCGGTTCAGGTACTGGATCGGTGTCCAGTCGAGCTGCGCGAAACGGCCGTTGATGCGGCCCGCCTCGCCTTCGAGATTGCGGCGAATCGTCTGGTAGGTCTGCACGTCGGAGCGCGTTGGCGGCGCGATCTGCAGGAGCGAGACACGGCCATGCCAGCCCGGCCCGTTCTGCAGCAGGCGCTCGAACGCCTGGAAGCGCTCGGCGAGCCCCTTCGAATAATCGAGCCGGTCCACGCTCATGATCAGCTTGCGTCCGCGCATGGCGTCGCGCAGGCTGCGCACGGCCTTGCGGTCGGAGAACTGCGACGAGGCCTTGGCAATGGCGTCCGGATAGATGCCGATGGGGTACGCCCCGACCTTCAGGAAGCGGTCCCACGCGTGGACCATGCCGTCGTCGCTCGCCGTGCCATGGCCGCCGCGCTCGACGTAGTCGAGAAACGCCTGGCGATCGGCGCCGGTCTGGAAGCCGACCACGTCGTAGTGGCACATGAACTTCATGAGTTCTTCGTGCGGCGGCACCGAGCGCATGACTTCGGGCACCGGCAGCGGAATGTGCAGGAAGAAGCCAATTGGGTTCTTCACCCCGAGATCGCGCAGGCAGCGCGCGAACGGAATCAGGTGATAGTCATGCACCCAGATGATGTCGTCGGGCTCGATGAGCGGCTGCAACTGGCGCGCGAGCGACACGTTCACGCGCAGGTAGCCGCCGTACTCCTGGCGCTCGTAGCGCGCGAGGTCGTTGCGGTAGTGGAACGTCGGCCAGAGCGTCGTATTCGAGAAGCCCTTGTAGTACTGGTCATAGTCACGCCGGGTGAGACCCACTGTCGCGTAGGTGACGCTGCCCTGCTGCTCGATGACCGGTGCGCAGGGCTCCGCGACGGTCTCGCCGCTCCACCCGAACCACACACCGCCGGTTTCCTTGAGCGCGTCCAATACGCCGACTGCGAGTCCGCCCGCTGCGGGACGGCCCTCCTGGGTCGGCGCAACGCGATTCGATACCACGATCAGTCTGCCCATTGCGGCTCTACCTCCTGTTTCGTTGGGTCCGAAGACGATGCTTCAGGTACGTACGCAAGACGCGTGCCGGTTCGGCAGGGTCTGGAGCAAAAATCAATTCTCACAACCGGCCGCGCGAGCAAATTCCGCGCGGCAAGCACGCAAGTGCGGAATACCCCGGTGATCTGTCAGGCCAGGAAACCGGCCTGCACACAGCGCGCGGCGAACGGCGGTTCGAAGCGGATCAGGCGTCCTGTTCCGAGCCGAGATCGCGCTGGTACTCGATGCCCTCAGCCCGCGCCCCGCCTTGGTTGTGCTCGCCGTCGGGCGGCACGCCAGGCACCGCGCGATTCTGGCCTGCGGGGTCCGGCGCGTCCGACTGTTGCGAACTGCTTTTCTCTTGCGAATCGCGCGGGCCACGCTTGCCCGTGTAACGTGCGGAGCGGCGCAAGGCAGGATGTCTCATGTCGATGCCTCCAGCGGGAAGGCGGCCACGCGGCCGTGGCGCTTTTTAATAGTCTAGGGTTCGCCGCGTGAATTCGCCGGTAAAAATGGTGGAGCCTTTGTAACTAGTACATAAAAACCGTCAGGGTCAGCTGATGGCTTCGGCGGGCCGTGCGAGCAGACGCTCACGTGGCGGGCAATGCGCCACGCGAACGATGAAATCGAGAGGAGACCGAAGGGTCGAATCGGAGTCGCGCGTGCGGCACTTCACCCGGTGGCTCTGGCGGATCGCCGATGGGCGGCACGTCGGGCTCGCCGGGCTGATCCGGCGGCGGTTCGTCGGGCTTCGGGGTATGCGCGAGCCAGGGCTTCACGCGGACGGCATCACTGGATTTGCAGCTCGGCATCTTTCGCTCCTCATGATGGACGCGAAACTCACACTGCAAGCGTCGTACCGGCCGTGCGAGCGCACCATGCAGACGCGCTCGCGGATGCTGCTCAGACGCCGGCTACGCGCGCGGGCGCGTCGCCCTTGCCGGCGCTTTCGTTGCCGTACTCCACAAGACGGTTATAGAGCGTCTTCAGGCTGATGCCGAGGATTTCCGCCGCCCGCGTCTTCACGCCGCCGCACTGCTCGAGCGTCGCGAGAATGAGCTGGCGATCGGCGTCGGCGAGCGAGGTGCCGAACGGGATCGTCACCGCCGTGCCGGCAATCGGCTTCGAGAGCGAGATCTGCAGCGGCACCGTCGCCGTGAAATCGCCGTCGTTGCCCGACATGATGTGCGCGCGCTGCACGTAGTTCTTCAGTTCGCGCACGTTGCCGGGCCACGGGTAGGCCGCCAGCATGTCGCGCACCGCCGCGGGAAACTGCTTTTTCGTGCCGTGACGCTCGTTCAGTTCGTCGAGGAACGCCTGGGCGAGCAGCTCGACGTCCTTGCCGCGCTCGCGCAGCGGCGGCAGGCTGATCGGAAACACGTTCAGGCGGTGATAAAGGTCCAGACGCAACTTGCCTTCGGCGACGGCCTGCTCCGGGTCGCGGTTGGTCGCCGCGATCAGCCGCACGTCGGTCTCGATTTCCTTGGTCGTGCCCACGCGCATGAACATGCCGGTCTCGAGCACGCGCAGCAGCTTCACCTGCAGCTCGATCGGCATTTCGGTGATTTCGTCGAGGAACAGCGTGCCGCCGTTGGCGCGCTCGAAATAGCCCTTGTGCTGCCGGTCGGCGCCCGTAAACGAGCCGCGCTCGTGACCGAACATCTCGGACTCGATCAGATTCGGCGAGATCGCGCCGCAGTTCACCGCGAGGAATTCGTGCTTGCGACGCAGGCTCAGCTGGTGGATGGTCTGCGCGGCCACTTCCTTGCCGGTGCCCGATTCGCCCACCAGCATGACCGAGGCGGGCGTAGGCGCGACCCGGCTGATCTGGTCGTAGACCTCCTGCATGGTCGGCGAATTGCCGAGCATCAGGCCGAAGCGCCCCATGCGGCGCAACTCGCCGCGCAGCGTGCCGATTTCGGCCTTGAGGTCGCCCGCGCGCGGCAGGCGGTTCAGGATCGCCTTCACGCGCTGGAGATTGATCGGCTTGACCAGGTAATCGATCGCGCCGGACTTGAGCGCATCGACGGCCGTCTCGACCGTCGCGTGCCCGGTGATGACCACGAGTTCCACGCCCGAGCGCGGGTCGAGATCCTCGAAAAGGTCGGTGCCACTGCCGTCGGGCAGCTTCAGGTCGGTGAAGACCACGTCCGGCGTCTGCCGCACGAGCTGGATGCGCGCCTCGCGCAGGTCGCCTGCCTGCGCGGTGGTGAGCCCGTCTTCGCTCACCACGGCCGCCAGCGCCTCGCGGGTTTCCGCATCGTCATCGACAATCAATACATGTGGCATCGCGTCTCGTCAGCCTTGATAGGTGAATGGCTCCAAAGCGCGAGCGCCGCGCCCTTCGCAAGCGCGCCGGACAACGTTGTCCGGCACCGCGGAAGTCGCGACGCACGTGATTGCGCTGCAGTGGAGTACGAAACGGTCGGACGCACGCCCAAGACGGCAAAAGCCTCAATATGCGCGGTTTTGCTACATCCAGGCAACAATACCGTCAACCGCGGGCCGCCCGAACCTCGATTGTTGTTGATATCACTATTATAGACTCATTCGAGACTAGCGGGCACGGCTCTCGCGTGGCCCGCGCCCCGCCCGCCTAGCTATGCGGAAACGGCCACGGCATGCCAGCCGAGCCATTCGCGCCGTTGACACCATTCGTCATCCGGCCCTTCCTGCCATGTCCCGGTGAGTCCGAGGCACCCCCGGCCATGGCCATTTCCGGGCCCAGTCCGTTGCTGTCCGTGGTATCGGCAAGCGAGCCACCTTCGCCTTCCCAGCGGCTCAGGTCACGATAAAAAGTTTGCCGTTGCATGCGGTGACGCTGCGAGAAACGCCAGGCCAGCATGCCCGCCATGGCGCCAAGCGCGCCGACGGTCACCAGGGTTCCTACCAAACCGCTGCGGTTCTTCGACATGTCGCTCTCTCCCAGATACGCCTCGTCCAAGACGGAAGACGCGAGTTGACCCGAATGACATCGCCCGGGGCGTTGGCCGATGCGCCGCCCCTGTCAATGCAGACGGCGCCGGGCGCTTCAAGTTCCGCAGCACGATGCGTGCCACACTCGCTCGCGGTGTGCCTGGACAGGTCCATTGCCCTGTCAGGCGCGGCAGTGGTTAAATGCTTACGCGTTAGCGAGATGCCAACCTCAAAGACGCAAATCTCGCGGCCGTCGGAGCGGCAAGTTCCGCACCTGTCCTGGACGGCCAGCCCCGGATCGCAGGGCCTGTTCGCCGATACGCGCAGAAGCATGCCGATGCGCGAAGAAGTGAACGCCCCCACTACCTTTGCAGGACGAACATCCCTATGGCGTCAATCGAGCCGGGCTCGCCCGCCGCCACCAAACGCAACAGCGAAAACAACGGAAATACCGCAGCGGACGCGGATGCGCGCGTCGCGGGACTACAGTCGTACGGTCTGCTGTACGGCTCGTCGGCCGTCATGCTGGATCTTTATGCACAGATCGAGCGCGTGGCCGTGACCGAGGCTACGGCGCTCATCGTCGGCGAATCGGGCACGGGCAAGGAGCTGATCGCCCGCACGATCCACGCGCACAGCGAGCGCCGCGACGGTCCGTTCATCGCGGTCAACTGCGGCGCAATTCCCGACGAGCTGATCGAGGCCGAGTTGTTCGGTCACGAAAAAGGCAGCTTCACGGGCGCCGTGCAGGCGCGCGACGGCCACTTCGAGCACGCGCGCGGCGGCACGCTGTTCCTCGACGAAATCACCGAGATGTCGCTGCTGCATCAGGTGAAGCTGCTACGCGCGCTCGAAACCGGCGAGTACTTTCCGGTAGGCGGCAACGAGGCGATTCGCGGCGACGTGCGCATCATCGCCGCCACCAACCGCGACCCCGTAACGGCCGTGAAGGAAAACTGCCTGCGCGAGGACCTGATGTACCGGCTCGCCGTGTTTCCGCTGCGCGCACCGCCGCTGCGCGAACGTGAGCGCGACCGCGAACTGCTCGCGCAGCATTTCCTGACCGAACTGAACAACCAGGAAGGCTCGCAAAAGGCGTTCAGCAAGCGCGCGCTCGAAACCGTGCGTAACTGGTCGTGGCCCGGCAACGTGCGCGAACTGAAAAACGCCGTGTACCGCGCGTTCATCCTCGCGGAAAAGGTCGTGGAGATCGCGCATCCGCAGCTGGTGCCGCGCGTGAAGAAGCCCGTCACCCAGGGCGACGCCATGAGCGTCTGGATCGGCACACCGCTCGCCGATGCGCAGAAGCAGATCATTCTCGGCACGCTCAAGTATTGCGGTGGCGACAAGCGTCTCGCGGCGCGCACGCTCGGCGTGAGCCTCAAGACGCTCTACAACCGGCTCGGGAGCTACGGCGCCGACGATGGCGAAAGCGAAGCGCCCACCGACCCGGACTCGAACGAAGCCTGATTCCCTGCCCCCGCCTGATTGCGGCACGCTCGTTGCGCGGCGAGGCGCAAGCGGCACGGCAAGCCGATCAAAGATCGGCCTGCCGTGCACGCCCTTTTGCAATTCCTTGCACTTTACCTATCCCCGTAAGCAATTCCGTGCTGCACAATCCGCAGCACGTTAAGTAAGCAAAACATGCTGGATATCCGCGCAATGCGGCGCCATCCGGCTAGCGGCAGGGAATCATCATGCAAGAACGAAGTGCACGGGCGCGCGTTGCGCCATCGGTGTCAGCGGCGGTCATGGAAACGATTGCCGGCGGGCCCCCGCTCCCTTGCGCTCATCCTCGCTGGCGACGCGTCATGTCGCTCACGCTGCTCGCCACGGTGGCGAGCCTCGCGTGCTCGGCCTGCAGCTCGCTCTACTCCGAAGGCGCACAAACGGGCGCCGGTATCGCCGGCGCGGCGGTCGCCTCGAAAGTCACGAGCAACGCCGCCGTGGCGACCGGCATTGGCCTCGGCGCCGTGGCCGCGGCGAAGGCCGGCGTGCAGTACTCCGAGCGCGTCGTGCACACCAACACCCAGAACAGCATCGCCCGCGCGGCGGGCCCGCTCGAAGTCGGCGCGGTCGCGCCATGGTCGATCACGCACTCGTTCCCGATCGAGGACGACGAGCACGGCCGCGTCACGGTGAGCCGCACGATCAGCAGCGGTGCGCTCGACTGCAAGGAGATCGTGTTCTCCGTCGATCACGAGGCCACGAAGGACAAGGCCGCCTCGAGCGCCTTCTTCGTCGCTTCGGTGTGCCGTGACGGCGACAACTGGAAGTGGGCCTCGGCCGAACCCGCCACGGCGCGTTGGGGTGCGCTGCAATGAATGGCATGAACGCGCGCGCGAAGCGCGCACGGCGCGTTGCAAAGGATGCGTCGACGGCTCGCCCCGTGAAGCTCATCGCACTGGCCGCGCTCTGCGCGGGCATCGCGCTCGCGGCGAGCGGCTGCTCGTCGATCGGCGCGGCGAGCGGCGCCGCTGCGGCGGCGGCCACCGGCATCGTCACGGCGAATCCTGCCGTGGGCATCGGCGTGGGCATTGCCGTGCAGGCGGCCACCGACGAAGCCGTCGGCCGCTTCATGAAGAGCATGCACGCGGACCAGCAGGCGCTGATCGCCAGGACGGCCGGGCGCCTGCCCGTGGGCGGCATGGACATCTGGCGCATCAAGCACGAGTTGCCCGTGGAGAACGGCCACGGCCAGGTGCGCGTGACGCGCGCGTTCGCCAACGCCCTCACGCTCTGCAAGGACTTCGTGTTCTCGGTGCAGGACGGCGAGAAAGCCGACGCGCCCGAGCAGTGGTTCACCGCGAGCGCCTGTCAGGACCAGTCGGGCTGGAAGTGGGCCACGGCCGAGCCTGCGGTGGAGCGCTGGGGTACGCTCCAGTAATGTCGTCCCTGAACGAAAAACGGTCGCGGGATTAGCTCACCCCGCGACCGTTTTTTATGCTTGCGAACAGCGTGTCGCTCAGGACTCCACGTCTTCGAGACTGAAGATTTCCGACTGGTCGTTATACGAGAAGATCTCGCCATAACGACCCCAGTCGATCACGGTGTCGAGTGTTTCTTCCGCCGCGCCGTCGGAGAGAAAGTCCTCCAGTTCCTGCTCGAAACGCACGCGCGGCGCGCGATGGCCCGGCCGCTCGTTGAGCACCTTCTTGATCCGCGCCGCGAGCGGCACGTGGCGCAGCAGATGTTCGGCGAACATCATCTTGCGCTCCTGCGTGCCAAACTCCGCGAACACGCGCGCGGGCGGCGTGAGGAGCACGTCGCCTTCGCGCACGTCGGCGAAACCGAGGTTCTGCAGCACTTCGGCGATCGGGAACAGGTCGTCCACTTCCAGATGCAGCGAGCGCGCGATCTCCGGCATGTCGGCGCGGCCGTGATATGGCGCCATCGCGAGCGTTTCGATCAGACCGGCCATCAGGTTGGTCGACACGCGCGGCAGCCAGCTGCCGAGTTCGAGGCCCTTCTTGGTGGTCTCGTCGGTCTGGCGCGCGGTCATCTTCGCGTAGATGTCGTCCACGAGCTTGCGGAACACCGGGTCGAGACGGTTGCGCGGATGCTTGAACGGCACCTTGATCTCGGCCACCACGCGACCCGGATTCGACGAGAGCACGAGAATGCGGTCGCACATGAACACCGCTTCCTCGATGTTGTGCGTGACGATCAGAATCGACTTGATCGGCAAGCGGCCTTGCGTCCACAGGTCGAGCAGATCGGTACGCAGCGTTTCGGCGGTCAGCACGTCGAGCGCCGAGAACGGCTCGTCCATCAGCATGAGATTGGGATCGACCACGAGCGCACGCGCGAAACCCACGCGCTGGCGCATGCCGCCGGAAAGCTCACGCGGATACGCGTTTTCGAAGCCGTCCAGACCGATCAGGTCGATGGCCGCCAGCGCCCGTTCGCGCCGCTCGCGTGCGCCCACACCCTGGGCTTCAAGCCCAGCTTCCACGTTCTGCAGCACGGTGAGCCACGGGAACAGCGCGAAGGTCTGGAACACCATCGCCACGCCTTCGGCCGGCCCTTCGAGGGGCTTGCCGCGCCAGGTGACGTCGCCCGACGTGGGCGAGATCAGGCCCGCGATGATGCGCAGCAGCGTGGACTTGCCCGAGCCCGAACGGCCCAGCAGCCCGACGATCTCGCCTTCGCGCAGCTGGAGGTTGGCGTCGTCGAGCACGAGCAGCTCGCCCTGGGACTTGTTGAAGCCCCGGCACACGTCCTTCACGTTCAGAATTTCTTCGCCGAGGCGCGGCGGGTTCGGGGCCGTCTGCACATCGCCGTGCGCGGCGCTCAGCGTCTTGGGATTTTGCATCGCGTTACCTTCGATCATTCGTTGTTCGATCAGTCGTCGATCAGTCGAGCCGCAGACGGGACTCGGCATACGTGTACAGCGGGCGCCACAGGAGGCGGTTGAACAGCGTGACGAAGAGCGACATCACGGCTATGCCGAGAATGATCTTCGGGTAGTCGCCGGCCGCCGTCGTCTGCGCGATGTAGGCGCCCAGGCCGTGCGCGACGACTTTCGTGTCGCCCCACTGCACGAACTCCGCGACGATACTCGCGTTCCACGCGCCGCCCGAGGCCGTGATGGCGCCGGTCACGTAATACGGGAAAATGCCCGGCAGCATAGCCTGACGCCACCACTGCCAGCCACGAATACGGAAGTTCTTCGCCGCTTCCTTGTAGTCGTTCGGATAGGCGGTGGCCCCTGCAATCACGTTGAACAGGATATACCACTGGGTGCCGAGGACGATCAGCGGCGACAGCCAGATGTCAGGGTTCAGGTGAAAGCGCACGATCACGATCACGAACACCGGGAACAGCAGGTTCGCCGGGAACGCCGCGAGGAACTGCGCGAGCGGCTGCACCTTCTCGGCGAGCGCCGGGCGCAGGCCGATGAGCACGCCGAGCGGCACCCAGATCACCGAAGCGATGGCGATCAGCAGCAGCACGCGAAGGAGCGTGATGAAGCCGAGACCGAGCACGTGCCACACTTCGTCGAGCGTCACGCCAGTGCGCACGAAGGCCACCACGCGCCACACCACGAACACGGTCAATGCGATCACGAGCACGGCCCACACGGCGTCGCCGATGCGTGCACGCAAGCCGGCGCGGCCGCGCGCCACGGGCGCCGCGAACGTCACGTTCGGAAACGACGGCAGCTGGATCGGCATGCGCGCTGCCTTGGCGAAGAGCCAGCCGAGCGGCACGAGCAGTTGATGAATGAGATGGGTGCGGCGAATCAGGTCGAGCAGCCACGACTCAGGTGCTTCCCCCGAGCTCGTGGTTTCCATGCGGAACTTGTCGGCCCACGCTACGAGCGGGCGGAACAGGAACTGGTCGTACGCGAGAATCACCACGATCATCGCGAGAATCACCCAGCCCACGGCGTGCAGGTTCTTTTCCGCGATCGCCTGGGCCAGATACGCGCCAACGCCGGGCAGCGTAATCGTGTTGTTGCCCACCGTGATCGCTTCGGAGGCCACCACGAAGAACCAGCCGCCCGACATCGACATCATCATGTTCCAGATGAGGCCTGGCATCGAGAACGGCACCTCGAGCTTCCAGAAGCGCTGCCATGCGGTCAGGTGGAACCCGCGCGAGACTTCATCCAGATCGCGCGGCACCGTGCGCAGCGACTGGTAGAAGCTGAAGGTCATGTTCCAGGCCTGGCTCGTGAATATCGCGAAGATCGCCGCGAGCTCGGCCCCCAGCACGCGCGAAGGAAACAGCGCGAGAAAGAACGTGACCGTGAACGAGATATAGCCGAGCACCGGCACCGACTGCAGGATGTCGAGAATCGGCACGAGCAGCTGGCCCGCGCGCCGGCTCTTCGCCGCGAGCGTGCCGTACACGAGCGTGAAGATCAGCGAAGCGACCATCGCCGCGAGCATGCGCAGCGTGGTGCGCATGGCGTACTCGGGCAGGTTCGCGGGATCGAGCGAGATGACCTGGGTCTTGAGCGTGGCGATGGGCGCCATCGTTTCGTGAAAGCCCACGGCCGCCATCGCGATCAGGCCGATCATCAGCGGGAACGCCACGAAGTCCCAGCGGTTCGGCAGCACGCGCCACGCCGAGGCGTTGGCCGTGCGGTTCAGGTTGAAGCTGAACTCCATTCAGACGCCCTCCGCGCCGGGTTTCAGAAAGGCGGACGACATAGCGTGCGTGCCGCCGGACAGGCGTTGCAGATGCTGCGGGGATGGCGGATCGACAAAGGCAAGGCGCATGGACACAGAATTTCGTTGGCGTTGATGACACGGCGACGATGCCGCGGTGGTACGCACCGCACGCGCAGTCGCAACTGGCGGCGGGCGACTGGACTTGCCTCGACTGAAACGGCACGACACTACTACAACCTTCATGACACTCACAACCGCGTCCGGTAGGCCGCGAAAACCAGACCACGCGGGCTTTCGCGGCGCTTTCGCCGGCCTTCTGGAGAGCTTCCAGAACGCGCCGCGAACGGCTTGTGCACGTCATCGTGATGACGCATCGATGACGCCTTGATGACACAACGACGCCGCGTCTGACTCCGCTCCTGCCTCATTCAGGCCGCCAACGCCAGTGGGCGTCGCTTGCGCGCCACACGCTGGCTCACGCGTGAACCCCGCGCACGAAACCACTCTGTCCACACTTACGCCCCCTCCACCCCGCTCATCGCCGTGTATCGCCGTGCTGACGGCATGCGGCTTGCATGTTAGCGATCCACGCTCGCGCCGCCGCCCGCTCGCGCCGCCTTGCAACGCCGCGCTGACGCTTCGAGAGCGGGCTCGCCAGCCCCGTTCGAGGGGTAAAATCGACACGCTCCGTCGGTGGCGCACCGACGCCCACGGGCGCCGATACCCACGCCTCACTACCACTCACGAACCAGAAGGCCGATGAACAGGAGACTCTTGCGTCAGGCAGCCGGACCCCTCGGGGTCGTGGTGGTCGCGCTCGTCTGCTGGGCGGCGGCCGACTGGCTCGCGGACCGCATGGTCCGCCAGGAGTTCGAGGCCGCGCTCGCCGCACAGCGCCAGATGATGCGCTCGGTCGTGGACAACATGGCCGAAGTGATCGCCAGCGACCTCGCCATGTCGCGCGCCATTCCGGCGACGATGGCAGAGACCCGCGTCGTCCAGCAGGCGCTTACCGAGGCCGCGCATTATGCCGCGTCGAGCGATTCGACGGAACTGGCGCGGCGCAAGGAGCTGCAAGGCGTGCCGGCGCTCGCCGGGGTCGACCGCTTTCTCCACGACGCCCAGGGCTTCTCCGGGCTCGATGCGATCTGGCTCGTCAACGCCAACGGCATCTGCATCGCCTCGAGCAATGCGCTCGAAAAAATCACCTACGTCGGCGTGGACATGCGTCCGCGCGCGTATCTGAACGACACGCTGCTCGGGGCGTTCTCCGAAGCCTACGGCGTGGGCACGGCAAGCGGCGAGCCCGGCATTTTCGTCGCGGCGCCCGCCTATGACGACGGCCTGCTGGTCGGCGCCGTGGTCGCGAAGGTCAGCATCGCGCGGCTGCGCCACTGGGTGACCCACCCGGGCACCTTCGTCGCGGACAACAATGGCGTCATCATCATGGCCCACGACAGCGCGCTCGAAGGACGCGCCTTGCCGGGCTCGCACGTCGCCGAAATGAACGCGGTGGACCGCGTGAACACCTATCTGCGCGAGCGCTTCGCGCCGCTCGAGCTGGGCCCGGCATCGCAAACCGCGTTGAGCGAAGCGCCGTGGATCCCGCGCGCCGACGCCGCGCAAATGATCGCGTTGCCGGGCCAACGCGCGCCAGCCCTCTACGAACAGCGCGGCGGCCTGAACTCCGGGCTCTCGGCGCATCTCGTGGATCCGGTCAATGCGTGGTCCGAGCTGATCGCGAACCATCAGCGCGACCGGCTTCTCATTTTCCTCACGCTCGCGGGCACGGCGGCGCTCGCGGCGGTGATCTCGGTCTCGTGGGTGCGCGAGCGGCGTCTGCACCATGCGAGCCGCGATCTCGCCGGGCAGCTGCAGGCCGCGAACGCCCTGCTCGCCGCCGAGGCGCGCCACGACGCGCTGACCGGCGCGCTCTCGCGGCGCTACTTCCTCGACCTGCTGCGCCGCGAGATCGACGCGGCCTACGCCGCAGGCAAACCGCTGTGCATGGCGATTGCCGACCTCGACTACTTCAAGCAGATCAACGACCGCTTCGGCCACCCGGCGGGCGACCGCGCGCTACAGCATTTCGTGGAGACCTGTCGCGCCGAACTGCGCGCCGACGACGCCGTCGGCCGTCTGGGCGGCGAGGAGTTCGGCATCCTGCTGCCCGCAACCTCGCTCGCCACGGGCCTCGCCGTGCTCGACCGCCTGCGCGAGCAGGTGGGCAAACGCATTTGCGCGGAACTGCCCGAGGAAGCGAGCGTGAGCGTGAGCATCGGCGTGACGGAACTTGCGGCCGCGCAGGATCAGCCCGAGCGTCTGATGAGCCGCGCCGACCTCGCGCTCTACATGGCGAAGGCGGCAGGGCGCGACCGTTGCGAGGCCATGACGGCTGAGGGCGTCGTGCCGCCGCGCGCCGCGGCGCCGACCTGGTGAGTGCGCAACGAGCTTGCGCAGTCGATCACACGAGGGATGCCCGTACGAGGCTGCGGGGCTCGCCAGGCTCAACCGGCGAGGCGCGGTATCATGGGATGAACGGTGCGCGCCAGTCCATACGGTGCGCATGACTCAAACGGCGCCACTTCGGTGTTCCGCACAAATCTGGAGGCATGCATGAAGGGAAATCTGGTCATTGTCTGCCGCGATCAGGATGCGCTCGCGTTCGACCAGTTGATGGTCGAGTACGGCGCGTTCCAGACGCGCCTGTCATCGACCGCGTGGTACCTGAAACTCGACGCCACGCCCGAGCTGATTCAGGAAGAGATTCTTGCCCGCCTCGGCAAGTACACCACGCACTACATCTTCGAGGCCGACACCGTGACCTACAACACGGTGGACAACGAGGCCGCCGCCGCGCTCGACACGCTCTTCACGGCCTGAGCGGCTGCGCCCAACCTGACCTGACTGATCCTGGCGTCGCTCTGGCGCCGCCTTCGGGCCGAACGTCCGGTCCAACCTCGTCAGTACCAGGTCAAGCGCATCCGGCCATGCCCCACCCGTTCGGTGCGGGCTCCCGCCAAGGCAATTCCAACGCGACTTACCAGATCTGCGCCGCTTCGGTTATGGTGCGCTCCACCACGTCGAACGCAAACGTCATGCGCACCGCGAGCCCTCCGCTCTCGCCGTTGCCGATCGAGAGCTCGCCGCCCGCGCGGCGCACGAGCCGCTCGACGATCGCGAGGCCGAGGCCGCTGTGGCCGTTGCCGCCGCGCGCAGGGTCGAGGCGCACGAACGGCCGGCTCGCCTGCGTCAGATCCTGATCGGGGATGCCCTTGCCGTGGTCGCGCACAGTGAGCGAGAAACCCGTCGGGCCGCGCTCGCTCTCGATCACGACCGGCGGTGCGCCGTACGCATGCGCGTTGTCGAGCAGGTTCGAGACCACGCGCTCGAGCGTGGCCGCGGGCAGACGAAACTCCGGACCCGCGCGCAGATGCGTTTCGATCGCAATCGCCTCGCCGCTCGCCGTGCGGTGGTTGCGCGCGATGCGCTCGCACTGGTCGTCGACCTCGACGGGCTCGCTGCGATCGGCGCCGTCGTGCGCGAACACAAGAAACTGGTCGACGATGTGGGCCATCGACTCGACGTCGCGCACCACGCCGTCGCGCACCTTTTGCTCGTCCATCATTTCGGCGCGCAGCCGCAGCCGGGCAAGCGGCGTCTTGAGATCGTGCGCGACGCCCGCCAGCATGACAGCACGGTCTTTCTCGGTGCGCTCGACTTCCTTGACCATCTGGTTGAAACCCAGCGTGAGCTGACGCAGCTCGCGCGGCCCGCGTTCGGGCACGGGCGGCACGGGCTCGCCGCGGCCGAAGCGCCCGACGGCCTGCGCGAGCGCGCTCAGCGGCTGTTGCAGCATCCACGCGGCCACGAGCGCAGCGATCACGGCGGTGCCGAAAATAGTGATGACCCAGGGCAGAAACTTGTCGAGCGGCCGCATGATGCGCAGCGGCTGGCCCGGCAGGACGATCCAGCGGGCGTCCTGCGGCCCGCGCACCCAAAGCGTGGGTGGCCCGCCGGGCGGCCCGACGCGCACGTCGGTGCCGGGCGGCATGCGCTCGCGCACGTCGTCGATGAAACGGCGCAGCGGTTCGGGCATGCGTTCGGTGACCGGCGGCACGGCGGGACTCGCCGGATCGACGAGTTGCACGCGCGACGGCAGCGGCTGGTCGGGCTCGCGCTCGACGTGCTGGCGCACCGCGTCGACGAGGAAGGTCGCTTCCTCGACGGCGTAGCGCGTTTGCATCTGATTGTGTTCGACGCGCATGAGCGTGAACCAGGCGACGTGCGACACCAGCAGAACGCCGATGAAGATGACCGCGAGGCGCCCGAACAGCGAATCAACCGGCCGGCGCATGGTTGCCCTGCTCGCCGTCGGGAACGAACACGTAGCCGCGCCCGCGTACGGTCTGAATAAAGCGCGGCGTGGACGGGTCGCTTTCGAGAATGCGCCGCAGACGCCACACCTGCACGTCGATGCCGCGGTCGGTGCCGTCGTACTCGGGACCGTGCAGCAGTTCCAGCAGGCGCTCGCGCGTCAGCGTGCGCATGGGGTGGTTCACGAAAATCTTCAGGAGCGCGAACTCGCTGCCCGACAGCATGATGGGCTTGCCTTCCTGCTGCAGCGTGCGCGACTGGAAGTCGAGCGTGAAGCGGCCGAACGCGTACGGCTCGCGTTGCTCGGGCGCCGCCGCCGAAGGCACCGTGCGGCGCCGGCGCAGCACGGCCTGCACGCGCGCGAGCAGCTCGCGCGGGTTGAACGGCTTGCCGAGATAGTCGTCCGCGCCGAGTTCGAGGCCGACGATGCGGTCCACGTCGTCCGCGCGCGCCGTGAGCATGATGACGGGGATGTCGTCGCCGGCTGCGCGCAGCTTGCGCAGCGCGGTCAGGCCGTCCACGCCCGGCATCATCAGGTCGAGCACGATCAGGTCCGGGCGCTCGCGCTCGAGCCGCCGCTCCAGCGAGCCGGCGTCGTGCAGCACCGAGACTTCCATGCCCTGGCGCGCGAGATAGTCGCGCAGGAGGTCGCGTAGTTCGAGGTCGTCGTCGACGACAAGGATTTGAGTAGCCATGGGATGAAGTGTAACGCGCGCGCACGGGCCGTTTGCTTACAGCTCTTCCATCTGGGTTACGAGGTGTTACCACGAAAGGCGCGTGTAATGTCGCGTAATCTCGGCGGGCCGCCGCGTAACACGCGCTGCCTGCCGGGTCGATACGCTAGGGACACCGGTTGCGAGCGCCACCACTTTCCAGGGCGCCGCGCCAGACCGGATAAAACCCTCATGGATTTGTCAGGAGCATCACCATGTACAAGACGACTTCGCGCCTTCTCGCCATCGCCGCTGCCTCGCTCGCGCTCACCGTGGGCGCCACCGCCGCCAACGCCCAGACCCCGCCGCCCCCGGGCGGTCCCGGCATGATGCACGGCGCTCCGGACATGCATGGCGGCCCCGGCATGCACGGCGACTTCATGCTTGGCTTCAAGAATCTGCACGACAAGCTGAACCTGAACGCCGCGCAGGAAAAGCAGTGGCAGGCCGCGCTCGACACGATGAAGCAGAACGGTCAGGCCATGCGCAAGAATCATGAACAGATGAAGCAGCAGTTCGATTCGATGAAGAACCAGCCGATCCTCGACCTGAACGCCATGCACACGGCGCACGAGCAGGTCGAGCAGCAGAACCAGCAGCTGCGCGAGCAAACCACGCAAGCGTGGCTCGCCTTCTACAACGGCCTGAACGACCAGCAGAAGACGACCGTGAGCACGGCGATCAAGGAGCGCTTCGCGAAGATGGAGCAGCGCCACGAACAGATGCGTGAGCGCTGGGAGCAGCACCACAAGGGCGGCGCTTCGGCACCGGCCGCGCAGCAGTAATCGCGCAACACACGTGACAAAGCGCCGCGGGATTCGCACCCCGCGGCGCTTTTTTCATGGCGCGGACAACCGCCGGCCGCCTTCGGCCAAAGGCTCAGGCGAGATCGAACAGCAGCACTTCGGCCGCTGCGCCCCTCGCGAGCGCGACGCCCGCCTCGGCCTCGATCATCGCGGCATCGCCGGCTTCGAGGCGCTGACCGTTCACGTCCAGCGCGCCGCGCGCGACATGCAGATAGACGCGCCGCCCGGCGGGCACCGCATACTCGACGCGCTCCTCGCCGTCGACGAGGGCCGCGTAGATCGAGGCATCCGACTGCACGGTCACCGAGCCGTCGCGCCCGTCGGGCGAGGCGACGAGGCGCAGCCGCCCGCGCTTGTCGGCGTCATCGAAACGCTTTTCCTCGTAGCCGGGCGCCCCGCCCCGCTCGCGCGGCAGCAGCCAGATCTGCAGCAGGTGCGCTTCCTCTTCCTTCGAGCCGTTGAACTCGCTGTGCATCACGCCGGTGCCTGCGCTCATGCGCTGCACGTCGCCGGGGCGGATGGTCGAGCCGTTGCCCATGCTGTCGCGGTGCGCGAGCGCGCCGGAAAGCACATAGGTCACGATCTCCATGTCGCGGTGGCCGTGCGCGCCGAAGCCCTGGCCGCCCGCGATACGGTCGTCGTTGAGCACCCGCAGCGCACCGTAGTGCATGTGCGCTTCGTCGAAATAGTCAGCAAACGAAAAGCTGTGGTACGAGTCGAGCCAGCCGTGGTTGGCGTGGCCGCGTTCGTCGGCGCGTCGGATAGTCAGCATGGCAATCTCCGGTCAATCATGTCGATATCACAAGGTAAGGGCGGCGGCCCGCTTGCACAATCGGCAGGGGCGCACCGCATCGTTTCGCCAGCAACATCAATGGGCTGCGCTGCCAGCGTCGCCCTGCGTCAGACCCGCACGGCCTCCGGCTTCGGGTAAAATACCGCGCTTTTCGGCCAGCGCGAGCCTGATGGCTCGGGATGAACACCCCGTGGCGGCGACCCCGCCCCGCCAGCGCGCGCTGCCACCGGGGCCGGAGCGCGTCGCGCTTTCCGACCCGCATTTTTGATCGCCTAGAATGGCGGCCAACGGCCACGAGCCGGTCCGCCTTGCGTCGGTCGCGCGCCCCTTACCGCGCCGCGCCACCCGTATCAGTCGTGCATGGGACGGAGTCAGTGCTAAAAAAGCACTCGCTCCGGCTCGACAGGAGAATGATGAAGAAGTTTGCAGTGTGCGTGGCGCTCGCCCTGATCGCGGGCAGCGCCGCCGCCAAAGAGTGGAAAACCGTGCGCATCGGCGTGGACGCCAGCTATGCGCCGTTCGAATCCAAAGCGCCGAACGGACAGATCGTCGGCTTTGATGTCGACCTCACGAAAGCCCTGTGCGCGCGCATGAACGTGAAGTGCGTCTGGGTCGAAAACGACCTCGACGGCATTATCCCCGCGCTCAAGGCCCGCAAGTTCGACGCGATCGTGTCGTCGCTGACCATCACGCCGCAGCGCGCCCAGAGAATCGACTACTCCGCGAAGATGTTCGATGCGCCCGCACGCATGCTCGCGCGCACGGGCTCGCCGCTTCTGCCCACGCCGGCTTCGCTCAAGGGCAAGAACGTGGGCGTCGAGCAGGGCTCGACCCAGGAAGCGTACGCAAAGGCGCACTGGGCGCCGCAGGGCGTGAACGTGATCTCGTACCAGAATCAGGATCAGGTCTACCAGGATCTGATCGCCGGGCGCCTCGACGCCACGCTGCAAGACGAGGTCCAGGCGGATTTCGGCTTCCTGAAAACGCCGCGCGGCAAGGGCTTCGCGTGGGCGGGCCCGGAAGTGGAAGACCCGGCGACGATCGGCGACGGCACCGCGATCGGTCTGCGCAAGGACGATGCCGAACTCAAGGCGAAGTTCAACACGGCGCTGGTCGCGATTCACGCCGACGGCACGTTCGAGAAGATCGCGAAGCAGTACTTCGACTTCGATATCTACAAAGGCAAGTGAACGGGAAAGCATACGCAGGTAAATAAACAACGAGACACCACCGCTCGCGCCTCGCGCCACGACACATCAAAAGCCCCGGGGGCTCCCCGATAGACCGCCACCGGGCTTCGTATACAGTCACAGGCGCGCTCACGAGCGCAATCGCATCGGCCGCGCGCGACCAGGCTAGAAACCGCGCGGCCATGAACGGATTTGAACCGCGGCAGAAAAGCGCCGCGCCTTTCGCGGTGTGAGAAGCGCACCGTCAAGGACTTGCCCATGTTTCTTCAAGGCTACGGCCCGCTGATCCTCGCCGGCACCTGGCAGACCGTCAAGCTCGCCGTGCTGTCGCTCGCGCTCTCGTTCGTGCTCGGGCTGATCGGCGCGGCGGCCAAGCTCTCCAAAAACCGCGTCGCGCACGGCGCCGGCACGCTCTACACCACGCTCATTCGCGGCGTGCCCGATCTCGTGCTCATGCTGCTGCTCTTCTACAGCATCCAGATCTGGCTGAACAACCTCACCGACATGCTCGGCTGGGATCAGATCGACATCGATCCGTTCCTGGCGGGCGTGGTCGTGCTCGGCTTCATCTACGGCGCGTACTTCACCGAGACGTTCCGCGGCGCGTTCCTCGCCGTGCCGCGGGGCCAGCTCGAAGCGGGCCACGCCTACGGCATGACGGGCTGGCAGGTGTTCACGCGCATCATGTTCCCGCAGATGATGCGCTTCGCGCTGCCCGGCATCGGCAACAACTGGCAGGTGCTCGTGAAGTCCACGGCGCTCGTCTCGATCATCGGCCTCGCCGACGTCGTGAAGGCAAGCCAGGACGCCGGCAAGGGCACGCTGCGCTTCTTCTTCTTCACGCTGCTCGCCGGCGCGATCTATCTCGTCATCACCACGGTCTCCAACTTCGTGCTGATGTATCTCGACAAGCGCTACTCCACCGGTGTGCGCAAGGCGGATCTCTGAATCGCGCGAGGCCAAGACCATGCAAGACTTTGTCCAACTGATCCAGCAATACTGGCGCAACTATCTCTTTTCCGACGGCTACCATTTCAGCGGCGTGGCCATCACGCTGTGGCTGCTCGTCATCTCGATCGGGCTCGGCTTCTGCCTCTCGGTGCCTCTCGCCGTGGCCCGCGTGTCGAAGAAGAAGTGGCTCGCCGGGCTCGTGTGGCTCTACACGTACATCTTCCGCGGCACGCCGCTCTACGTGCAACTCCTGCTGTGCTACACGGGCCTATACAGCCTCGAGATCGTGCGCAACCACGAACTGACGAGCGCGTTCTTCAGAAGCGGCATGAACTGCACGCTGCTGGCGTTCACGCTCAACACCTGCGCGTACACCACCGAAATCTTCGCGGGCGCGATCAAGGCCACGCCCTATGGCGAGATCGAGGCCGCACGCGCTTATGGCATGTCGCAATTCACGCTGTACCGGCGCGTGATCCTGCCTTCGGCGCTGCGCCGCGCCCTGCCCTACTACAGCAACGAAGTCATTCTGATGCTGCACGCAACGACCGTGGCCTTCACGGCCACCGTGCCGGACATCCTGAAGATCGCGCGCGACGTGAACTCGGCGACGTATCAGTCGTTCGGCGCGTTTGGCATCGCCGCGCTGTTGTACCTGATCATTTCTTTCACGCTCGTGTGGCTGTTCCGCCGCGCGGAGCGCCGCTGGCTCGCATACCTGCGACCGCAAGGCAAGTGAGCCCGCGAGGGCGTGTTTAAAGGTCAATTGATGAACTCCCAGAAGCAGAAGCTGTTTGTCGACTCCATCCACAAGCAGTACGGCGACAACGAAGTCCTCAAGGGCGTGTCCCTGAAAGCCAATGCCGGCGACGTGATCAGCGTGATCGGCTCGTCCGGATCGGGCAAGAGCACGATGCTGCGTTGCATCAACTTCCTCGAGCAGCCCAACGCCGGGCGCATCGTGGTGGATGGCGAGGAAGTCGCCACGCGCGCGG
Source organism: Paraburkholderia sp. CNPSo 3281 (assembly GCF_024206515.1). NCBI lineage: Bacteria > Pseudomonadati > Pseudomonadota > Betaproteobacteria > Burkholderiales > Burkholderiaceae > Paraburkholderia > Paraburkholderia sp. CNPSo 3281. Next base: position 6,765 of record NZ_JAMBPS010000023.1, on the reverse strand, counting down.
ACAAGCGCACGGGCGCACTTCACCCCGCCGACGCGAAGCAGCTCCAGCGCGTGCGCACCAAGCTCGCCATGGTGTTCCAGCACTTCAACCTCTGGTCGCACATGTCGGTGCTCGAGAACGTGATCGAGGCGCCCGTGCACGTGCTGGGCTTGTCGCGCAAGGAAGCCGAAGATCGCGCGCGCACCTATCTGGAGAAGGTCGGTCTCGCGCCGCGCGTGGAGAAGCAATACCCCTCGCACCTCTCGGGCGGTCAGCAGCAGCGTGTGGCGATTGCCCGCGCGCTCGCCATGCACCCCGACGTCATGCTGTTCGACGAGCCCACTTCGGCGCTCGACCCCGAGCTCGTGGGCGAAGTGCTCAAGGTCATGCAGAAGCTCGCCGAGGAAGGCCGCACGATGATCGTGGTCACACACGAAATGGGTTTCGCGCGCAACGTTTCCAACCACGTCATGTTCCTGCACAAGGGGCTCGTGGAAGAGGAAGGCCAGCCGGCCGAGGTCTTCGCCAATCCGAAGAGCGAGCGCCTGCGCCAGTTCCTTTCGGGCAGCCTCAAGTAAGACGACTCGCAGGGTCGCCGCCTTTCGGCGATGTAGTAAAAGTAGTTTTACAAGGCGCTTACAGCGCCTTTTCTTTTTGGGTCTTTCACCCTCGAAAAGCCGGCTGTTTATGACTAAAAACGGCGTTTTTCGCATTACTCCTTGTGAAATCTCCCGTCAATAGTGGCAATCCTGAACTCAGCCGTTCGATTGACGTGAGTCCCTTGTCCCGCAAGGTTTTCGATCTGTTTGTAGTCCCTCTCTGACCACCATCCAGGAAGACCATATTGCAATTTGACGACATCCCGGGGTGCGAGCACGAATTAGTTCGCCAGCGCGGACCTTTTTTGCTAAATTAGTAACCAAAGTAGCAAAACAAAGTTCATTAAAAGTAGTTTCACTTCAAAAAGAACGGGAGATGCCAGTCAACCAGGGGACCTGCAAGACGACCCAGCCCGGGTCATGCAGCGGCACCAGCCCGTACGCCGGTCCTCGGGGTAATTCTCCCTTACGCGACGATTTCTGTTCGCAGCGCCGCCAAGCGCACGGACGTCTTTCGCAGTACTAAGGTTGACTCTTTGACAGGGTATGGAGGAGAAGATGAAGAAAGCTTTGCTCGCCGCAGCATTGATGTCGGCTGGCGTGATCGCGCATGCACAAAGCAGCGTCACGCTCTACGGCCGCCTGGACATGGGTGTGGCATATATGAACGGCATTGGTGCCGGCAGCGGCGCAAATGGTCAAGCCACCCACGGCTCCAGCCAGGTTCAGCTCGAAAGCGGCTACTGGGGCACCAGCCTCTGGGGCATGAAGGGCGTTGAAGACATCGGTGGAGGCAACAAGGTTCTGTTCCACCTGGAAGGCAGCTTCAGCACCGCGAACGGCTCGCTCGGCTCGGCCGGCTCGCTCTGGAATCGCTGGGCAACTATCGGTGTCGCGAACGACCAGTTCGGTACGCTGCTCGCTGGCCGCATGCTGTTCATCTCCAACGGCATTTGGGACTTCGACCCGTTCGGTCAGTCGAACTGGTCGTCGGCTTCGATGGTCCGTGGCCGCAACTGGCCGCAATCGAGCAACAACATTTCGTACCAGTCGCCAAACTGGTACGGCTTTGACGTGTACGGCCAGTACGCGTTCTCGAACGCGACGAACTGGAACGGCAACAACACGACGCCGTCGGGTCGCGAAGCTGGCCTGCAACTGACCTACACGAGCTCGTTGTTCCAGATCCGCGGCCTGTATGATGAAATCCGCAATCCGAACAATGGTCAGCTCGGCGGCCTGTACAACGCGCTGGACGGCAGCACGAAGACGCCGCTCTCCACCTCACAAGGTAACGGCAACGGCGTATTCGCTTACTCGCGCGATTACATGGCCATGTTCAACCTGTTCCTCGGCGCGTTCAAGGTTCAGGGCGGCTACGAAGCCATCCGCTCGTCGGGCATGAATCCGGGCATCATCGGCCAGCCGACCACGCTCGATCACGAGTGGGGCGGTGTGACGTGGCAAATGACGCCGGCTGCGGCGCTGATCGCAGCGGTCTACCACGTGAACGCGAACAACGGTGGCGGCAACGCCACGCTGTACACGATCGGCGGCTCGTACAACCTGTCCAAGCGCACGCTGCTCGACATCCAGGCAGGCACGGTGCAGAACAGCAAGACGGCCAACTTCGGCCTGAACGCCAATAACTTCGGTACGGCTGCAAGCACGGGCAACCCGGTTCCGGGCCACAGCCAGGTTGGCGTGTACGCAGGTATCCAGCACTCGTTCTAATTTGAAGCGAGTGTAGAACGAACAGCTACATCGACGTTTTCACGCTGCTGCGAGAGGCGCGTATCGGTGCGATGTCCGAAAGGGTATCGCACCGTTTTTTATGCTGGGGACGGGCCGCCGCGCGAGCGGCGCCGTCCCCTTTTCTATTGGTGCATCAGGTGCTTCGTGTACCTCGGGGACCGGCACAGCAAAGCGCGCAGCCTCAAACCGCCGCTTCGTTTTCCTCGCCCGTGCGGATGCGGATCACGCGCTCCACGTCGGTCACGAAGATCTTGCCGTCGCCGATCTTGCCGGTGCGCGCCGCGCCGATGATCGCGTCGATCACCTGGTCAGCCTGGTCGCTCGCGACCACCACCTCGATCTTCACTTTCGGCAGGAAGTCGACCACGTATTCGGCGCCGCGGTAAAGCTCCGTGTGGCCCTTCTGGCGGCCGAAGCCCTTGACCTCGGTGACGGTCAGGCCCGTGAGGCCCACTTCGGCGAGCGCCTCGCGCACTTCGTCGAGCTTGAACGGTTTGATCACGGCAGTAATGCGTTTCATGGCGAACCTCGTCTCGTTATCGGATTTGTCGGAAAATTTCGGAACCTATCGGGATTCTACGCTGTGCAGCCGGGGCTCACGCCGAGGGCTTGCCCGCAGGCGCCGCGCTCGCCACGCCCGCTTCATCGGGCACGCGCTCCAGATCGGCGAGCCAGACCACCGACTCCGAATCGCTTGGCGCGCGCCAGTCGCCGCGCGGCGACAGCGAGCCGCCCGAGCCGACCTTCGGCGCATTCGGAATGCAGGTGCGCTTGAACTGGCTCTGGCGGAAGAAGCGGTCGAGGAAAATGCGCAGATTGCGCTTGATCGACGCGAGATCGTACTGATTGCGTGCGACCTTCGCGTTCTCGGGCCACGCGCCCGCCTCGCGCTCACCCCACGCGTGGCGCGCGAGGAACGCGACCTTCGAAGGCGCGAAGCCAAAGCGCAGCGTGTAGTAGAGGTTGAAGTCCTGCAGCTCGTAGGGGCCGATCGTGCTTTCGGTTTTCTGCTCGGGCGCGCCATCGGACTTGCCGGGGATCAGCTCCGGGCTGATGTCGGTGGCGAGAATCGCTTCGAGCACGTCGCGGCCGCTCTCCCCGTTCTGGCCAATCTGGCCCGTTTCGGCCACCCAGCGCACGAGGTGCGTGATGAGCGTTTTCGGCACGCTCGCATTCACGTTGTAGTGCGACATGTGATCGCCCACCCCGTAGGTGCACCAGCCGAGCGCAAGCTCGGAGAGATCGCCCGTGCCGATCACGATCGCGTGATTGAAGTTGGCGAGGCGGAACAGGTGATTCGTGCGCTCGCCGGCCTGCACGTTTTCGAAAGTGATGTCGTAGCTTTCCTTGCCTTCCGAGTACGGATGGCCGAGGTCTTCGAGCATCTGCATGCAGCTCTGGCGAATATCGATTTCGCGCGCCATGCAGCCCACGAGCGCCATCAGTTCGCGCGCCTGGCGCAGCGTGCGCTCGCTCGTGGCAAACCCCGGCATGGTGTACGCGAGGATGTTCGCGCGCGGCAGCCCGAGGCGATCCATCGCCTTCGCGCAGACGAGCAGCGCATGCGTGGAGTCGAGCCCGCCCGAAACGCCAATCACCACCTTCTTGATGCCCGCCTGCGAAAGCCGCTGCACGAGCGCCTGCACCTGGATGTTGTAGACCTCGTTGCAGCGCTCGTCGCGCCGCTTCGGATCGGCCGGCACGTAGGGGAAGCGCTCCACGCGGCGCGAGAGCGCAAGCGTTTCGCGCTGCCATGCGCCCTCGCCCGCCAGCTCGCACGAAATCACGCGAAACTTCGCGACTTCATCGGCGTGGCGGCGGATCGAATCGCCGAACGTGGTCTGGCGGATGCGCTCCTGCTGCAGCCGCGCGAGATCGACATCGGCGAAGATGAGGTGCGAGTCGTCGGAGAAACGCTCCGATTGGGCGAGCAGCTCGCCGTTTTCGCACACGAGCGCGTGGCCGTCCCAGGCCATGTCGGTGGTCGATTCACCCTTGCCCGCCGAGGTGTACAGATACGCGGCGAGACAGCGCGCGGACTGTTGGGACACCAGTTGCTGCCGGTAGCCCGCCTTGCCCACCACGACGTTCGAAGCCGAAAGATTGACGAGCACCGAAGCGCCCGCGAGCGCCGCGAACGACGACGGCGGAATCGGCACCCAGACGTCCTCGCAGATCTCCACGTGAAAACGCAGACCCGCGACCTGCGGCACCTCGAACAGCAGGGACGCGCCGAACGGCACGTCCGCGCCGGCGAGGCGCACGGTGTCGGTGCTCGCACTATCGGCGGCGCTGAACTGGCGCGGCTCGTAGAATTCGCCGTAGTTCGGCAGGAAGCTCTTTGGCACGACGCCCGCCACACGCCCGCCCGCCACGACCGCTGCGCAGTTGAAGAGCGAATGCCCCGCGCGCACCGGCAGCCCGACGATCATCACGAGCGGCAGCGCCGCCGACGCTTCCACGATCTGCGCGAGCGCGCGCTCGCAGGCGTCGAGCAATGCTTGCTGATGGAACAGGTCGTCGCAGGTATAGGCCGAAAGCCCAAGCTCGGGGAACGCGACGAGCGCCGCGCCCTGCGCGGCGGCCGCGCGCGCGAGCGCGAGCGTCTCGCTGGCGTTGAATGCGGGATCGGCCACACGGCAGCGCGGCACGCCCACGGCCACGCGCGCAAAGCCGTGCGTATAGAGATTGAAGAAGCGCTCTTTCATTTCGATAACCTTGAGGCGGGCGCGCTGCGCACGAAAGCGCGCGCTCTGACGTTCGGGCTGCTTGATGCCGCATTGAAACCGCTCGATGCTGCCTGGCTGACGCCGCTGCACGAAGCGCGGCGGTCCTCACCCGCTCGGGACGTTTGCTTTACCATGACCGTTTGCCGCGGCAGGCGCTGCTGAAACACCCAAGCCGCATCCCACGCCAACGGGCACGCATGAAACAGGAACATTTCGATTATCGCACGGGCATCCTCGGCTCACTGTCCGAGGTCGGCGCCGCCGAATGGAACGCGCTGCTCGCACGCCAGGCGCAGCCTACGCCCTTTTTGCGCCACGAATTCCTCGCGGCGCTCGACGCCACGCGCTGCACCACGCCGAACGAGGGCTGGGCCGCGCAATTCGTCACGCTCACCGACACGCGCACGGGCCGCCTCGCCGCCGCTGCGCCCGTGTATCTCAAGGGCCACTCGTACGGCGAGTACGTGTTCGACTGGGCCTGGGCCGACGCATACAAGCGCAACGGCCTCGAGTACTACCCGAAACTCCTGTGCGCCGTGCCGTTCACGCCGGTCCAAGGCACACGTCTGATCGCCGCCGACGCAACCGCGCGCCGCCATCTGGCCGCAACGCTGCTCGCCTTCGCCGAGCAGGCCGACGTCTCGTCGCTGCACGTGCTCTTCCCGACCGCCGAAGACGCCGAGGCGCTGACCGGCCTCGGCATGATGCAGCGCGAAGGCGTGCAGTTTCACTGGCTCAACGACGGCTATCGCGACTTCGACGATTTCCTCTCGACTCTCGAACAGAAGAAGCGCAAGAACATCCGCGCCGAACGGCGCAAGGTGCACGAGGCGGGCGTGACGATGCGGCGCGTGCGCGGCGAGGACATCAGCGACACCGAGTGGCGCTTTTTCAGCCGCTGCTACCGGCAAACCTACCGCGAGCATTTCTCTTCGCCGTACCTGAATCTCGACTTCTTCCGCATGATCGGCGAAACGATGCCGGAGAATCTGCTGCTCGTGATCGCCGAGCGCGAAGGCAAGCCGATCGCGAGTTCGCTCGTGGTCTGGCAGCGCGGTGAGAACGGTCGAGGCGGCACGCTCTATGGCCGCTACTGGGGCGCGCTCGAACACGTGCCCTGCCTGCACTTCGAGACCGCGTATTATCAGCCGCTCGAATTCTGCATCGAAGAAAAGCTCGACGTGTTCGAAGGCGGCGCGCAAGGCGAACACAAGATGGCGCGCGGTTTCCTGCCCACCGCCACGCGCTCGGCGCACTGGCTCGCCCATCCCGCGTTCTCCGATGCCGTCGCGCGCTTTCTCGAAAGCGAGACGAACCACATTCACGCCTACATGCACGAGCTCAATGAGCGCAATCCTTTTCGAGCGTGACTCAGCCGTAAAACTCGCGCGGTGCGTGCCCTGAGACACGCTCGCCCATAACGATCATCGCTTCCAGAACTATGCCGTGGTTCCTCTACATGCTCGAATGCGCCGACGGCAGCGTCTACACGGGCATCGCCATTGACGTCGCCGCCCGCTTCGCCCAGCACGCGAGCGGCACGGGCGCGCGTTACACGCGCTCGCGCAAGCCGGTACAGGTACTCGCGCAATTCGAGTTCGCCGACCGGGCGCGCGCCTCGAGCGCCGAGTACTGGGTGAAGCGCCTCACCCCGCGCGAAAAGCGCGCGCTCGCGGCCGGCGCGCGCACGCTCGAATCGGTCC
>NZ_JAMBPS010000022.1:0-118264 GCF_024206515.1 Paraburkholderia sp. CNPSo 3281 | reverse complement strand
CCACGCGTGCTCTTCGCGAGATCCTCACGCGAACGGTACTTGCCCGAGAGAAAGCCGCTCGCGAGACTGTAATAGGGCACGACCGCAAGCTTCTGCGCCATGGCCACCGGTTCGAGATCGGCCTCGTACCGGGCGCGGTCGTACAGGTTGTATTCGGGCTGGATGATCTGGTACGCGGGCAGGCCGGACTTCGTCGAAACCGCGAGCGCTTCCTCGACGCGCGCACCCGTGTAGTTCGACGCGCCGATCACACGCACCTTGCCGGCCTCGATCAGCCGCTGATACGCGCCGAGTGTTTCCTCGAGCGGGACTTTCGGGTCGTCCTCGTGCGAGAAGTACACGTCGATGTAATCGGTCTGCAGACGACGCAGCGAATCTTCCACGGCAGCCGCGATGTTGGCGGCGGAAAGTCCCGGGCGGCGCGCATCTTTTGCGACCTTCGTTGCGATCACCACCTTGTCGCGTTTGCCGCTCTTCGCGATCCACTTGCCGATGATCGTCTCCGACTCGCCGCCCTGGTTGCCGGGCACCCAGGCTGAGTAGACGTCGGCGGTGTCGATGAAGTTGAGGCCGGCGTCGGTGAAGGCGTCGAGGATCGAGAACGAGGTGGCTTCATCTGCGGTCCAGCCGAAGACGTTGCCGCCGAACATGAGCGGGGCGACCTGCAACGAGGAAGTGCCGATCCTGCGTAGTTCCATGGGGCCTCCAGTAAAAAGGGCGAACGGGGAACCGCTGAGGATACGCCGCCTCGCGGCGCGCTGCAGCGGGCACGGGCGCGCGGCCGACGTCACTGCACTAAACCACGCGCGATACCTGCCGTAAACACGCTTGCAAACTGCAAGACGCATGAATGCGTGAGGGAAGCGGGAAGCACGAAGCGCGGCGCAACAGGACTTTTTATGCACCGCGCAAATGAGGTCTCGATTGTCGATGCTTCCCCTCAAGTTTTTTTTACCCACGCCGACAACCTTCACTGAGGCGGCCAGCAATGAAAGATTGCACCCGCCGCGGCCATAGTGGCTTGTAACGGGCTTTCAGCCCGCTTAGGAGAATTTCCATGCTCGGAATTAACAGCAACATCAACTCGCTCGTCGCGCAACAGAACCTGACGGGCTCGGGCAGCGCGCTGTCGCAAGCGATCACGCGCCTGTCGTCGGGTAAGCGCATCAACAGCGCAGCTGACGATGCAGCAGGCCTCGCGATCTCGAACATCATGCAGACCCAGATCAACGGTCTGAATCAGGGTGTGTCGAACTCGAATGATGGCGTTTCGCTGGTTCAAACGGCATCGAGCGGTCTGTCGTCGCTGACGAGCAGCCTGCAGCGTATCCGCCAGCTGGCCACGCAAGCGGCCAACGGCTCGATGACCTCGGACGACCGCGCAGCACTGCAACAGGAAGTGAACCAGCAAGTTTCGGAAATCAACCGTATCGCTTCGCAAACGACGTACAACGGCATGAACGTGCTGAACGGTTCGCTCGGTACCGTGTCGTTCCAGGTCGGCGCGAACGTCGGTCAGACGATCAGCCTGAGCCTGAACCAAGACATGTCGGCTGCTTCGATCGGCAGCGGCGTGCCGCAAGCTGGCCAGACGCTCGGCTCGTACACCGGCCTGAGCCTGAACTCGGACGGCACGGCTGATGTCAACGCAAACGGCGGTTCGGTTGCCGGCGCAGCAATCAGCTCCATCAACGTGGTTTCCGATGGCAGCGGCGGCTTCACGTTCACGGACCAGAACAACCAAGCGCTGAATTCGACGGCCGTCAACGCTCTGTTCTCGGCAACCGGTGCTACGGTTACCGCAGACGCCAACGGCAACGGCGTTATCCTGGGCTCGGGCACGGCACTGTCGCTCACCGATACGAACCTCCAGAATCTGGATGTGGCAGCGACCTCCGGCGCGGGCAACTCGACGGCCGAAGCCGCAGTGACGTCGCAGATCAACTCCTACAACGTGCCGACGGATGTTGCAAACGTCAACATCAGCACGGCAAGCGGCGCAAGCATGGCCATGGAGTCGATCGACAACGCGCTGAACACGCTGAACAACCTGCAAGCAACGCTCGGCGCAGCGCAAAACCGCTTCACGGCAATCGGCACGACGCAGCAAGCTCAGTCGACCGACCTGTCGACCGCCCAGTCGTCGATCCAGGACGCCAACTTCGCAGAAGAAACGGCGAACCTGAGCAAGGCGCAAGTGCTGCAGCAAGCGGGTATCTCGGTGCTCGCACAAGCGAACTCGCAGCCGCAGCAGATCCTGAAGCTCCTCCAGTAATACGAGCTTCTCTAGCCCAAGCGTTGCGCGCCCGGCCGCCATACCCGTGAGCGCAACGCAAGCCAATCGGGAGGATCGCCTCCCGATTGGCGTTTTGCAGACTTGAACCGATTGACACTGCAACGCCGACGCACGGAGCCCCTTCATGTCCACCGTATCCAGTTCGACAGCCAGCACGATCGCAAGTAGCGTCGCCGCTACAACTGCAGCGAGCAACGCCGCTTTGCAGCAAGCCGCCCAGTCGATCGTCAGCGGCTCGACCGGCAACTCGTCGATGGACGTGAACTCGCTCGTCACCGCGCTCGTCAATGCCAAGACTGCCGGCCAAGCCGCGACGATCAGCGCCGAGCAGACGCAAGACAACACCGAGATTTCCGCGTACGGCGCGCTTTCCGCCGCGCTCTCCGCACTTCAGGCAGGCCTCTCGCCGCTCTCGGACGGCACGACCCTCAATGCATTCAGCACGACGCTCAGCGGCACCGGCATTACGGCCACCGCAGGCAGCGGCGCGGCAGCCGGGTCCTATTCGGTTGACCTGAAGCAGGTGGCTCAGGCTCAGGTGCTCACCTCGACCGGCTACGGCGCAACCACGGCGCTCGTCGGGTCAGGAGGCTCCGCCACGATGACGCTGACCGTCAACGGCGCCAGCACCACGATCTCGCTCAACAACTCGAACAGCACGGTTGCTGGCATTGCGTCGGCGATCAACTCGGCCACCAACAACCCGGGCGTGACGGCAACGGTCGTCAACGGCGCCGACGGCGCGCACCTCGTGCTGCACTCGACGTCGACCGGTTCGCAGAACGGCATCAGCATCGCGATCAGCGACTCGAATTCCAGCGACGCAGTGAACAATCTGGCCGTGACGACCACGGCGGGTACGGCGATCACGAGCTCGAGCGCGACTTCGGCCAACCTCACCGCCAACCAGTCGACGATCTCCAACACGACGACCTGGACGCAGTCCACGGCCGCACAGGACGCCTATTTCACGATCGACGGCACGGGCGCGACCAGCTCGACGAACACGGTGACCTCAGCGCTTTCCGGCGTCACGCTGAACCTCACCGCGGCGGCCGTCGATACGTCGAGCACGGGCAGCGGCGCACAAACGCTCACGGTCGCGCAGAACACGAGCGCGGAATCCAGCGCGATCAACAATTTCGTCACGCTCTACAACACGCTCGTGACGACGATGGCCACACTCACGTCGTTCAGCTCGACCTCGACGTCGCAAGGCGTGCTGCTCGGCGACTCGACGCTGAACATGATTCAGAACCAGCTCGCGACGATCGTGGCGACGGGCGTAAAGAGCGGCAGCACGACGACCAGCCTCGCTTCGATCGGCGTCACGCTGAATTCGGACGGGTCGCTCTCGGTCGACAGTAGTACGCTGAACACCGCACTGCAGAACAATCAGTCGACCGTGGCCGCGCTGTTCAATTCGACCAACGGCGTCGCCGCCCAGTTGAACAACAACATCACGAGCTATTCGTCGAGCACCGGCGTCATCACGACGCGTACCAACTCGATCCAGACTGACCTGACGAACCTCTCGACACAGCAGTCGAATCTCGCCGAGTATCAGTCGCAGCTCACCAGCATGTACACCGCCCAGTTCACCGCGCTCAATACGCTGATGGCGACGATGAACAGCAACCAGCAATACCTCACGCAGCTCTTCGGCGGCACCAATAGCGCAGGTGCGCTGGCCACCAACAAGAGCTAAGCGCGTCGCGCAGGAGAGACGACATGGAATTCGCAGCGCCCATCGATCGCATCTGGCAGATTACGAAAGACATCGAGCAGGCAGCGGCTGTCGGGGAGTGGGAAAAGGCGGCCGAGCTCGCGAACCAGCGCTCGCCGCTACTCATGTCGCTCTCCGCCAAGCAAACGGACGCCGCGCTCGACATGCTCAAGCGGGTCCACGCAATCGATACACGTATCGCCGCAGAGGCACGGTCGGCGCAGACCGCACTGAGCGCCGAATTCCGCTCGGCCATGCAAGCTACGCGGAACGTGAACCAGTATCAGCGCGTCGCGCAGTTCTGAAACACAGGCTTCGCTGCGCGTTCACGAACAACGACTAACGATTGCGCCTTTCGCGGCGCATTTGCGTCTCTCGGCCCGCCTAGTGCGGGCTTTTTCTTTGCGCGCCCTTTTTGCGCGCCGGCCAACGCCCCTAGCAGTCGAATTGGCAGCCGTTTTGACGCCAACTCGGCGCATTACCGGAAGGGATCGGCCGCCATAATTTCCTTACCATTGCTTCCCGCGGCGCAAGCTCGCCTTTGTCATGACTGCCTTCCCGACTCCGACCGAAATCACCGCGCCGCCGCCCGAATTACAGCCAGCAGGCGACATCGCACTCGCCATGATGGAAATCGCGATCGAACACCATCGCAAGAAGGAATACGCCCCGGCTGCCTCACTCTACGCCGCCGTCCTCGAGCGCGTAAGCGATCATGTCGACGCCCACTACCATCTTGGGGTGCTGCGCATGCAAACGGAACAGCCGGCCGAGGCCGTGGCGCATTTCGAAGCCGCGCTCGGTCAGGTGCCGACGAACGGGCAAATTTGGGTCTACTACATCAACGCCCTTATCGGAAGCAATCAGCTGGAAGCGGCGCGAATCGCACTCTCCATCGCGCATCGGGAATACGGCCTTCCTGCAGAGGCCGTCGAGACGTTGAGCACTCGCATCAGCCAGTCCAATGCCTCGAGCGAGCCCGCGCGCGCGCCCTTGCACGCAGCCGCGACGCAAAGCGAAACGCCTGTGCAAGAAGCGCCAGAAACGGCGAAAGCCGCGACCACCGGGCACATCGATACGCGCCGCGCAACTCCACGGGAGCTGCGCGAATTTACGCAGCTCGCCAGTTCTGGAAAACTCAATGCCGCGCTGAAGTTTGCCCAACGCCTCACGCAGCAATATCCGTCGCATGGCGAATGTTGGCTTGCGCTCGCCACCACCCTGCGAAACGCGGGCCAGTACCCAGAGTCCGTAGGCGCCGCGGAGCGTGCCGCTGACTTGCTTCCCAACGATCTCATCGCCCAGACCATGCTGACCGACGGGCTGCTTGTCACCCGCCAGTACCGGAAAGCAGCCGTACGCTGCCGTCAAGGTCTCGAAAGGCATCCTGAATGCGTAGCACTGCATCGCACGCTGGGAAGTGCCTTGCAGGCGATGGGCCAACACGCCGAGGGGCTCGTCCATGCCCGGCGTGCAGTGGAACTGGCGCCGAATGACGCTCTCGAAGTCGACGCGCTCGGCAACGCCCTGATGCTTCACGGGCTGTATGACGAAGCGGAAGCCACCTTTCGCCGTGCACTCGAACTGGCACCCACGCAGGCCGCAACACGCAGCAATCTGCTGTTCTGCCTGATGCACAAGATCGATCTCGATGCGGCAAGCGCATTCGCGGAGTTCCGCGAGTTCTCGGCTCACCAGGAAGCCCCCCTGCGCGCGCGCTGGCCGAAGCATACGAACAATCGTAATCCGTCACGGCGCCTGAAAGTCGGCTTCGTTTCGGGAGACCTGGTGAATCACCCAGTCGCTTATTTCTTTCTCTCTGTACTGGAGTATCTGGCGCGCGACCCCAGCCTGTCGCTGCACATTTACTCGAACTATGTGGTCAGCGACGGTTTCACGAAGGAAATCCGGGCACACGCGCACGAGTGGCACGAAGTCTTCAGCCTGAACGCCACCGCATTCGCGCAGAAGATCCGCGACGACGGCATCGACATTCTGATCGACCTGTCTGGCCATACCGGCCGCAACCGGCTCGTGACCTTCGCGCACAAACCGGCGCCGGTCCAGGTCAGTTGGATCGGCAATCCGGCCACAACCGGCCTGACGGCCATCGACTATTACATGTCAGACCGTTTCGTCACGCCGCTCGAACAGTTCGCCGATCAGTTCTCCGAAAAGCTCGTGTTTCTCCCGGCGCTCGCGCCATTCAAGCCTCACCCGCAAGCACCGGACGTGAACGCGTTGCCGGCCCTAAAAAACGGCTACCTGACGTTCGGCAGTTTCAGCCGGCTCGTGAAGGTCGGGCCGGAAGTTGTCGCGCTCTGGGCACGCGTGCTACGCGAGGTGCCGAATTCACGCATGCTCATCGGCGCCATTACGGCGCCGGAGCAAATGAGCAAGCTCGCGAAAATGTTCGCGGACGAAGGAGTCTCCCCGCAGCGCATCGGCTTTCTGCAGCGCAAGGGGGTGACGACCTATTTGCAGCAGCACAATCTGATTGACGTGTGCCTCGACGCGTTCCCGTTCGCCGGTTCGACCACCACGATGCAGGCCCTGTGGATGGGCGTGCCCACCATGACGCTGCCCAGCGTTTCGATGGCGAGCCGCGGCAGCACGGGATGGCTGTCGCACCTCGGGCTCGACGAGGCATTCGTCGCGCGCGACAAGGAGGACTTCGTGCGCAAATGCGCCGCGCTGGCCGACGATCTCGATGCGCTCGCAACGGTGCGCCGCGAGCTTCGTCAGCATTGCATGCAGTCGCCGCTCATCGACGCGAGCACGATCGCCGATGCCGCGTCGCGCGCGCTGCGCATCATGTGGCGGCGATGGTGCGACGGGCTCGAACCCGAGCATTTCGAGGTGCTGGCGCAGACCGGGAATACGCCGGCGTTGCCGGTCGAAGCCCCGGCGCGCGAATCGCAACCGGTGGTACGACAAACCATAGTGATCGACACCGGCGGCCTTCCCGCAGGTATGAAACCCATTCGCTTCGTCTGCGGGACGCGTTGCAACCGCCAGCAGTTCTTTAGCGAAACGGCGCTCGGGCGCTCGCTGAATCTCTACGAAAGCCTGCCCGGTTTACAGCTTCAGTTGTTCGACAACAATACGCGCGGACTCTCCAGCATCTACAACGAGGCAATCGATTACGCGACGCAGCATCCGGCCATTCTCGTATTCGTTCACGATGACGTCTGGCTTAGCGATAACTTCTGGAACGAGCGTATCCGTGAGTCACTCGCCCGTTTTGACGTAGTGGGTCTGGCCGGCAACGTGCGCCGATTGCCGCGCCAGCCGGCATGGTGCTATCCCACGCCAGACCTGCGCCGAGAAGAGCCCCAGTACGTGAGCGGAACTGTCGCTCATGGCAAGGGATTCCCAAGCAAAAACGTATTGACGTTCGGCCCTTCCGGAAAGGAATGCAAGCTCCTCGACGGCCTGCTGCTGATTGCCGATAGCGAAACGATCAACCGCCGGGAGTTGCGTTTCGATGAGCAGTTCGAATTCCACTTTTACGATATGGACTTCTGCCGCCAGGCCGAACTCAAGGGCCTGCGCATGGGGACGTGGTCGCTGAGCGTGGTTCATGAAAGCGTCGGCTCGTTTGGATCGCGCTCGTGGCGCGAAGGTTACGATCTTTATTTAAGCAAATATAAGGAGTAGTACGGTGGATCAAACTCCTGTTCACCAGAATCACAACCCAGATTTGCTCAAGCTCATGCCAGCAGGTGCCCGGCGCGTGGTGGAAGTGGGTTGCAGTTCCGGTGCTTTGGCGCGCGAATATAAAAAATTGAATCCGGCGGTGCATTACACCGGCATCGAAATCGTTCCGGCGTATGCCGAGATGGCGCGCGAGCATTGTGACCGTGTAGTCGATGTGGATATCGAACAGGTACCCGTCGAGCAATTGCGCACGGACTTCGACGCCGACTGCTGGGTCTTCGGAGACGTGCTCGAACATCTTTACGATCCCTGGGCGCTCTTGAAGAAAATCCGCGGGTCGATGGATCGTGGCGGGTGCGTCGTGGCGTGCATTCCCAACGCGCAGCACTGGAGTGTGCAGGCGCGTTTGAGCATTGGCGATTTCCGGTATCAGGATTCCGGATTATTCGACCGCACGCATATCCGCTGGTTTTCGCGCGTCACGATGCTGGAAATGTTTCGCAACGCAGGTTTTATCGTCGATGCCGGCAAGGCCCGCGTATTCAACGAACCGCAACGCGAAGCCTTTTTGCCCGTTATTCGCGCGATGGCGACTGCAGCGGGCGCCGATGCGAACGTTGCGGTCGAGGACTCGAAAGCGCTCCAGTACGTGTTCAGGGCAAGCGTTCTGTGAGCACAATCTAACGGTAGTTCGCGACACCATCGCCTCAGCCCGCCGCGCGCGGGCTTTTTTCTTCTGTGCGAGGCGCAGGCCGGTCCGGCGTTCGGCCTACGCAAGTGGCGCGGCACCAGTCAACATGCTGCGCGTCTGCTTTCCATGCCTTTCCCCTACGCGGCGAGTTCGCCTACCACGCGCTTGAAGTGCTTCTCGAGATTGCGCACGAACTTGGGCGTATCGTAAAGCACCCCGCTCTCCTTAACCTGCGCCAGCTCGCCTCGCAGGCGGCGCAGTTCAGCCGGGTCGTGCGCGAGTGCGACCGCCTTTTCCTCGTAGCCTTCCCATGTATGGGTAATCAGCTCCGGCAGCCCGGCTGCAGTCAGGAGCGCGCCAGCCATGCGCGAGGCGAACGACTGGCCCGAGCAGGTCAGAAGCGGCAGGCCGGCCCAGAGCGCGTCGTTGGCCGTCGTGCCCGCGTTGAACGGGAACGTGTCGAGGAACAGGTCGGCGACAAGGTAGCGTGCGAGATAGGCTTCGGGCGTCACACGCGGCGCGAACACGAGGCGCTGCGGATCGACGCCACGCTTTTGCGCTTCCTTGCGCAGATTGGCTTGCGCCCAGGCGTTGTCCGCGAGCAGCCAGAGCACGCTGCCTGGCACGCGCGAGAGAATGCGCATCCAGACGTCGAAGACCTCTGGCGTGTATTTGAAATTGTTGTTGAACGAGCAGAACACAATGCCGTCTTCGGGCAACCCGCTATCCTTGCGTGACGGCGCCGCGGCAATCACGCGCTGGCGGTCGCTTACCTGATAGACGTCGGGCATGTAGAGCGGCGTTTCGGTGTAGTACTTCGCAGACTTCTTCGGGATGACGAACTCATCGGCGACGACATAATCGATGAACGGGAAGCCCGTTGTGGCCACGAGTCCGAGATACGTCACCTGAATCGGAGCCGGACGCGCGGCGAGAATCTGCGGGCGTGCACCGAGTGTCTGTCCGTGCAGGTCGACGAGAATGTCGATCTCGTGCTTGCGGATCTGCTCCGCTGCCTCCTGGTCCGTGAGGCCGTCAATGCGCTCGAAATGATCCATGCCGCGAATCACGCGCTGACGCAGCGCCGAGCCGTCCTCCTTAGTCCAGCAAAAGCCGTACACCTCGAAGCGCTTGCGGTCGTGCAGCTCGAACAGTTCGGCCGCCAGCATGGCGATCGGATGCAGGCACAGATCTGAAGACAGATAGCCAATACGGATCTTCTTGTGTCCGTAGTTTTTCTTCTCCGCCAATGCGGGCACGTCGCAATTGAGCTTGGCGGCGACGAAGTTGCGCGCGGCGGCAAGCTGTTCCTCGAGATCGTCCGATTGGGAGATCATTCCGAGGGCAGAGGTCGAGCGGCGCATCAGTGCGGGATCGACGCCTGGCAGCGATACGTAGACCGGCCACTCGCAGGCCCGCGCGCGCAGGAAAACGAGGTGATGCAGCACGTCCGGCTGCGATGGATCGACTTCCAGGCTCTTGATGAGCCAGTTCATCGCCTCGCCGTAGTTGCGCTTGTTCTCATGAATCCGCCCCAGATTGTTGAACGCCTGTATGCGCAATGGCGCGTTCTCGGGATCGGTGGGCGAGGCGGTATTCGCAACCCACGTCCATTCGGCAATCGAAGCGTCGATCCGGTCGATACGCTCGTAGATGATGGCAAGGTTGACGTGCGCTTGCGCAAACGAAGGCGCAAGCTCGACGACGCGCAGAAAAGCGCTCTTCGCCTCTTCGGTCATCCCGAGCGCGTTGTAGCTCGCGCCGAGATTGAACAAAACAAAATGATTGAACGGCGTGTTGTTGTGGGCGAGCCAGGTCTGGTAAAGCACAGCAGCCAGTTCATGCTGGCCGGCCGCGCCCAGCGAAGAACAGTAGTCAACGACCTCGTTCAGGCTGAGGCCTGCGCGCCAGGCCGACACGAGCTTGCCTGTGTATCCGGCATCGACCGGATTCGTCTGGGAAATCATAAGTAGATGGAGTTGAGCAAACGTTGTCGGACAGTCGCCTCAAATGGCAGTAGCCCTCAATAAAAGAGGCCAAGCATACCGTGGGGTGGTAGGCCTGGCCTCGTGAACAATACTTCTGTCGTGTCTCCGATACGTCCCTCACGCGGCCCTTTCGGGCGCGCGCGAGGACGTAGCCGTGCGCTAGCTTCAGCGCTTAGTGAACATGCAGCGCCTGGAGCTGATCGCTGCTGAGACCCGCCACCTGCGCCGACGTCAGCGCGTTGACCTGGGTGCTGGTCAGCGAGTTCAGCTGGCTGGTGGTCAAGCCGTTGGCCAGCTGGCTGCTGGTCAGGCCCGAGATCTGGCTCGTCGTCAGGCTCTGCAGAGCGCTGCTGCTGAGGCCCGCGAGACCCGCGGTCGACAGCGAACCGACTTGACTCGAGCTGAGCGACTTCGCTTCGGCCGTCGTCAGGTTCTGGAGCTGCGACGAACCGAGACTCGAGAGCTGCGCAGTGCTCAGACCCGCCACCTGACCCGTCGTCAGCGAGGCGATTGCCAGCGTTGCCAGCTGTGCCGTACTCAGCGAGTTCAGCGTTGCCGTGCTCAGCGCCTGCACCTGCGTGCTGCTCAGCGAGGCGATACCCGTCGTGCCGAGACCCGCCGCGAGTTGCGAGCTGTTCAGCGCCTTGAGATCAGCCGAGTTCAGCTGCTGCACCTGCGTCGTGCTCAGTGCCGCGAGCTGGCCCGTGCTCAGACCCGAAACCTGTGCGCTCGTCAGCAGGTTCACCGACAGCGTCGCCAGCTGCGACGTCGTCAGCGCGTTCAGCGCCGTCGAGGTCAGCGACTGCACTTGCGACGAGGTCAGCTGGCCAATGCCCGCCGAGCCCAGTGCCTGCACTTCTGCCGTGTTCAGTGCGTTGAGGTCCGCCGTGCCGAGCTGCGCGACCTGGCTGGACGTCAGTGCCTTGATGCCCGCCGAACCCAGACCGTTTACAACCTGGCTGGTGCTCAGCGCCTTGATATCAGCCGAACCCAGTTGCTGGACCTGGCTCGAAATCAGGCTCGACAGCTGGCCCGTGCTCAGGCCGGCCACCTGACCCGTCGTCAGCGAGGCGATCGCCAGCGTTGCCAGCTGTGCCGTGCTCAGCGCGTTCAGCGCCGTCGTGGTCAGCGACTGCACCTGCGTGCTGGTCAGCGACGCGATGCCTGCGGTGCCAAGACCGTTCACGAGCTGGCTCGTGCTCAGCGCGCGCAGGTCAGCCGAGTTCAGCTGCTGCACCTGCGTCGCGCTCAGTCCCGCGAGCTGGCCCGTGCTCAGACCCGAAACCTGTGCGCTCGTCAGCAGGTTCACCGACAGCGTCGCCAGCTGCGACGTCGTCAGCGCGTTCAGCGCCGTCGAGGTCAGCGACTGCACTTGCGACGACGTCAGCTGGCCAATGCCCGCCGAGCCCAGTGCCTGCACTTCTGCCGTGTTCAGTGCGTTGAGGTCCGCCGTGCCGAGCTGCGCGACCTGGCTGGACGTCAGTGCCTTGATGCCCGCCGAACTCAGACCATTCACAACCTGGTTGGTGCTCAGCGCCTTGATGTCGGCGCCGTTCAGCGCGTCAACCTGGGCCGAGGTGAGATTCGACAGTTGAGCCGTGCTCAAGCTGGCGATCTGGAACGTCTGCAGCGTGCCGATCGCGTCGGTGCCCAGACCGACGATCGCGCTTGCGCTAATGGCTGCGATCTGATTCGTCTTCAGCGCCTGGAGGGCCGAAGTGGAGAGCCCCGCAATCTGCTCGGAGTGAAGCTGGTTGATCGCTGCGCTGCTGAGCGAAACGATTGCCGATGCACTGATCGCGTTGAGCTGGCCCGAACTGAGGCTGCTCATATCCGCTGTGGTCAGTGCTGCGACATCGGCCGTAGTAAACGTCGCAAATTGCTGTGTTGACAGCTGCCCGACCTGAGTCGGTGATAGCGACGAGATGATCGAAGTCATGTTTTATTTTCCTTCCGATTGCATCCAGTGAGGTTCGCGTGCGGCCTAACTGCTGCCTTTGCCGCCGACAATCACACCAAACCAAAAAGTGTCGGCACTTTGTAAACATTGGCCACTACCCCAGCTCTCAGCGCTGGAGTGCACCCTCCGTGCATAACGGCACTGGCCAGAGCGAGTTAAGGGTTTGGAAGAAAAATTTGGTAAGAACTTCAGAATATTTGTAAGGCGGTCGATGAAATAGGCACTGCCGATGGTTTGCGCCCGAAAGGCGCAAACGTTTCAATTGAGAAAATCGATGCTTTCAGAAAGAAAACAGCGTGAATCGCGGCACTTTGGCGGTGATTGTCAAATGCAGACGCCACGCGGCGCCGGGCCAATTCGTCAGACTTTTGAAGGCGTGTTCGGCTTCGGAATTTCCGATATATTTGCAGCGGCCGCCAAATCGCACGCGCAGGAACACCGGCTGCGGGACATTTTCGTGTCGGATATCTTACAAATTACCACCGAAGTAAGCGGTATACGGCGCCGCCCGATTTCATCGTTGAAGGCGACGCGCAGTTTAACCTTACGGCCAAATAACACGATCTATCATGCGCACTGGAATTGTCACGATACAAAAGAACCGCGCCCCATGGATTCCTGAGTGGATTGCATTTCATCACCTCGCAGGTGTCGAGCGATTTTATTTTTATGCCCACAACTGCACCGACGATACGTCGGATGTGTTGCAGAAGCTCATGCAGTTCTATGACATAAAGTCTTTTATTCTGACCACCGATCAAAACCAGATTCAATTGAGCGCTTATCAACATGCCTATGAGAATTTCGGGCATGAATGCGATTGGCTCGCGTTCATTGATGGCGATGAGTTTCTGTTTCCGGTTGCGGACAGCACGATTGGCGGCGCGCTAGAGCGCTTCAATTACGAAAAAATTTCTGCAATTGGAGCGTATTGGGCGTGTTTTGGCAGTTCGGGCCATGTCGAAGAACCGGCAGGGCTGATCACGAAGAACTATCGATATCGCCATTCACACGATGTACTCGCCAACAGGCACATCAAGAGCATTGTTCGGGGAAGGCAAGCTGTCTCGGTCGGGCCGAATGCACATATCTTCAACACGCCGTATGGCACTGTCGATGAAAATCGACGCAGCATAGTCTCAGGCAGACCGGATTACGATCCGACGTACCAATACTTCAGAATCAACCATTACGTTTGCCAAAGCCTCGAATACTTTCAAAGATTCAAGCAGCGGTCCGGAGCGGCGGACGCAGGTAGCGCATTCGTCAGGCCAGATACCTGGTGGACCGAGCACGATCGCAACGAGGCTTTCGATGACTCGCTTGAAGCGTGGTATCCGCGACTGGAAGCGGAGATGCAGCGGATTGGATTCGAAGACTTCGCGGGCGTCGTGACGCCTTCCGCGCGGGAGTGACCAACTGAACGCGTGCGTGGCTGTTCTCGCCACAATGCACAACATGTGAAGGAAAAGTGCGGCCGCCGCCGGTCAGCCGAAGACCGGCGGCGACAACCACAGCCCGTCAGGAACTCTCGCACCTCTCGAACGGGTCCACCGGATTGGCCGTGCGATTGCCCGCCGCCAACCCGAACCTGATCCTAGTCGTACCTGAAAAGCACGCCCGGCTTGTACTGGCAATTGATTGCATTGAGAACGGCCAACCCGCGCTCGAACGAAAAACTCTTGTCGCTAGTCGGCTGGAAGAATTCAATGAAATCAAGACTTTGCTTTCCATAAACGAAGCCGCCCACGAGCGGCGCGTTGATGGAATACATCCTGGGAATAAGTGCCATCATCGACGTAGCGGGAACGCCGATCAAATGCTCTTCCAGATCGCCATCCTGCATTTGATCTTGCGGATAGAACCATAATGGCGTGCTGATAAAGAGAAACGAGTCGTCTCCCATGCACGTAAGCAGCGTTCGCAATAACCACTTCGCTGTTTCGGCCGACAGGTGCTCGATGACATCCAGCAAGCAGATGATTTTATATTTGCTGATTTGATCGGACGGCAGATTTTGGGCCAATCCATGCCAGACATTTCGATATGTCTTGCTATCGAACAATTCTTGATTATTGCAATTGACATCAAAACCATCGATACCGTCGACGGCCCAGTGCGCCGTGGCCGGATTTGCCTTGATAAGCTTGCCAAGCCCGCCCGTGCCAAATCCGATATCGAGCACATCCACGTCCTGCGAGTTGTCTTGCAAGATATGAAAGATCACTTCCTTGGGGGACGCGGAGGCGCCTTGCGGAGTGAGCGCCGAGCTCGCGATTGGAGCAATGATCGAATAATCATCTACGACTTTCTTTAACATTTAGTCGACTTCCTTTACGCCTTGCGGCAATTTATGCGTGTTTAGGCGCGGCGAGCTAGCCGGTCGCCATCGCGACGCGAAATTGCCGGCCCAGGTTCAGAAGTTTTGCTACAGGACATTACTGTCACCGTGCGGCTGCCTCTACAGCAAGACGATCAAGCAGACTGGCTCTCATCTGGAAATACACGTTGAGGTATTCCGGATGCCCCGTGTCGTTAGCCGCGCGCTTGAGCGCATCCATGGCGACGAGGTCCAGTGCGCTGCCCATGAACGGTGAGTTGTATGAAAACGGCAGTCTCATCGCGCTGAAGCCGCGCACTTTCCATTGCGGCTCGGTGCCGAGAATCAGCGAAGCGATCCGCTCGATAAGAAATACCTTCGCCGGCGCCGCTTTGTGGTCGTACTTCACGTCGCTGCTAAGCAGCCGGCCGAAATCGCTGGTTTCATCTTCCGCGAGATGGAACAAGATCTCGCATTTTTCCAGCCAGCGGCGCCAGAATGCCGGCGTCGCGACGAGATAATTGCAGAAGATCGCGCTGGCCGTGCTCATGACGACGCTGTCCATCTGAATGCCAGGTGCGAGGAATTCGAGCGCCTGCTTGATGATTTCGTCGCTGCCGGGATGCAGAAACTTCATCTGCTCGAACACATTGAGAAACAGCGCGGAATGATCGAAAAACGGCGAAAACGTCACGACATCGACATCGTCCGCCGTTTCCGAAAGAAACTGCATCACCTGCGCGGAATCCAGCCCCGTCTTGCCGGCGAATTTGGGCGACAGGAAGCCGTAACGCGTGTTCTCGTCGAGCGATTCGCGCATCAGGAAGTTTCTGATCGGCCAGTATTCGTACCAGTCTGGCCGCTGCCCCGTGTTGTCGAGCGGGATGAAGCCGGAATCGAGACCCGCGTGAGTTTCCGGCGAATAAAAGATCTGATAGACGAGATTATTCGTTGCACGCGCGCTCGCCGCCAGGGGCGGGTCCTGGGAGACAACTTCGTCCAGGGCGGTGTCCCCGCTCGGGGGTTGGGTATCAGACATGGGCAAGCTGGCGCTGTTCTGGATGCAATTGGGCTGGGGGGCAGTCTAAGCCACGCCCTGGCGCCGCAATTCTCCAAGCAGGCACGAAGTTCACACGCAATTCTTCGTTTGACGCCGCGCGAATGCGAAAGCGCAAGCCGGCTTCCCTGGCGGGTCAGCTAGTGGCACATCGGAAAAACGAAAAGAAGGGTGGGAAAAGCGAAACAATTTTGGCGCGCCCGGCTGGGATCGAACCAGCAACCCCTGCCTTCGGAGGGCAGTACTCTATCCATTGAGCTACGGGCGCGTTGACTTGCTGGCGCCGCCGACTGACCGAAGAATACGGGAAAGGCAGCGCCGAAGAGAGAGCGAGAGAATAACCGGTTTCGGTTAAACCGTCCACCGCGCAGGCTATTAAGGGCCGCATCGACATAGGCACAACAGCTCGAGCCGCCGCCAGTCCGCTCCGGGTAAACGCCCGCTGAACTACGTCCGCACACGCCCACCAGCCGGAAAACCTTCCGTCTATAATCGTCGGTGTTTGATCTGCCGCATGGCCATTGCCGTCCTGCTGTACCGCTCACCATAAAACAACGGGAGTCGAGACAAGCATGAGCGAAGCACCCCACGGAGTCCCGATCAAAACGCCCGGCCAGCTGATCGCCGCTGTCATCGCCGGGTTTGCCGTTCCCATCGTCATCATCATTCTGCTCGTCTACTACGTCGACAACACGACGCGCACCGGCGCGGGCACCGACGAGCTCTCCACCCAGCAGGTCGCCGCGCGCATCGCGCCGGTCGCGCAAATCAACGTGCGCGACGCCAATGCGCCGCGCGTGTACAAGACCGGCGAGCAGGTCTTCCAGGCTGTCTGCTCGGCGTGTCACGCCTCGGGCGCCGCCGGCGCGCCGAAGTTCGGCAACTCGGGCGACTGGGCGCCGCGCATCGCGCAGGGCTTCGACGCGCTCTGGAAAACGGCGCTTTCCGGCAAGGGCGCGATGCCCCCGCGCGGCGGCACGAGCCCCGACGACTACAGCGACTACGAAATCGGCCTCGCCGTCGCCTATATGGCGAACCACGCCGGCGCGAACTTCCAGGATCCGCCCAAGCCCGCGCCAGGCGCGGCCAATGCAGCCAATGCGGCTTCGGGCGCGGCAGCCGCTGCACCGGCCTCGGGTGCGTCGGCCGCCGATGCGAACGCCGCCCAGGCCCAAGCTGCCGCAGCCGCGATCGCGGCCATCCCGCAGGCTTCGTCCGCTCCCGCGGCTGGTGGCGGCTCGCAGAGCGCCGACGCCTCGCAGGCGGGCAAGGCGCTCTATCAGCAGGTTTGCCAGGCGTGTCACGCGGCGGGTGTGCTGGGCGCGCCGAAATTCGGCAACAAGGCCGACTGGGCGCCGCGCCTCGGGGTCCCGATGGACACCGTCTACAACTACGCGCTGCACGGCAAGGGCCAGATGCCACCCAAAGGCGGCTCGACCGCCTCAGACGCCAACGTGAAGGCAGCCGTCGACTACATGGTCAGCGCGGCGAAGTAAGCGCCCCACGCGCGCCAAAGCGCGTAACAATCCCCGCCCGTAGGGATACGGCGCGGGGATTTTTGTATCCGTCGATGAAAAAGCGGTCGCGCATCAGCGCACGGGACGCGCAAAATCGCGGGCAAAGGCGAACGAACCCGAAGCGTCCCCGGCCAGCGCGCCGTAACGCGCAGCCAGTTCGGCGGGAGCGAGCCACGGATAGGTCAAGCCCTCTTGCAGGCGCTCGAGCCGCGCACCGTCCGGGTCGTCGATCACGTCCATCCGGGCAATGTGAATGTGGAATGCCGAAACGCGCGGCGCGATGTCGTTCGCATCGAAAGTCCAGCGATAAGTGCCGTGACCGATGCGCAGCGCGCCCACCGCGTCCTCGCGCATTACGACGAGCCAGGGCAGCACTTCGATCGTGCGCTCGCGCACAACGAGCGCAGCGGCTTCGCAAAGGTAATACGTGCGGCAACGCGAATAACGCTCACCAAAATCGCTGACCAGCGTCTTCGCGATCGCTTCCGCGCCGACGCTACGCGCCGGAAACGCGATATTCGGTGTGGCCAGCGAGAACGTCAGTTCCGCATCAGACGCGAATGCTTCGTGAATCCGTGCGGGCTTCGTGTTGTCCTTCGCGTCGATATACGTTTCAAGCGCGTGACGGTAATGCGGGAGCAATGGATCTTCCATCGGCGGCAGCGAGCAGGACAGGGGCGTTCACTCTACTGCCGTCCGCGTCCCAATAAAGCAAACACCCGCTGCACGCCAGGGTCATCACCCCTTCTGCAACAACGCCTTCAAACTCGCCAACCGGTCCTTCGGCGTCATCGGCGCTTCTTCGGCGGTCGGCGGCGGCGCGTCGTCCAGGCCCATCTCCGGAATGAAGCGCGACGCCTCGCACACCACCGTCTCGCGCGCCCGCTTGCGCTTCTTGCACCAGTTCAGATGCAGGCTGCGCTGCGCACGCGTGATCGCCACGTACATGAGGCGGCGCTCTTCCTCGATGCGCCCTTCGTCGATCACGTCGTCTTCCGAGCCGCCGCGGTGCGGCATGATCCCCTCTTCCACACCCACCAGGAACACGTGCGGATACTCCAGCCCCTTCGAAGCATGCACGGTCGAAAGCCGCACGGCGTCCGGATCCTCTTCCTTGCCTTCGAGCATCGACATCAGCGCGACGGTCTGGATCAGGCCCATGAGGTTCTTGCCGGTGTCGGCGAGGCCGTCGGCGTTGTCGTAACCGGTGGCCTCGCTGTCTTCGCCGATCTCCTGCTCGGGCTTGGTGCCCTTGCGCTTGAGCCACTCCAGGAATTCGAGCACGTTCTGCCACTTCGACTGCGCCTGGCGCTCGTCGAAGGCGTCGTAGAGATACGCCTCGTAGTGAATCGCGTCCATGAGGTCGTCGAGCACGACTGTCGCCGGGTCCTTTTCCGCGCGCTCGGCGAGGCGCTGCATGAAGTCGCAGAACACGCGCATCGGCTCGACCTGACGCGCAGAGAGCCGCGCCTCGATGCCGCCCATGTACACGGCCTCGAACAGCGACACCTTCGCCTGCCCCGCGAACGAGCCGAGCGCTTCGAGCGTGGTGTTGCCCACGCCACGGCGCGGCGTGGTGATCGCGCGGATAAACGCGGGATCGTCGTCGTGATTGGCGATCAGGCGCAGGTAAGCGCAGATGTCCTTGATCTCGGCCTTGTCGAAGAACGACTGGCCGCCCGAGAGCACGTAGGGAATGCGCTCGCGGCGCAGCACCTGTTCGAAGATGCGCGCCTGGAAGTTGCCTCGATACAGAATCGCGTAGTCGCGAAACTGCGCGCGCCGCTCGAACTTGTGCGCCGAAAGCCGGAACACGACCGATTCGGCCTCGTGTTCTTCGTCGTTGCAGGGCGTCACGGTGATGGTGTCGCCCATGCCGTGCTCGGACCAAAGCTTCTTCTCGAACAGCTTCGGATTGTTCGCGATGACGTTGTTCGCCGCCGTGAGAATGCGCACCGTCGAGCGGTAGTTCTGCTCGAGCTTGATGACGTGCAGCTTCGGAAAGTCCTTGCCGAGTTGCGCGAGGTTTTCGAGCGTGGCGCCGCGCCAGCCGTAGATGGCCTGATCGTCGTCGCCCACGGCCGTAAACGCCGCCCGCGGGCCCGCCAGCAGTTTCAGCAGTTCGTACTGGCAGGCGTTGGTGTCCTGGTACTCGTCGACGAGCAAATAGCGCAGCTTGTTCTGCCAGCGGTCGCGCACCTGCTCGTTCTTCGCGAACAACTCGGCAGGCAGCCGGATCAGGTCGTCGAAGTCCACCGCCTGATAGGCATGCAGCGTCGCCATGTAGTTGCGGTAGACGATGGCCGCCTGGTGCTCGTCCTCGTTCGAGGCCGTGGCGAGCGCCTCCTCGGGCATGACGAGACCGTTCTTCCAGAGCGAGACGATCGACTGGATCTTGCGGATGAAGCCTTTGTCCGTCGAGCCCACCTGCTCCTGGATCATGGCGAAGCAGTCGTCGGCATCCATGATCGAGAACTGGGGCTTCAGGCCCAGGTGCTCCGCCTCCTGGCGCAGGATCTGCACGCCCAGCGAGTGGAACGTGCAGACCGTCAGCTGGTTGGTCGGCACCTTGCGGCCTTCCTTGCCGGGCGTGGTGAGCGTCTTGCCTTCGAGCAGCTTGCCCACGCGCTCGCGCATTTCGGCGGCGGCCTTGTTGGTGAAGGTGACGGCGGCGATATGGCGCGGCTCGAAGCCTTTCGCTTCGATGAGGTGCGCGATCTTCTGCGTGATGACACGCGTCTTGCCGCTGCCCGCGCCGGCGAGCACGAGACAGGGCCCGTCGAGATAGCGCACCGCTTCGTTTTGGGCGGAATTGAGGCCTGCGGACATCGTTGCTGGATTGGGAAAACGGGTGGTACGGCTGGGAGGCGTGCGGGCGGGGCGCTTGGCCTTTCGTGACGCCGCACGGCGCGAGGCGTGCGTACGTCGCAGCGGCCTCTCACGCGGGAGGTGCGATGTTAACACGGCGCAGCAATACGCCGATGCCGCCCCCGATGTTCCTCTCTCCGCAGCTCATCCGCCCCTCGCCTCGTTCCGCACGTTATACGCGCCGTGCCACAATGACGGGCTCCCGCCACCCGCACTCGCTGGAAAGAGGACGCGCTAAATGACTGCATCGCAACCGCTGCAAATCGGCCTGATGGGCTACGGCTTCGCCGGCCAGACCTTCCACGCCCCCGTGATCGCGCATAGCGGCGCCGCGCAGCTCGCCGCCATCGCCACGAGTCAGGCCGAACGCGCCCAGGCCGACTATCCCGACGCCGCGATCGTGCCCGACCTCGACGCGCTGCTCTCGATCGACGCCATCGAATGCGTCGTGATCGCCACGCCCAACGACACGCACTACGACCTCGCGCGCCGCACACTCGAGCGCGGCAAGCACGTGTTGGTCGACAAGCCGGTCACGCTCACTGCCGAGGAAGCACGCACGCTCGCAGCCATCGCGAAGCAGCGCGGCCTCGTGTTCGCGCCGTTCCACAACCGTCGCTGGGACGGCGATTTCCTCACCGTTCGCGAGCTGATCGACCGCGGCGAACTCGGACGCATCACGCATTACGAATCGCACTTCGACCGCTTCCGCCCGCAAGTGAAACAGCGCTGGCGCGAAGACGCCACGCGCGGCGGCGGCCTGCTCTACGATCTCGGCCCGCATCTGATCGACCAGACGCTCGCGCTCTTCGGCGCACCCGAGTCGATCACCGCGTTCGTTCACACGCGGCGCGAAAACGCGAGTGCGCCGGATTACGCGCACCTCGTGCTGCGCTACCCGCACCACGACGCCGTGCTGCACGCCAGCGCGCTCGCCGCGTACGCGCCGCGCTTCGCAATTCACGGCACGCGCGGCAGCTATCTGAAGAACGGGCTCGACACCCAGGAAGATCAGCTCAAGGACGGCCTGCGCCCCGGTCAGCCCGGTTTCGGCGCGGGCAACGAGTCGGGCCGCCTGCATGTGCTGCGCGACGACGGCCAGGAAGCCGATCTCGACGTGCCCAACGCCGCGGGCAATTACGCCGATCTGTACCGCGCGCTTGCCGCGGCGATCCGCGAAGACAAGCCGTTCCCGGTGAGCCCGCAGGACGCCATCGACGTCATGACGCTCATCGAACTCGCCATGCAAAGCGCGCAGGAAGGCCGCACGCTGGCGTTCGTGCGCCGGTCCTGAGCGCGCCGGCGCGCGCTTTCGGCTGCGGCGTCGACCTTGCATTGCGCCGACACCGCTGAAAGGTCCATACAAATGGTTACATCTGGTTGCCGCAGCGGGGTCATCACGCGGCAATCGCCAGACGTTTGTGGACATGCAGGACAAAAAAGGCAGCAACGACAAGACAAAGGAGAGTCTGAATGACCCGCTACACCCACGCTCTACGCCTGATCGCCGCTGGCGCGCTCGTCTCGACCCTCGCCGCGTGCGTGGTCAACCAGCCGGCGTCGCGCCCCGCTCCGCCGCCCCCGCCCGGCCCGAATCCGCACGAGGTCGCCGTCGATCGCCTGCATCAGGTCGACGGCCGCATCGACAACCTGGGCCATCGCATCGACATGCGCGTGAGCCAGGGCTATTACCCGCCGCCCCAGGGCGGCGCGCTCCATCACCGCCTCGACACGATCCGCGGCGAAGCGCACGACATGGCCGCGCAGCACGGCGGCGGCATCTCGCCCGACGAGCAGCGCGTGCTGAACCAGGAACTCGACACGGCCGCTCGTGCCATCGGCGAGTAAGCGCTACGCGCATTTGCCTCTCGGCACGGACCGCGCGCTCGCGGTCCGTGCTGCGCCTCACGGCCGCCAGGAACCGTCCCCGTTTTCCCCGGCGCTATGCATGGCGCGCTGCGGATCCGCGCAAGCTCATACCAGCGAGCCTCGCGGCCCGTTGGCCGCGCTGCGGGCAGAATTTTTCCGCATTGACATAGCCCCGAGGCGTCGCGCACAATCGCTGCGCGCGCCGGGAGAGCGCGCCGTTTGCCTCAGCTTGTTTTTGCTAGTGCAACCGGCGCCGCCGAAGGGGCAACCCACAAACTCTCAGGCAAAAGGACCGTGCGCGCCGGACCGCTGATTCGCTGCGTTTGCGCTTTTTTGCGCGAGATAACGCGAAGCAGCACACAGTCCGCAACTCTGGAGAGCGGCAGTAGAACGGGCGGCGGCGGATCGTAACCCCCACGCGTTCAGGCTGCCCACCGAAGGGGCGCGCGCCAGCGGCAACGGCGCAATCTCTCAGGTACCGAGGACAGAGGGGCCATGCAAGAACCGACCACGGGCATCGTGCCTGCGGCGCTTCCTGCATGGCCTTTTTCGTTTTCGCGCGAATTTTCGCGACCGCCTGAGGCCCCATGACCGAACTCAAACGCACCCCGCTGAACGACACGCACCGCGCGCTGAACGCCCGCATGGTCGACTTCGGCGGCTGGGACATGCCCGTCAACTACGGCTCGCAGATCGACGAGCATCGCGCCGTGCGCACCGACGCCGGCATGTTCGACGTCTCGCACATGTGCGTCGTCGACTTTTCGGGCCCGAAGGCGCGCGAGTTCTTCTCCCGCGCGCTCGCCAACAACGTCGCCAAGCTCACCACGCCGGGCCGCGCTCTCTACTCGTGCATGCTGAACCCCGAAGGCGGCGTGATCGACGACCTGATCGTCTACTTCTTCGCCGACGACCAGTTCCGCACCGTCGTCAACGCCGGCACGGCCGAGAAAGACATCGCCTGGTTCGAGAAGCTCAATGCCGAAGGCGGCTTCGGCCTCACCATCACGCCGCGCCGCGATCTCGCGATCGTCGCCGTGCAGGGCCCGAACGCGCGCGAAAAGGTCTGGCAGGTCGCGCCCTCGTCGCGCAGCGCCACTGAAGTTCTCAAACCCTTCAACGCCGCAAAGGTCGAAGCCACGCCGTTCGGCGAGCTGATGATCGCGCGCACGGGCTACACCGGCGAAGACGGCTTCGAAATCGTGGTGCCCGCCGCCGCCGTCTGCGAACTTTGGGACGCCCTGCAGCGCCAGGGCGTGAAGCCCTGTGGCCTCGGCGCGCGCGACACGCTGCGCCTCGAAGCGGGCATGAACCTCTACGGCCAGGACATGGACGACGGCGTCTCGCCGCTCGACGCCGGCCTCGCCTGGACGGTCGACATGAAGGAACCGCGCGACTTCGTCGGCCGCCCGGCGCTGGAGGCGAACGGCTCGCGTTCGGCCTTCGTCGGCCTGATCCTGCAGAAGGAAAACGGCAAGGCCGGCGGCGTGCTGCGCGCGCACCAGAAAGTGCTCACGCCGCACGGCGAAGGCGAGATCACGAGCGGCACGTTTTCGCCGAGCATGCAGGAATCGATCGCCTTCGCGCGCGTGCCGCAGGGCGTGCAGCCGGGCGATATCGTGCAGGTGCAAATCCGTGACAAAGCCCTTCCCGCAAGCGTGGTAAAACTGCCGTTCGTGCGCAACGGCAAGGTGCTCGCCGCCTGATCCGCGAGGATCCTGCTAGCGCGCACGCCCTCCCCTTTTCGAGCAACAAAAACCGAACCACGCACTGGAGCAACCATGAGCATCCCGGCCGATCTGAAATACACCGAATCGCACGAGTGGATCCGCACCGAAGCCGACGGCACGCTGACCATCGGCATCACCGACCACGCGCAGGAAGCGCTCGGCGACATCGTCTTCCTCGAACTGCCCGAAGCGGGCCGCGCGGTCACCGCCGGCGACGCCGTGGCCGTGATCGAGTCGGTCAAGGCCGCCTCGGACATCTACGCGCCGGTCGCAGGCGAAATCATCGAAGCGAACACGTCGCTCGTCGACACGCCCGACCAGGTGAATGGCGCGCCGTACGAGTCGTGGCTCTTCAAGATCAAGCCCGCCGCCGACGCCAAGCTCGACTCGCTGATCGACGCCGCAGCTTACGAAAAGGCGATCGGCGCTTAATTCGCAACCTCGCCTCAACCGCCACGGCGCGGCGGCGCGCTCAGAACGCCGCCCGCGCCCGCAGGAATCCCTATGAAGCTCGAACACCCGGATCGTCTGATGAACTCCCCGCTCTCGCTTGCTGCACTTGAAGCGCACGACGCCTTCGCTGCCCGCCACATCGGCCCCGACACGGCCGACCAGCAGGCGATGCTCGACGCGCTCGGCTTCGCCTCGCGCGCCGCGCTGATCGATGCGGTGATTCCGGCCAAGATCCGCCGCAACGAGACACTGCCACTCGGGCCGTTCTCGCAGCCGCGCTCGGAAGCCGAGGCGCTCGCCGCCCTGCGCGCGCTCGCGGACAAGAATCAGGTGTTCCGCTCGTATATCGGGCAGGGCTACTACGACACGCACACGCCGGCCGTCATCCTGCGCAACGTGCTCGAAAATCCGGCGTGGTACACCGCGTACACGCCGTATCAGCCGGAAATCTCGCAGGGCCGCCTCGAAGCCCTGCTGAACTTTCAGCAAATGATCACCGACTTGACAGGCCTCGCGATCTCGAACGCGTCGCTGCTCGACGAAGCCACCGCCGCCGCCGAAGCCATGACGCTCGTGCAGCGCGTGGGCAAGTCGAAGTCGAACGTGTTCTTCGTCGCCGACGACGTGCTGGCGCAGACCATCGAAGTCGTGAAGACGCGCGCCAAGCCGATCGGCATCGAGGTGAAGGTCGGTCCGGCCGCTGAGGCGGCCGAAGTTGCCAAAACCACAGGCGCCTTTGGCGTGCTGCTGCAATATCCGGGCGTCAACGGCGATGTGCGCGATTACCGCGCACTTGCGCAAGCCGTGCACGCAGCCGGCGGCGCGGTGATCGCCGCCGCCGACCTGCTCGCACTCACCGTCCTCACGCCGCCGGGCGAATGGGGCGCGGACGTAGCCGTGGGCAACTCGCAGCGCTTCGGCGTGCCGATGGGCTTCGGCGGCCCGCACGCCGCCTACCTCGCGGTGAAGGACGAATTCAAGCGCCAGATGCCGGGCCGTCTCGTCGGCGTGACCGTCGACGCGCAAGGCAACCCGGCGCTGCGCCTCGCGCTGCAAACGCGCGAACAGCACATCCGTCGCGAAAAGGCGACCTCGAACGTCTGCACGGCGCAGGCGCTGCTCGCGATCATGGCGAGCATGTACGCCGTCTACCACGGCCCGCAAGGCTTGAAGCGCATCGCGCAGCGCGTGAACCGCGTCGCCGCGATCCTCGCCGCGGGCGCGAAGCAGCTTGGCTACACGCTCGTGACCGAAGCGTTCTTCGACACGCTCACGTTCGAAGCCGGCCCCCGTACCCAGGCGCTGCACGACGCGGCGCTCGCGCGCGGCATGAACCTGCGCCACGTGAGCGAGACGCGTGTGGGTGTGTCCGTCGACGAAACGACCTCGCGCGCCGATCTGGCCGATCTGCTCGCCGTGTTCGCGCAAGCCGCGTTCGCCGGCGAAACGCCTTCGGTCGACAAGCTCGACGCCGAACTCACGCAACGCGCCGCTTTGACGTTCCCGGCCGCGCTGGTGCGCGAAAGCGCGTACCTCACGCATCCGGTGTTCAACCGTCACCATTCGGAAACGGAAATGCTGCGCTACCTGCGCAGCCTCTCCGACAAGGACCTCGCGCTCGACCGCTCGATGATCCCGCTCGGCTCGTGCACGATGAAGCTCAACGCGACCTCGGAAATGCTGCCGGTCACGTGGCCCGAGTTCGGGCGCATCCACCCGTTCGCGCCTGCCGAGCAGACGGTTGGCTATCGCGAGATGGTCGATCAGCTCGAACAGATGCTCGTGGCCGCAACGGGCTACGCCGCCGTTTCGCTGCAGCCGAATGCGGGCTCGCAGGGCGAGTACGCGGGTCTGCTCATCATCCAGGCGTACCACGCCTCGCGCGGCGAAGCGCATCGCAACGTCTGCCTGATTCCCGCTTCGGCGCACGGCACGAACCCCGCATCGGCGCAAATGGCCGGCATGCAGGTCGTGGTCGTAGCGTGCGACGCGCAAGGCAACATCGATCTCGCCGACCTCGAGGCCAAGGCCGGGCAGCATGCGGCGAAGCTCGCGGCGATCATGATCACGTATCCGTCCACGCACGGCGTGTTCGAAGAGAACGTGCGCGAAGTCTGCGAGATCGTGCACGCGGCGGGTGGCCAGGTGTACGTGGACGGCGCGAACATGAACGCCATGGTGGGTCTGGCGGCGCCGGGCCAGTTCGGCGGCGACGTCTCGCACCTGAACCTGCACAAGACCTTCTGCATTCCGCACGGCGGTGGCGGCCCGGGCGTCGGTCCGGTCGCGGTGGGCGCGCACCTCGCGCAATTCCTGCCGAACCAGCTTTCGTCGGGCTACAAGCGCGACGATCACGGCATCGGCGCGGTGAGCGCGGCGCCTTACGGCTCGGCCTCGATCCTGCCGATCTCGTGGATGTACATCGCCATGATGGGCGCGGCCAACCTGACCGCTGCGACCGAAAACGCGATCCTCAACGCCAACTACGTGGCGAACAAGCTCGCGCCGCACTTCCCGGTGCTCTACAGCGGCCCGGGCGGGCTCGTCGCTCACGAGTGCATTCTCGACCTGCGCCCCATCAAGGATGCAAGCGGCATCACCGTGGACGACGTCGCCAAGCGCCTGATGGACTACGGCTTCCACGCCCCGACCATGAGCTTCCCGGTGCCGGGCACGCTGATGGTCGAGCCGACCGAGTCGGAGTCGAAGGAGGAACTCGACCGCTTCATCGACGCGATGGTCGCCATCCGCGAGGAAATCCGCGCCGTGGAAGATGGCCGCGCGGACAAGGAGGACAACCCGCTGCGCCACGCGCCGCACACGGCCGCCGTGGTGGTCGCCGACGACTGGAAGCACGCCTACTCGCGCGAGCAGGCCGCCTACCCGGTCGCATCGCTCGTCGCGCGCAAGTACTGGCCGCCGGTCGGCCGCGCCGACAACGCTTACGGCGACCGCAACCTGTTCTGCTCGTGCGTGCCCATGAGTGAATATTCGGGCGAGCATGCCGACGAAACGGCCGGCGAGTAAGCCGCGCGAAGCCGCCGCGTTATCTTCGGGTAATGCAGCGGCGGTCATCCCCCTCACATTTGCCGCCGCAAACCGCTAACATCACACACCTGTCAGCCTTGAATCAGGGAGTCGCGCATGGCGCGGAAGGTGCGAATGGTTCCATTGCGGGACTCGGTGCGGGACTTACCGCATGCCGCAACGCGGAATTCGGTCCGGCAGACCCGGCACGCGCGCGGTGCGCTGCAAAGCCGCCCACAAAGCCTTGCCGCCGCGCTGGCGCTGGCCTGCGCCACCTTCACCGGCACTT
This sequence comes from Paraburkholderia sp. CNPSo 3281, assembly GCF_024206515.1. Classification (NCBI taxonomy): domain Bacteria; kingdom Pseudomonadati; phylum Pseudomonadota; class Betaproteobacteria; order Burkholderiales; family Burkholderiaceae; genus Paraburkholderia; species Paraburkholderia sp. CNPSo 3281. The sequence goes on along the minus strand of NZ_JAMBPS010000022.1, from coordinate 90,813 downwards.
TCGCCGGCACGGCCCACGCGGCCATGAACCTCTGCGCGGCACCCGCGCTGCAATCGAGCGAGCGCACCAACTCCGATCCGGGCGTGAAGGCGCTCGTGGCCGAGGTGCTGACGCACGTGAACGACACGCCGCGTCCGCTGCCGCGCCTGCACACCGAGGGCACGCTGCCGCACGAGGGCATCTACGATCAGAGCGTCGAGGCCGCGAAGGAACTGGACCTCATGCGCAACGCCGCGCTCGCGTGGCGCGCGACGAGCGACGAGCGCTTCCTGAAGCTCGTGGACCGCTTTCTGCTGGCGTGGGTCACCACGTACAAGCCGAGCTTCAATCCCATCGACGAAACGCGTTTCGAAGGGCTGATACTCGCCTACGACTTGACCGCGAGCGCGCTGCCCGTGAAAACGCGCAACGCGACCATGCAGTTCCTGAACAGCTTCGCGACCGGCTATATCGCGCAGATCGACGCGCAGCCGCGCCCGCTCAAGGGAAATTTCGCGAACAACTGGCAGAGCCATCGGGTCAAACTGATAGCGATGATCGCGTTCACGCTCGACAACCGCAAGATGATCGCGACGGCGCAGCGGCTTTTCGTGGAGCATCTCGGCGACAACGTCGCGCCCGACGGCTCGACACTCGACTTTTCCGAGCGCGACGCGCTGCACTACGTGACCTACGATTTGCAGCCGCTCGTGACCGCCGCACTCGCCGCGCGCCGCCACAACCGCAACTGGCTGACCGAGCGCGCGGCCAACGGCACTACGCTCGCCAACGCGCTCGACTGGCTCACGCCCTATGCGCTCGGCCAGAAGACGCACGAGGAATTCGTGCATTCGAACGTACCGTTCGACGCGAAGCGGCGCGAAGCGGGCCTGCCGGGCTACACCGGCCAGTGGGACCCGAAAAACGCCGCCGAACTGTTTCATCTCGCGGCGCGACTCGACGGCCGCTTTGCGCCAGTCGCGCTGAAACTCGCGCCCACGCCGCCCGCGTGGCTCGCTGTCTGTCTGCCGTTGCCGGCGCGGTAAAAAGCGCGCGGGTTGCGGCGGCGGCACGGAAATAACGATGCCGCGAATCGCGCCGCATCCCCACCAACCAACGTCAGACAAGCAGGAGCAGTACCATGGCAGTAAGCGTTTTCGATCTCTTCAAAGTCGGCATCGGGCCCTCCAGCTCGCACACGGTCGGGCCGATGCGCGCGGCCCTGATGTTCGCCGAGGGACTCGAGCGCGACGGCCTGCTCGCGAGCACCGCCGCCGTGAAGGTCGAGCTGTACGGCTCGCTCGGCGCCACCGGCAAGGGCCACGGCACCGACCGCGGGGTCATGCTGGGCCTCATGGGCGACGCACCCGACACCGTCGATCCCGACACCATCAGCGAGCGTCTCGAAGCCGTGCGCACCTCGCGCCAGCTCGCGCTGCTCGGCCGCCATCCCATTACGTTCGTTCCGAAGGAGCACGTGGCGTTCTATCGCCAGGCGCTACCCGAACACCCGAACGGCATGAAGCTGCGCGCGCTCGACGCGAACGGCGATACGCTGCGCGAAAGCACCTACCTCTCGGTGGGCGGCGGCTTCGTCGTCACGGCCGGCGCGCCGAACACGAAGGTGCTCGCCGCCGCGCAGCAATTGCCGAATCCGTTCACCACGGGCGCGGAGATGCTCGCGCTGTGCGCCTCGACGGGCAAGAGCATCGCGCAGCTGATGCTCGAAAACGAGCGCGTCTGGCACAGCGACGAGCAGATCCGCTCAGGTCTCCTGCGCATCTGGAACGTGATGCAGTCGTGTGTGTCGCGCGGTTGCGGCATCAACAATCCCGACGCCGACGGCACGCTGCCCGGCCCCTTCGCCGTGAAGCGCCGCGCGCCGCAACTCTACCGCGCGCTGACCAGCAACCCCGAGCGCGCGCTGCAAGACCTGCTCTCGATGATCGACTGGATCAACCTGTACGCGATCGCCGTGAACGAGGAAAACGCCGCGGGCGCGCGCGTGGTGACCGCGCCGACCAACGGCGCGGCCGGCATCATCCCCGCCGTGCTCCACTACTACGTGCGCTTCACGCCGGGCGCGAACGAACAGGGCGTGATCGACTTCCTGCTCACCGCAGCCGCCATCGGCATTCTCTACAAGCTCAACGCGTCGATTTCGGGCGCCGAAGTGGGCTGCCAGGGCGAAGTGGGCGTGGCCTGCTCGATGGCCGCGGGCGCGCTCGCCGCCGTGCTGGGCGGCACGCCGCTGCAAGTGGAAAACGCCGCCGAAATCGGCATGGAGCACAACCTCGGCCTCACCTGCGACCCCGTGGGCGGCATGGTGCAGATTCCCTGCATCGAACGCAACGCCATGGCTTCGGTGAAAGCCGTGAACGCCGCGCGCATGGCGCTGCGCGGAGACGGCGCGCATTACGTCTCGCTCGACTCCGTCATCAAGACGATGCGCGAGACCGGTGCCGACATGAAGACGAAGTACAAGGAGACCTCGCGCGGCGGCCTCGCGGTGAACATCGTCGAGTGCTGATTCGTTGAAGCGCTGTCGCCTTGCCTGACGCATCTGAACGTAATCACGTAACGATTGAAGGAGACTTGACCGCCATGCAGCAGCCGAACGCATCCGCCACCACCGAAGCCACCACGACCGGGGCTCGCCTCGTCGTCGATGCACTCGTCGCCAACGGCGTCGAGCGCGTGTTCTGCGTACCGGGCGAAAGCTATCTCGCGGTGCTCGATTCGTTGTCCGACGAAACCACGAAGATCGAAACCGTGGTGTGCCGTCACGAGGCGGCGGCGGCGAACATGGCGGAAGCGATCGGCAAGCTCACGGGCAGGCCGGGCGTCGCGCTCGTCACGCGCGGGCCAGGCGCCACGCATGCCTCGATTGGCGTGCACACGGCGTTCCAGGACTCCACGCCGATGATCCTCTTGATCGGCCAGGTCGCGCGCGAGCAGATGGACCGCGAGGCGTTCCAGGAAATCGATTATCGACGCATGTTCGGCCAGATGGCGAAGTGGGTCGCGCAGATCGACGACGCGCGCCGCGTGCCCGAATACCTGAGCCACGCGTTCCATGTCGCGATGTCGGGACGGCCGGGTCCGGTCGTGCTCGCGCTGCCCGAAGACATGCTGAGCGGCGAGATTCCCGCGTCCGAAGCGCAACCCATCGCGCCGCCCGCGCAACGCGTGCAGGCGTCGCCTTCCGCCGCGCAGATGGAGCGCGTGCGCGCATTGCTCGCGGGTGCGAAGAAGCCGTTCGTGATTGGGGGCGGCCATGGCTGGAACCCGCAGGCCTGTGCGGACTTCCAGCGCTTCGTCGAGAACTGGCAATTGCCGGTCGGCCTCGCGTTCCGCTTTCAGGACACGCTCAACAACGACCACCCCAACTACGCGGGCGACGTGGGTCTCGGCGTAAATCCCGCGCTCGCGAAGCGCATCCGCGAAGCCGACGTGCTGCTCGCACTCGGTCCGCGCCTGGGCGAATCGACGACGGGCGGCTACACGCTATTCGACATTCCCAAAACGAAGCAAATACTCATTCACGTACATCAGGGCGCGGAGGAACTCGGCCGCGTCTATGCAGCCGATCTGCCGATCGTTTCGGGCCTCGTGGAATTCGCAGCGCTGCTCGCAGAACTGCCCGCTCCCGCTCAACCCGCGTGGGCCGGCAGCGCCGCTGAAGCGCACGAGGCGTGGCACGCATGGCGCAAGCCGCTGCCGATGCCCGGCGACGTGCAACTCGGCGAAGTCATGCAGCAACTGCGCGCGCGCCTGCCCGACGACGCGATCGTCACGAACGGCGCGGGCAATTACGCAACGTGGCTGCATCGCCATTTCGCCTACCGCCACTTCCGTTCGCAGCTCGCGCCCACGAGCGGCGCGATGGGCTACGGCGTGCCCGCCGCGATCGCCGCGAAGTCGCTCTACCCCTCGCGCACCGTGGTCGCTCTCGCGGGCGACGGCTGCTTCATGATGGCTTCGTCGGAACTCGCCACGGCGATGCAGTACGGCCTGAATGTCGTGTTCATCGTCGTGAACAACGCGCACTACGGCACGATCCGCATGCATCAGGAGCGCCACTATCCGAACCGCGTGCACGGCACGCAGCTCACGAACCCCGACTTCGCGGCATTTGCGCAGTCGTTCGGCGCGCACGGCGAAGTCGTCACGACCACGGCGCAATTCGCCCCCGCGCTGGAGCGTGCGCTCACGGCAGGCAAGCCCGCGCTGATCGAGATCCGTGTGACGAAGGAAGCAAGCACGCCTGCGGCCACGCTCGAACAGATTCGCGATGCAGGCAGGAAAATGCGCGGAGAATGACTGAAAAGGAATCCTGAACAAGCCCACCTTTTACGCTGGATGAGCAATTGCGAGCGCACAATCAAAAGCCCCGCAGATCTTTCGATTCTGCGGGGCTTTTTACTTCCCTGAAGCTCAGGCGCTTACTTGCCGCCCACGCTTTGCAGCGTCGTCCACTTGCCGTCGACAACCTTGTACAGCGTGATGCCGCCGTTCTTCAGGTCGCCGCGCGTGTCGTACGCGAGGTCCGACGTCGTGACCGCCTGCATGCTGGTCTTCGCGAGGAACGGCAGGTACTTCGCCGGATCCGTCGAGTTGGCCTTCTTCATCGCGTCGAACATCGCCATTGCGCCGTCGTAGGCGTACGGCGAGTACGTCTGCACGTCTTCGCCGAAGCGCTTCTTGTACTTCGCGACGTAGTCCTTGCCACCCGGCATCTGGTCGAGCGGCAGGCCGGCGAGCGACGCCACCGTACCGTTCGCCGCGTCACCCGCGATCTGCAGGAAGGTCGGCGTGTGCACCATTTCGCCGCCCATCAGCGGGGCCTTGATGCCCAGCGACTTCATCTGCTTGACCATCGGTGCCGCTTGCGAATCCGCGCCGCCGAAATAGACCAGGTCGGGGTTCATCGCTTTCGCCTTCGTCAGGACCGACTTGAAGTCGACGGCCTTGTCGTTGGTGTATTCACGGTCGATGATGTTGCCGCCCGCAGCCTTCGCAGCCTTCGAGAATTCGTCGGCGAGACCCTGGCCGTAGGCCGTGCGGTCGTCGATCACGACGATCTTCTTCATGCCGAGGCTCTTCACTGCGAACGTGCCTGCCACCGAACCCTGCTGCGTGTCCGAGGTCATCATGCGGAACGTCGTCTTGAAGCCTTGCTGCGTGTACTCAGGCGCCGTCGCCATGGCGATCTGCGGGATGCCTGCGTTCGCGTAGATACGCGAAGCCGGAATCGTCGTGCCCGAGTTGAAGTGACCGAGCATGCCCTTGATGCCGTCGTCGACGAGCTTCTGCGCGACCGTCGTGCCCGTGCGCGGGTCGGCCTGATCGTCGGCCGAGTCGAGCACGAAGTGAACCGGCTTGCCGCCGATCACGGGCTTCGTCGCGTTCATGTCTTCGACTGCGAGCGTGATGCCGTTCTGGAAGTCCTTGCCATAGTGCGCCTGCGCACCCGTCATCGGACCGGCGAAACCGATCTTCACGTCATCGGCTTGTTGTGCGTGCGCAGTCCCCGCCAGCGACAGGGCGGCAACAAGCGTCGCGCCTGCCAGCTGCTTCATCGTGTGTTGCATTGCTTCTCCTTGGTACCAGGTATCAAACGAGCGGCTTCGGTTTCTATGGGCCTTGCCGCTTCCTTGTCTTGAGACGACCGACAGTATCGCTTGTGCTTAACCGATCGTCATCAAATTTGCATTACCGCCTGCTGCTGCCGTATTCACGCTGACCGAACGTTCCGCGAGCAGTCGTTCGAGAGCGTAATCTTCGTCGCCGTTGGCGAGCGCGTGCGCTGCCACGCCCTGCACCGAGACGATCGGACCAGGACGCTTGGCCACTTCCTTCACGAGTGCGAGCAGCTCGTCGCTGTCGCCTTCGAAGAGGACTGCGTCGAAGTCGGCATCCGCCGTCTTCTTGATCGCCACGTGCGCCTTCAGTGCCGCAGGCAACGCGCTCACCAGCGCTTCGCCCGCCGCGCCCTGGAACAGCGCGCGGTTGCCCGTTGCGAGCGCAACGGCGAGTTGCGCGCGGGCGCCCGTGGCCGTCGAGGACACGCACAGCACCGTGCCGCGCGCCGAAAGCGTGTAGGTGTTGCGCTCGCCCGTCGGGCCCGGCAGAACCGCCGTGGCGCCCGCGAGCACGTATTCGAGGTAGCCGTCGCAGCGTGCCGCGAGCGCGGGCTCGCGCTCGGCGATGAGCCAGTCACGCAGCGTCGTAAGCGCAGACTGTGCCGATTGCGGCGCGCCGTTGTTGCCTTCAGCAGCTTGCGGCGCATCGACGACGAGCACATCGGCGAGCGACTTCGGCAAACCAGCTGGACGCTTCGCTAGCAAGCGCGAAAGATACAGCGCGCCACCCGCCTTCGGACCCGTGCCCGAGAGGCCTTCGCCGCCGAACGGCTGCACGCCCACCACCGCGCCGATCACGTTGCGGTTCACGTAGATGTTGCCCACGTGCGCGCGGCCGATCACGTGCGCGATCGTTTCGTCGATACGCGTGTGAATGCCGAGGGTGAGGCCGTAGCCCGTTGCGCGGATCTGCTCGAGCAGCTTGTCGAGCTGGCTGCGGCGATAGCGCACCACGTGCAGCACCGGGCCGAACACTTCGCGCTTGAGTTCGTCGAGGCTGTCGAGCTCGATGAGCGTGGGCGGCACGAACGTGCCTTGCGCGCAGGTGTCGGGCGTCGGCATCTGCTGGACCTTGCGGCCCTTTTCGCGCATGCCGGCGACGTGCGTATCGATACCGCGCTTCGCGTCGATGTCGATCACGGGGCCGACGTCGGTCGAGAGGCGGTCGGGGTTACCCACCGCGAGTTCCTTCATCGCGCCCGTGAGCATTTCGAGCGTGCGGTCCGCCACGTCGTCCTGCAGGCACAGCACGCGCAGCGCGGAACAGCGCTGGCCGGCGGAGTCGAACGCGCTTTGCAGCACGTCGGCCACGACCTGCTCCGCGAGCGCCGACGAATCGACGATCATCGCGTTCTGGCCGCCGGTTTCGGCGATCAGCGGAATCGGGCGGCCTTCGGAGTCGAGGCGCTCGGACAGCGTCTTGTTGATGAGGCGCGCGACTTCGGTCGAGCCCGTGAACATCACGGCGCGCGTGCGGTGATCGGCGACGAGCGCCGCGCCCACAGTTTCGCCGTTGCCCGGCAGCAGTTGCACCGCGCCCGCCGGCACGCCGGCTTCGCGCAGGATGCGCACGGCTTGCGCGGCGATCAGCGGCGTTTGTTCAGCGGGCTTCGCGAGCACCGTGTTGCCGGCTGCGAGCGCGGCCGCCACCTGGCCCATGAAGATCGCAAGCGGGAAGTTCCACGGGCTGATACACACCACGGGGCCGAGCGGGCGATGCGTGTCGTTCGAGAACTCGTCGCGGATCTGCGTGGAGTAGTAGCGCAGGAAGTCGATCGCTTCGCGGATTTCGGCCACGGCGTTCGCCAGCGACTTGCCCGCTTCGCGCACGATCAGGCCCATCAGCGTATGCATTTGCGCTTCGAGCAGATCGGCGGCGCGTGCGAGGCAATCGGCGCGCGCTTCGACGGGCGTGGCCTGCCAGATCGGCGCGGCGGCCACGGCGTGCGAGAGCGCGGCGCTCACGTGCTCGCTCGTGGCTTCCGCCACGGTCCCGACGAGATCGCGATGATCGGCGGGGTTGCGCACGTCGCGTGCAGCGCTGTCTGCGATATCGCTGTCCGCGAGCATCGGCGCGGCGCGCCACGGATGATGCGCGCTCGCCAGCAGCGCCGACGAAAGCGACGCGAGACGATGCTCGTTCGAGAGATCGAGGCCCATCGAATTGAAGCGCTCGCTGCCGTACAGCTCGCGCGGCAGCGGAATCTTCGCATGCGGCGCGCCGAGCGGCACGACCTTGGCGGCGTCGTCGATGGGGTTCGTGACCAGTTCCGCGACCGGCACGGACGCATCGGCGATGCGGTTCACGAACGACGTGTTCGCGCCGTTTTCGAGCAGACGCCGCACGAGATACGCGAGCAGCGTTTCATGCGTGCCGACCGGCGCGTAGACGCGGCACGGACGGTTGAGCTTGCCCTGCGAGAGCGGGCCCGTGACCTCTTCGTACAGCGGCTCGCCCATGCCGTGCAGGCACTGGAATTCGTACTGGCCGGGATAGTAGTTCTGGCCCGCGAGGTGATAGATCGCCGAGAGCGTGTACGCGTTGTGCGTGGCGAACTGCGGATACACGGCATCCGGCGCGCCGAGCAGCTTCTTCGCGCAGGCGAGGTACGACACGTCCGTGTAGATCTTGCGCGTGTACACCGGGTAGCCTTCGAGGCCATCCACCTGGGCGCGCTTGATTTCCGTATCCCAGTAGGCGCCCTTCACGAGGCGCACCATGATGCGGTGACGGCTGCGGCGCGCGAGATCGACGATGTAGTCGATCACGAACGGGCAGCGCTTCTGGTAAGCCTGCACCACGAAGCCAATGCCGTTCCAGCCCGCGAGTTCCGGATCGAAGCAGAGCGCTTCGAGCAGGTCGAGCGAGAGTTCGAGGCGGTCGGCTTCTTCGGCGTCGATATTGAGGCCGATGTCATAGCGGCGAGCGAGCACGGCGAGTGCGCGCACGCGCGGCAGCAGCTCGCCCATCGTGCGTTCCTGCTGCGCGCGCGAGTAGCGCGGGTGCAGCGCGGAGAGCTTGATCGAGATGCCCGGGCCTTCGTAGATGCCGCGGCCTCCCGCGGCCTTGCCGATGGCGTGGATCGCCTGCTCGTACGAGGCGTAGTAGCGCTGGGCATCGGCTTCCGTCGTGGCGGCTTCGCCGAGCATGTCGTACGAGTAGCGGAAACCGCGTGCTTCGAACTTGCGGCTGTTGGCCAGCGCTTCGGAGATGTTCTCGCCCGTGACGAACTGCTCGCCCATCAGGCGCATGGCCATGTCCACGCCCTTGCGGATCAGCGGCTCGCCGCCCTTGCCGATCATGCGCGTGAGCGCCGACGACAGACCGGTTTCGCTGTTCGTCGTGACGAGCTTGCCGGTGATCATGAGGCCCCACGTGGCGGCGTTCACGAACAGCGACGGCGCGTGGCCCACGTGCGATTTCCAGTCGCCCTTGCTGATCTTGTCGCGGATGAGCGCGTCGCGCGTGGCGCGGTCGGGAATGCGCAGCAGCGCTTCGGCGAGGCACATCAGCGCCACGCCTTCCTGGCTGGACAGCGAAAACTCGTGAATCAGCCCTTCCACACCGCCGCCGGTGCCCTTCGCGCGCAGCGTTTCCACGAGCTTTGTGGCGAGCTTCGTCACGTCGCCCGTGAGGTTGGCCGGCAGGCGCCCTTCGCCGATCAGGAACGGCACGCACTCCGGCTCCGGACGGCGGTACGCGGCCGTGATGGCCGCGCGCAGCACCGACTGCGGTTGCACGTTTTGCGCGAATTCGAGGAACGGGTGCGATGCCGCTTCGTCGTCGTCGGTGGTAGCACCTTCGGCGAGATCGGTCGCACCAACATGGCCCTTGAGTTCCGGAGGCAGCTGGCCGTGCTCGATTTTCTCGAGATAGGCAAAGATGGCTTGCTTGATGAGCCAGTGCGGCGTGCGCTCGAGCCGCGTGGCGGCGTCCTTGAGGCGGGAGCGGAGGAGGTCGTCGACCTTGACGCCAAGTGTGGTGCTAGCCATGTTTCCTTCGTATGCCGGCAGACCCGCACCGGCGGTGACCAAAAAGTTGGCGAATCGTAACCCTACCAATAAAAAGGTGCAACCACTCTATCAAAATGGTTGCACCATGGTTGAGGCCTTGTGCAGCCTGGGTTTGCGGCCGACGTCCGCCCACCGGGCCACGCGGGTTGCGCTCGGTATTTTCCCTGGCCCAACAACACGCTGGACAACCCTAATCGATTCCGCGGCCGTGCCGTTATACAAACAGAGCGGGGGTTGTTGATCACAAGAAAGAGCGTAGGGACCGGAAAATGGAAAAGCTGCTGGTAATCGCAGGGATCTGGACGATGTGCGCCATGTGCGCCGTGCTGTTCATGCGCGGCGCGACGGCGCCGGATGAACGCCGCATGAGCTTGAAGCGCGCGGCGCGCAGGGACGTGGCCGATACCGTCGGCCAGTGAGGCAGGAAACGGGAAGTTGATGCCAGGTGGCCCCGCTGTTGCGGCAACGGGGCCAGGCCGGCTGCTGTCCGCTGCTAGATGTCGAGCGGATCGACTTCGAGATTCCAGCGCAGCACGCCGCGCAACGCGCGCAGCGCGGGCTGCCACGCGCGCAGCGTTGCCTGCAGCGCGGCACGCGACTGGCTTTCCACGAGCAGTTGCGCGCGATGCACGTTCATCACCTTCACGATGGTGAGCGGCACCGCGTCGTAGGCCATGACACGCTCGGCGCCTGGAATCGCGGTGAGCGCCGCTGCGGCCTGGGCGAGAAACGCCAACGCCGCCTCCAGCGTGCGCCCTTCGGCGCGCAATAACGCCTGATAGACGAACGGCGGCAGGTGCGCATCGCGCCGCTCCGCGACCTGCGTATTCGCAAACCCCACATAGTCCTGGCGCGCCAGGGCGTGATAGAGCGCGTGGCGCGGATAGCGCGTCTGCACGAGCACCTCGCCGGCCAGTCCGGCGCGCCCCGCCCGCCCGCTCACCTGCATCAACTGCGCGAACAGGCGCTCGCCGGCCCGGAAATCATGTGAAAAGAGCGCATTGTCGGCGTTCAGCACGCCAACGAGCGACACGCGCTGGAAGTCGTGCCCCTTCGCGATCATCTGCGTGCCCACCAGGATGTCGACTTCGCCCGCGTGCACGTCGGAGAAAAGTGCCTGCGCGCTGCCCTTGCGGCGCGTGCTGTCGGCGTCGATGCGCAGCACCCGCGCGCCCGGCACCGCGCTCGCGAGCGCCTCCTCGATGCGCTGCGTGCCGCGCCCCATCGGCGCGATGTCGACGTTGCCGCACTCGGGGCACGAATGCGGAATGCGCGATTCCCAGCCGCAGTGATGGCAGCGCAGCGCGCGCTCGGGCTTGTGCAGCACGACGTACGCGCTGCAGCGCGGGCAGCCCGCCACCCAGCCGCAGGCGTCGCACGCGAGCGTGGGCGCGTAACCGCGACGGTTCAGGAACACGAGGCTCTGCTCGCCGCGCTCGAGACGCGCCTTCATCGCCGCGACCAAAGGCCCCGAGAGCCCTTCGAACGAAGCGCGGCCGCGCCGGCGCTCCTCTTCGAGATCGATCAGCTTGACGGTGGGCAGCACCGCGTCGGCAATCGCGCGGCGCGAGAGCGTGAGGCGCGTGTAGCGGCCCTGCTCGGCCTGCCACCAGCTTTCGAGCGACGGCGTGGCCGAACCCAGCACGACCGGCACGCCCAGCTGCTTGGCACGCCATACCGCGAGGTCGCGCGCCGAGTAGCGCAGCCCTTCCTGCTGTTTGTAGGCGGGGTCGTGCTCCTCGTCGACCACGAGCATCGCGAGACGCGGCAGCGAGGCCAGCACCGCGAGCCGCGTGCCGAGCACGATGCGCGCGCGGCCCGTGTGCGCCGCGAGCCAGTTGCGGGCGCGCTCGCCCTCCGCGAGGCCGCTGTGAAGCGTGACGATGGCCTCATCGGCGAGCGTGGCCGCGAAGCGCGTGCGAAAGGCCGCCTCGAACTGCGGCGTGAGATTGATTTCCGGGACTAGCACGAGCGCCTGGGCGCCCGGGTCGCGCTCGAGCAGCGCCGCGAGCGCGCGCAGATAGACCTCGGTCTTGCCGCTGCCCGTCACGCCGTGCAACAGGAAGGGCGCGAAGCCGCCCGCCGCGCCAATGGCTTCCACGGCGTCGGCCTGCTCGTCGCTCAGGCGCGGGACTTCCACCACGGCGGTCGTCTCCGCGGCGCTGTTGGTCACGCTTGCGGCCGCGCCGAACTCGATGCTTTCATGCTCGACCCAGCCGGCGTCGCGCCAGGCTTCGAGCGTAGCAATCGCCTTGGGATGCAGCGCGCGGGCCGCGGCTGCGTCGAGCTCGCCGGCATCGGCCAGCGCCTGCGCGAGACGGCGCAGCGCCGGCGCGCGCGCCGGCAAGGCGTCGGGCAGCGCGGCGCACCCTTGCGGCGACAGACGGTAGCGCTCCTCGGGGGCGAGCAGGCGTGCCCAGCGCAACGGATCGCGCAACGCCTGCGGCAGCGCCGGCAAGGCAACTTCGCCCAGGCCCCGCTGATAGTAGTCGGCGGCAAAGCCAGCCAGCGCGAGCCATTGCGCCGAAAGCGGAGGGCAGGCGGCGCACACCGCGCTCACGTCACGGAGCTTGTTCGCGGGCACGTCGCTGTGAGCGTTCACTTCGCAGATCAGGCCGACCACGTCGCGACGCCCGAACGGCACGCGCACGAGCATGCCGGGCTCGGGCGCACAGTCGAGGCCATAGCGATAGTCGTAGAGCGCATCCAGTGGATGGTCCAGCGCCACGCGCACGTACTGCCCTGTCATGTCTCGCTCCCAGGGAAGTTCCGTACGCCAGCGCACAGACACGCAAACCTAAAGTAATACTTTAGATTTCGCGCTAAGTTTTGGATTCCGCAGAACAATCGCGCCCCCGAATCTGCGCCTGTGGATAACTTTGTTGAGAACTTCTCGAGCGCTGCCTGCGTGCGCCCGCGCGTGGTCGTTATGTGGGATACCGCACAGAGCGCCGTGGAGCGCCGAAAGCCTTGTCTGTCAAGGGTCTGATTGATTCTGCTCAGACCTAAGCGGGCGCCTGCGACAACCTTTCCCTCTTGCGCGCCGCAACGAGGCAAGTGTGTATAAGTCAAGTCTTGACAGGACCGCGATGGCGTCTGGATGGCCTCTTGAGCCCGGTCATACCCTGACGCCCGGAGCCCAGCTTGCTGCGACGCACCAAAAAAGTCACGCACCGGTCGCGCGAAGCGCGCGGCTGTGACGATGCACTTCGTCCACGAGTTCGGCCACGCTTTCGGGCGGGCTGAACTGCGAAATGCCGTGGCCGAGGTTGAACACGTGACCCGGGTGCGCGCCAAAGCTGTCCAGTACCGCGCGCGCCTGCTCGCGAATCGCGGCCGGCGAAGCGAACAGCACCGTGGGGTCGAGATTGCCCTGGAGCGCCACGCGGTCGCCCACGCGCTCGCGCGCGCGGCCAAGGTTGACGGTCCAGTCGAGGCCAACGGCGTCCACGCCCGTATTGGCGATTTCGTCGAGCCAGAGGCCGCCGCCCTTCGTGAACGTGATCACGGGCACGCGCTCGCCATCGTGCTCGCGCTTGAGCTGCGCCACCACCTGCGCGATGTACGCGAGCGAGAAGCGCTGATACGCGCCGTCCGCGAGCGCGCCGCCCCAGGTGTCGAAAATCATCACGGCCTGCGCACCGGCTTCGATCTGCGCGTTCAGATAGGCCGCCACTGCCTGCGCGTTGACTTCGAGAATGCGCTGCATGAGGTCCGGGCGCGCGTACAGCATCGACTTCACGGTGCGGAAGTCGTCCGAGCCGCCGCCCTCGACCATGTAGCAGGCAAGCGTCCACGGGCTGCCCGAAAAGCCGATCAGCGGCACGCGCTGGCGCCCTTCTGCATTGGTGAGCGCGCGGCGAATTTCGCGCACGGCGTCGGTCACGTAGCCGAGCGTCGCGTCGATATCCGGCACGGCGAGTCGCGCCACGTCTTCTTCAGTGCGCACGGGGTGCGCGAACTTCGGCCCTTCGCCCGCCTGGAACGAGAGGCCGAGGCCCATCGCGTCCGGAATCGTGAGGATGTCGGAGAACAGGATCGCGGCGTCGAGCGGATAGCGCTCGAGCGGCTGCAGCGTGACCTCGGTCGCGTAATCGGGATTCTTCGCGAGGCCGAGGAAGCTGCCAGCGCGGCTGCGCGTGGCGTTGTACTCGGGCAGATAGCGGCCTGCCTGGCGCATCAGCCAGATCGGCGTGTACTCGGTCGGCTGGCGCAGCAGCGCGCGCAGGAAGGTGTCGTTCAGGAGAGTGTGGGCCACGTGCTGGATGCGCGAAGTCGCGCCAAGGTTCGGAAGCAAGCGGCCATTTTACCGGAGCGTGCGCCGCGCCATGCCGCTGATGGGTGGGATCAAACAGTGCAACGACACTGAAGTATAGGTCGTTGCCTACCCAGGTAAGTCCGCGCTTATCTGCCGCGTACGCGAGGACTATCATCAGACGGCTTTCCAAAACATTACATCAATCAAAACCAGATCTGGAGACACGATGAAAAAAGCCGTCCTCGGCCTGACGATCGTGAGCGCCGCTTTGCTGAGCGCGTGCGCCACGAGCCAGTCCGCCGGCACACCCGCCAACGGTGCGCAGGCCGCCACCGCCCCTTCGCGCCTCGACGAAATCATCGCGCGCGGCACGCTGCGCGCCTGCACGACCGGCGACTACAAGCCCTACTCCTTCTACCGGCAGGACGGCACGTTCGAAGGCATCGACATCGACATGACCCAGTCGCTTGCGAAGTCGCTGGGCGTGAACGCCGAGTTCGTGAAGACGTCGTGGTCGAACCTCATGAACGACTTCCTCGCGAAATGCGACGTTGCGGTGGGCGGTGTCTCCACGACACTCGAACGCCAGAAGCGCGCGTTCTTTACCGGGGCTTATCAGGTCGACGGCAAGACGCCGATCGTGCGATGTGAAGACGTCAAGAAGTACCAGACTGTTGCGCAGATCAACCAGCCTTCGGTGCGCGTGATCATGAATCCGGGCGGCACGAACGAGCGCTTCGCGAAGCAATTCTTGCCGCACGCGAATCTCATCATGTATCCGGACAACGTGACGATCTTCAAACAGATCCTCGCGGGCAAAGCCGACGTGATGGTGACCGACGCCTCCGAGACCATGCTGCAGCAGAAGCTCAACCCGGGCCTGTGCTCGGTGCATCCCGACAAGCCCTTTCAATACGGCGAGAAAGCGTGGATGGTGCCGCGCGGCGACGTGGTGTTCCAGCAGTATGTCGATCAGTGGCTGCACCTTGCGCGCGCGAGCGGCGAATATCAGGCAATCTCCGACAAGTGGCTGAAGTGAGGTGTTGAATCGCGCCGCATTGTTATGGCCCTTCGAATTGCTACGATGAGTTGCAGAAGATGGGATGACAGGCGGCGGGCAAAGTTTGCATTTCGCGCACGAGCGCAATGTCGACGCATTGCGCATGTGCGCAGCCGGTAATTCTGTACGGTGCGCGTCGTGCGTAAAAGGCCCATACCGTGGGCCTTCCTTCATGCAATTCGAATCCTCGTGCCCGAGTTGCCGTCAAGGCTGTCAAACAGCCGCGAAAAATAGCGGTAAAAATGACTTGCGCGAAACGCTCAGGATGGCAAAAAGCGCCGCAGAGCCTTATCTGACGGGCGTTACAACCTGAAACACTTTGTTACCGCGAACCTATCTTAATTCGCCCACAATGCCTTCAACGGTTTCAACACGGATGTGGCGCGGTGCCAGTGTGAGCGGACACAAAACACCGGCCGGTCGGCCCTACGCCGAAGCCCTCTCGAGGGGCATCCTTGTTGGAGCCGTGACCGGCGTCGAAGACGTTTCATGACCCGGCTCCTCCTTTGGTCTCCTCGCGCTAACCCCGTAGCGTGTGGTTTTTAGCGGGCTCCAGGCCCGCTTTTTTTTCGCCTGTACGTTTCGTTATTCAACAGGCATCGTTCGACTCCCACTCCCTCCAGCGCCAGCTAATCGTTCGGTTTCCAGACTATTTTTTGCGCGCCCTGAAAAGCTGCCGCGGCGCCATGCATCGCCCGCCGCGGCATGGCATCGAACCACGTATCAAGCCGTCTTCTGCTCGCTGATCTTGAGTTCATCGATCATGCGCGCGCGCATCACGAACTTCTGCACTTTGCCCGTCACGGTCATCGGCAGTTCGTCGACGAAGCGGATGTACTTCGGGATCTTGTAGTGCGCAATCTGCCCCTGGCAGAACGCCTGAATCTCCTCCGCCGTTGCCGCTTCGCCCGGACGCAGCACGATCCACGCACACACTTCCTCGCCGTACTTCGCATCGGGCACGCCGAACACCTGCGCGGACTGCACCTTCGGATGGCGGAACAGAAACTCCTCGATCTCTCGCGGATAGATGTTCTCGCCGCCGCGGATGAGCATGTCCTTGAGGCGACCAACGATGTTGCAGTAGCCTTCGGCGTCGATCGTCGCGAGATCGCCCGTATGCATCCAGCCATCGACGATCGACTCGGCCGTCTTCTCCGCGTCGCCCCAGTAGCCCTGCATCACCGAATAGCCCTTCGTGCACAGCTCGCCCGTTTCGCCCACCGGCACAGTATTGCCGAGCGCGTCGACGATCTTCACTTCGAGATGCGGCTGAATGCGGCCCACCGTGGTCGTGCGCTTGTCGAGCGGGTCGGTGGTTGAACTCTGGAATGACACCGGGCTCGTTTCCGTCATGCCGTAGGCGATCGTGATTTCGGCGAGATGCATCTTCGAGACCACGCGCTTCATCGTCTCGATCGGGCACGGCGAGCCGGCCATGATGCCCGTGCGTAGCTTCGAAAGATCGAAGCGCGCGAACTCCGGATGATCGAGTTCCGCGATAAACATCGTGGGCACGCCGTGCAATGCCGTGCAGCCCTCTTCCGAGACCGCTTCGAGCGTCGCGCGCGGATCGAAAGCCTCGCCCGGGAACACCATGTTCGCGCCAACGGAGACACACGCGAGTACCGCGAGCACCATGCCGAAGCAGTGATAGAGCGGCACCGGAATGCAGAGCGAGTCTTCTTCCGTGAGGCGCATCGCCTGGGCGATGAAACGCCCGTTGTTGAGCACGTTGCGGTGCGTGAGCGTGGCGCCCTTCGGATTGCCGGTCGTGCCGCTCGTGAACTGGATGTTGATGGCCTCGTCGGGCGATAGCGTCGCGTTGATCGCGTCGAGCCACGCCGTGCCGTCGCGGACGATGCGCTCGCGGCCCATCTCCACGAGTTCGCTGAAGCAGAGCATGCCGGGCGTGGCCGTGTCGCACATGCGCACGACCGCGCGAAGTTCGGGCAGGCGCGCAGCCTGCAACTGGCCGGGCGTGGCACTCGCAAGCTCGGGGGCGAGCGTCTGCAGCATCTCCAGATACTTCGAGGTCTTGAAGCTCTCCGCGGAGACGATCGCCTTGCAGGCGACCTTGTTCAGCGCGTATTCGAGTTCGGCGAGACGATAGGCGGGATTGATGTTGACGAGCACCGCGCCGATCCGCGCGGTCGCAAACTGGGTGAGCAGCCATTCGACGCGATTGGGCGACCAGATGCCGACGCGATCCCCCTTGACGATGCCTAGCTCGGCGAAGCCGGCTGCGAGCACGCCCACTTCGGCGGCGAACTCGCGCCAGTTCCAGCGGATACCCTGCTCGCGGAACACCACGGCAGGCCGCTCGGGAAACTGGTTCGCGGTCTCCTGCAGGAACGTGCCGAGGGTCGCGTCGCTGAGCGGCACGTCGGTCGTGCCTCGCACGTAGGAAAGCCCGTCTTTCGGCGCGATGAGCGGCTCATGTACACCGGGCGCGGCGCGCGCGCCTGCTGCGTCGATTGCCATGATGGCTGTCTCCTGGGGAGCGTCACTCCCGCGTTTGAAATGAATTTGAAAACCATTGTGCCACCGGCTTTCCCGGGGGCGGCATCAAGTCTTACCCGCAGGGTCTGGGCCAGCTGCGAACGCATGATTTGGCATTACCTTTCCGTAAACGTCAAGTATGTCAGAGCGTTTTTGTCGACCACCGTGGCCCACGGCATTTATGCCGTGTTTTTCAGCGCGATGCCATTGGGCCGTGCCCGCCCAGCGGCGCGCACATGCAAAAAGGGCTCCCCGGTTGGGGAGCCCTTTTTGCTTCGAACGCGGCGCCACAAGGGCGCGCGTACGAGAACCGATTAGTGCTGGTTCATTTTGCGCAGGCGCTGGATCGCCGCGAGCTGCGCGACCGCGTAGGCCAGCTCGGCCTGGGCGGTGGCGTACTCGAGGTTCGAGCCCGCGTTCTGCAGCGTCTCTTCAGCGCGCTTGCGCGCTTCCGTGGCCTTCGCCTCGTCGAGATCCTTGCCGCGGATCGCGGTGTCGGCGAGCACCGTGACGGCGCCCGGCTGCACTTCGAGAATGCCGCCGGCGACGAACACGAACTCTTCACCGCCGTCTTCCGCCACGATGCGCACGGCGCCCGGACGAATACGCGTGATGAGCGGCGTGTGGCCCGGCAGGATGCCCAGCTCGCCCGCCTCGCCCGGAAGCGCGACGAACTTCGCCTGGCCGTCGAAGATGCTCTCTTCGGCGCTGACGACGTCTACCTTGATGGTTGCTGCCATATATGTCGACTCCTGTGTCGATCGGAGTTGGCGCTTTAGCGCTTACTCCGGTCCCATGCACAGCTTGAGTGGGTTGCGAAGGCGATGCGCCTCACGAATGAAGCGCCGCGCCTTGTTGCCTGCAACTCAACCCTTACTGGATCTTCTTGGCCTTTTCGAAGGCTTCGTCGATCGTGCCGACCATGTAGAACGCCTGCTCCGGCAGATGATCGCATTCGCCGCCAACGATCATCTTGAAGCCGCGGATCGTTTCCTTCAGCGGCACGTACTTGCCCGGCGAGCCCGTGAAGACTTCCGCGACGTGGAACGGCTGCGACAGGAAACGCTGGATCTTGCGTGCGCGGGCGACGGTCAGCTTGTCTTCCGGCGACAGTTCGTCCATGCCCAGAATCGCGATGATGTCGCGCAGTTCCTTGTAGCGCTGCAGCGTTTGCTGCACACCGCGCGTGATCGAGTAGTGCTCTTCGCCGATCACGTTCGGGTCGATCTGGCGCGAGGTCGAGTCGAGCGGGTCGACTGCCGGGTAGATACCCAGCGAGGCGATGTCACGCGACAGCACGACGGTTGCGTCCAGGTGGCCGAAGGTCGTAGCCGGCGACGGGTCGGTCAAGTCGTCCGCAGGGACGTACACGGCCTGAACCGAGGTAATCGAGCCCTTCTTGGTCGACGTGATGCGCTCTTGCAGCTTGCCCATTTCTTCAGCCAGCGTCGGCTGATAGCCCACTGCCGACGGCATACGGCCGAGCAGTGCCGACACTTCCGTGCCAGCCAGCGTGAAACGGTAGATGTTGTCGACGAAGAACAGCACATCGAGGCCTTCGTCACGGAAGTGCTCGGCCATCGTCAGACCGGTCAGCGCGACGCGCAGACGGTTGCCCGGCGGCTCGTTCATCTGGCCGTACACCAGCGCGACCTTGTCGAGAACGTTCGAGTCCTTCATTTCGTGGTAGAAGTCGTTGCCCTCACGGGTACGCTCGCCCACGCCGGCGAACACGGAGAAACCACCGTGTTCCTTGGCGATGTTGTTGATGAGCTCCATCATGTTGACGGTCTTGCCCACGCCGGCGCCACCGAACAGACCCACCTTGCCGCCCTTTGCGAACGGGCAGATCAGGTCGATCACCTTGATGCCGGTTTCGAGCAGTTCGGCCGACGGCGACAGGTCTTCGAACGCCGGTGCCTTCTGGTGAATCGCACGCGTCGTTTCGCTGACGATCGGGCCCGCTTCGTCGATCGGGCGGCCCAGCACGTCCATGATGCGGCCCAGAGTGGGCTTGCCAACCGGCACGCGGATGGGGTTACCCGTGTTCTTCACCACGGTGCCGCGGCGCAGACCGTCCGACGCACCCAAACAGATGGTGCGGACAACGCCGTCGCCCAGCTGCTGCTGCACTTCCAGGGTCAGTTCCGACCCTTCGAGAATCAGCGCGTCGTAGATCTTCGGCATGGTCTCGCGCGGGAATTCCACGTCGATCACCGCGCCGATGCACTGTACGATCTTGCCTTCTACCAAAGCAGTTGTACTCATCGATTTTCCTTTAGATACCTGAATTCTTCACTCGCTCACCGGCATACACCGGCGCGGTTTCGCAATCGGTTCGCGCTTATCAAACGGCTGCTGCACCGCCGACGATTTCCGAAAGTTCCTTCGTAATCGCGGCCTGGCGGCTCTTGTTGTACGAGAGCTGCAGTTCGTTGATGACCGTCTTCGCGTTGTCCGACGCCGCCTTCATCGCCACCATACGGGCCGACTGCTCCGAAGCCATGTTTTCCGCCACGGCCTGATAGACCAGGGCTTCGACATAGCGCACCAGCAGTTCGTCCACGACGGTTTGCGCGTCCGGCTCGTAGATGTAATCCCACGCCGACTTCGGCGTCGTGCCGTCGTCATTCGCTTCGAGACGCTCGGCCGACAGCGGCAGCAGTTGCTCGATCACAGGCTCCTGCTTCATCGTGTTGACGAAGCGCGTGTACGCGAGGTACACGGCGGAAAGCTTGCCTTCCGAGTACTGGTCGAGCTGCACCTTGATCGCGCCGATCAGCTTTTCGAGGTGCGGCGTGTCGCCGAGTTGCACAACGTTCGAGACGACCTTCGCGCGCAGACGGTTCAGGAAACCGAGGCCCTTGCTGCCGATCGCAGTTGCTTCGATCGACGTGCCGGATGCTTCCAGATCCTTGAACTTCTGCAGCGTCGCGCGCAGCACGTTGGTGTTCATCCCGCCGCACAGACCCTTGTCGGTCGTGACGAGAATCACGCCTGCGACCTTCGCACCGGTGTTTTCCACCATGAACGGGTGGCGGTACTCGGGGTTCGCACGGCTCATGTGCGCAGCGATGTCGCGGACCTTGTCGGCATACGGGCGGGCGGCGCGCATGCGCTCCTGGGCACGGCGCATTTTCGACGCCGCGACCATTTCCATCGCCTTGGTGATCTTGCGCGTGTTTTGCACGCTCTTGATCTTGCCGCGAATTTCCTTCATTCCAGCCATTGCTTGCTCCTTGATCGAAGCGAGGCGGGTTTCAACGAACCCCGCGCCGCTTCAATGTCCGTTTATCGTGATTGATTCCCGGACGGATCAGTATGCGCCGGACTTCTTGAAGTCCTTGAGAGCCGCGTGGAGCGCGTTCTCGTCGTCCTTCGACAGGTCCTTCTTGTCCTCGATGCGCGCGACGAGGTCAGCGTGCTTCGACTTCAGGTATTCGCGCAGGCCCTTTTCGAACGGCAGGACGTCCTTGACATCGATGTCGTCGAGGTAGCCGTTGTTCGCCGAGAACAGCGCAACAGCCAGCTCCCACACTTGCAGCGGCTGGTACTGCGGCTGCTTGAGCAGTTCCGTCACGCGGCGGCCGCGCTCGAGCTGCTTGCGGGTCGCTTCGTCGAGGTCCGATGCGAACTGGGCGAATGCAGCCAGTTCACGGTACTGCGCGAGGTCGGTACGGATACCGCCCGACAGCTTCTTCACGACCTTGGTCTGTGCCGCACCACCCACACGCGACACCGAAACGCCGGCGTTGATTGCCGGGCGGATGCCTGCGTTGAAGAGGTCGGTTTCCAGGAAGATCTGGCCGTCGGTAATCGAGATCACGTTCGTCGGAACGAATGCGGTCACGTCGCCGGCTTGCGTTTCGATGATCGGCAGTGCGGTGAGCGAACCCGTCTTGCCCTTCACTTCGCCGTTCGTGAACTTCTCGACGTAGTCGGCCGACACGCGCGCTGCGCGCTCGAGCAGACGCGAGTGCAGATAGAACACGTCGCCGGGGTAAGCTTCACGGCCCGGCGGGCGGCGCAGCAGCAGCGAGATCTGACGGTATGCCCAGGCTTGCTTGGTCAAGTCGTCATAGATGATCAGGGCGTCTTGACCGCGGTCGCGGAAGTATTCGCCCATCGTGCAACCGGCGTACGGCGCGAGGTACTGCAGCGCGGCCGATTCCGAAGCCGAAGCGGCAACGACGATCGTGTATTCGATCGCGCCCGTTTCTTCGAGCTTGCGCAGCACGCTCTGGATCGACGAAGCCTTCTGACCGATGGCGACGTAGATACAGATGAGGTCCTTGCCCTTCTGGTTGATGATCGTGTCGACGGCCACTGCGGTCTTGCCGCACTGACGGTCGCCGATGATCAGCTCACGCTGGCCACGGCCGATCGGCACCATCGAGTCGATCGACTTCAGACCCGTTTGCACCGGCTGCGACACGCCTTCACGCCAGATCACGCCCGGAGCGATCTTTTCGATCGCGTCGGTCATCTTGGCGTTGACCGGGCCCTTGCCGTCGATCGGGTTGCCGAGCGGATCGACCACGCGGCCGATCAGTTCGGGGCCAACCGGCACTTCGAGAATGCGGCCCGTCGTCTTGACGATGTCGCCTTCCGAGATGTGCTCGTACTCGCCCAGAATCACCGCGCCGACCGAGTCGCGCTCGAGGTTCAGCGCGAGGCCGAAGGTGTTGCCCGGGAATTCGAGCATTTCGCCCTGCATCACGTCCGACAGGCCGTGGATACGCACGATACCGTCGGTCACGGAGATCACGGTGCCCTGGTTGCGAACGTCTGCGCTCGCTTCAAGGCCCTGGATCCGGCTCTTGATCAGCTCGCTGATCTCAGAGGGATTGAGTTGCATTATTCGCTCCTGATGTTCAATTCTGTTGCGTGCCAGCCGCCGCGCCCGATTTTTGGAATCGAGGCGCTCAGGCGGTCAACGCCGCCTGCATGCCGGCGAGCCGCGCGCGGACCGAGGTATCGAGCACTTCGTCGCCGACCGTGACGCGCACGCCGCCGATCAGCGAGTTGTCGATCTCGACGGTCGGCTTCAGCTTGCATTTGAACTTGCGTTCGAGGCTGCCGACGAGGTCGTTCAACTGGGCGCCTTCGAGCGGGAACGCGCTGACGATCACTGCGTCAGCAGCACCTGCCTTGGCGTTCTTGAGCGCTTCGAACTGCGTCTGGATTTCCGGCAGCAGTGCCAGGCGATGATTCTCGATCAGCATCTGCACGAGGTTCTTCACCTCGGCCGATTCCTTGACCGGCGACTTCACCGCCGCGAGCAGCAGCTCGGCGACCTGGGCATGGCTTACCTTCGGGCTCGTCGCGACCGACTGCACCTCGGGCAAGGCCGCAACCTGTGCCAGCTCCGAAACGAGCGTGGACCAGGCGGCGGTGTCACCAGCTTCGGCCACGCCAAACAATGCTTCTGCGTACGGGCGGGCGATGGTTGCAAGTTCGGCCATGATCAGAGCTCGGCTTTCAGTTGATTCAGCAGTTCGGCGTGGGCCGACTGATCGACTTCGCGCTTCAGGATCTGCTCGGCGCCTTGCACGGCGAGGGCGGCGACTTCAGCGCGCAGTACTTCGCGTGCCTTGACGACCTGCTGGTCGGCGTCGGCCTTCGCCTGGGCGATGATGCGTGCCGCTTCGGCGTGAGCCTGGGCCTTGATTTCCTCTGCGACGGCCAGCGCGCGCTTTTCAGCGTCGGCGATACGGCTTTGACCCTCGTTACGGGCGGTAGCGAGCTCTTCGCCGACGCGCTTGTGCGCCGCTTCGAGTTCCGCCTTGCCCTTTTCCGCAGCGGCGAGGCCGTCTGCGATCTTCTTCGAGCGCTCGTCGAGGGCGTTGATCAACGGCGGCCACACGAACTTCATCGTGAACCACGCGAGGATCAGGAACACGACCATTTGCGCAAACAGGGTTGCGTTGAGATTCACGGTGTTTCCTTAATCGTTGCTATTCCGGGGAATTGAAACGGCAAGGCGCTCATCGGTTGTGAACTCGATCAGCGCCTCGTCTCCCGTTCCGCCATGCGCCCACTACCCGTTATAGGTCAGGCGCAACCTTCCAGGGAACTTAGCCCGCGAGCTTCGAGAGCAGCGGGTTAGCGAACGCGAACAGCATTGCAACACCAACGCCAATCAGGAACGCCGCATCGATCAGACCAGCCAGCAGGAACATCTTCGTCTGCAGCGGGTTCATCAGTTCAGGCTGACGTGCGCACGCTTCGATGTACTTGCCGCCCATCAGGCCGATACCGATACAGGCGCCGATTGCACCCAGGCCGATGATGATGCCGATACCGATGGCCGTGAAACCCTGGATGTTGGCGATGAAAGCTTGCATGATCACTCCTTATTGAGATTTTCTGGAACTGGGGATTTAAAACTGCAAATCTGGTTTGACGAGCACTTAGTGCTTGTCGTGTGCCTGGCCGATGTACACCAGCGTCAGCATCATGAAAATGAACGCCTGCAGCAGAACGATCAGGATGTGGAAGACCGCCCAGACGCTGCCCGCAATCACGTGGCCGATGAAGCCAAGCACCGTCGTGTCCGCGCCGAAGCTCCACAGACCGCCCAGCAGCGCGATCAGCAGGAACAGCAGCTCGCCTGCATACATGTTGCCGAACAACCGCAGGGCGAGCGAAACCGTCTTGGCGACGAACTCGATGATGTTCAGTGCAAGGTTCGGGATCCACAGCAGCGGATGCGCGCCGAACGGGGCCGAGAGCAGCTCGTGTGCGAAGCCGCCAGGACCCTTGATCTTGAGGTTGTAGTAAATCATGAGCACGAACACGCCGAGCGCGATGCCGAACGTGCCGTTGAGGTCGGCGGTCGGAACGATGCGCTGGTGCGGCAGTGCTTCGGACAGACCCAGCCAGCCGATCACGCGGCCCGGCAGGTCAACCGGAATGAAGTCGAGCGAGTTCATGAGCGCGACCCAGATGAACACGGTCAGCGCGAGCGGTGCGATGAATGCGCGGTTGCCATGGACGATGGACTTGGACTGGTCCTCGACCATCTCGACCAGCATTTCGATGGCGCACTGGAAGCGGCCCGGTACGCCCGGGGTCGCCTTGCGCGCGGCGAGGCGCAGGATGAAGATAGTCACGACGCCGCACAGGATCGACCAGAACAACGTGTCGATGTTCCAGACGCTGAAGTCGACGATCGACGTCTGGTGCGAGGTCGCAAAGTTCTGCAAGTGGTGAGCAATGTACTCGGACGGACCCGGTGCGCTCGTTCCTTCGCTAGCTGCCATATCGTTAAAGCCACCCAAATTGTCGAAAATCGTTTTCGGCCGCTCCCGCCGCAATACTGTATTGCGGGAACGCACCGCCGTGGATCGCGTCTTACCTGCTTCGCATCGGCCAGCTAACTTCCACCGTCATCGCTTCGACGCCCTGACTTGAGGCGGCGCGATGTGGGTGGGTCAGCGCCACGCGAGCGCGATCCAGTATGTCTTTAGTGCGATCAGGTACGTGACGAGCAAGGGAATCCACTGCACGTCGTGATACCAGAACGCGATGGCGACGAACATCGCAATCGTCGCCCCCATCTTGAAGGCTTCACCGAGCATCCAGTTAAACACGGTGCCGGCACGACTCAACTGCTTCAGGCGCGCTGCGAACAGCGCACCGGGAAACCAGCAGATCGCTCCGCCCAGGAACGCCGACAACGCAGCACTGCCCGGCGGCTTATAAAACAGCCACCACGCCAACGTTGCAACCAGGGACAAAACCACTTGCGCCGCGACGACACGAAACGGCGTGACGCGCGATGGGCGACTCACCTGCGCGCCGAAGATCTGCTCGGCTTCGGCCCGAGTGAGCGGAACGATGTCGTTGTTATCTTGCTGGCTGGCGTCCAGCTCATCCCAGCGCGCGTTGTGATCAACGTGTCCGGAATTTCTTGCCGCTGCATCCTGCCCCCGGCGGGATGCTCCGACTTCGCCCGGCGGTACATCGGGCCCCTCATGCGCCTGCGGCGCTTCATCTGGCCTCTGACCCACCATCGCTTGATTCCGGAAATTCGCCTCGCACGCGTTTTATTACAGCGCACTTACAGCATCGCCAACCAAATAAATCCGGGCGATTGTAAGCGATAGTTGCAGGCAATTCAAGACTTTAGGCCCTTCAATAACACCTGTGAAATGCGACTCCATGATGCGGGAAACGCGGCGCCGCGAAGGTGTGACCGGTAACTGTAAGGGACGAAGCAAGGAAGAATGGATCGTCAGGAGGACCAGGTAAATATGAGGTCATCTGGCGCGTAATCGGGCTACGCGCCAGGATACGGGGACGGGTGGCGTCAGAACAGATGCAGCAGCAGCGCGCCGCCCAAAAAGGCCACGATCCAGAACGGCACGGCGATCAGGTGAAACAGCAGCCAGACGCCGCGCTGGCCGGATAGACGCACGGCGATGAGATTCGCCAGCGAGCCGATGGCGACCCCGAAGCCCCCCACGCTCACGCCGAACGCGAGCGCACGCCAGTCGTGTGTGAAGCCCGCAAGCACAATGGCGGCCGGAACATTGCTAATGATCTGCGACAGCACCGCGCCTGCGGCAAAAGCGCGCATCGGCGTTTGCAGCGACAGCGACGTCAGCGCGTGATGAATGGCGGGCAGCGCGGCCACGCTGCGCAGGACGATGAACATCAGCACGAAGATCAGCAGCAGCAGCCAGTCGATCTTCAGCACGATGCGAATGCGCCAGACCACAAAGCCCGCGGCGACCGCGGCCAGCGCGACGCCTGCGTGGTGTGCATCGGCGAGCAGCACGAACGCGACGAAGAGCAAGGCCGCCACGCTCGCCAGTGCGCGATCGACGCGCTGCGGCGCGGCGTCTTTCGAGAGATCGAGCGGTGTGGCCTTGAAAAGAAACGCGGCGATCACGACAAGCATCGCCATAAGAAACGCGCAAAGCGGAGCGAGCCCCACGACGAAACGTCCGAACGACACCCCGCTCGCCTGCCAGAGAAACAGGTTCTGTGGGTTGCCGAGCGGCGTGAGCACCGAGCCTGCATTCACGGCAAGCGCGATGACGATCACGAGGCGCTTGAGCGGCAGCGGCGTGAGCTTGTGGAGCGACAGCACGAGCGGCACCACGACAAAAAGCGCCACATCGTTGGTCACGATCATCGCCAGCACCGCGGCCAGCGCGACGAGCAGCAGCGCGAGCCCGCGCTCCGAGTGAATGTGGTGGACGAGCTTGTGCGCGAGCCAGGTCAGCAGTCCTGAATATTCGATACCCTTCGTCAGAATGAGCAGGCCCGCGAGGGTCATCACCGTTTGCCAGTCGACCAGTGCGGGCAGCGAGGCGATAGGAGGAGGCGCGTAGATCTGCAACGCCACGAACGCCACGACGAGAATTGCGAGCACCGGCTCCGAAACGGCAAATGCGCCGATGCGGCGCAGCAGGTTCAAGGGCTCACGCGCGCCCTGTTCCGATTCGCGCACCGGCTTTATGCGCCGGCGCGCGCGTTAGCCGCGGCGGCCCGCATCAGGCCCATCACGCCGCCGTTTCGCCGCGCAGACGCAGCAGGATGCCGTCGAGCGCGTCGAGGTCGCCGAAGTCGACCGTGAGCTGACCTCGCCCGCGTCGGCCGAGCTTGATCTTCACCGATGCGGCGAGCAGGTCCGACAGCTCCTCCTCGAGGCGACGCGTGTCGCGCCCGCCGTCGTGCGCGGCCTTCGCCTTCACTGCCGGTGCGGCCTTCGTCGTGGCCGAAACGAGCTTCTCCGTTTCACGCACCGACATCCGCTTGTTGACCACCTGGTTCGCCAGCGTGATCTGCGTGGCGGCGTCCACGGCGAGCAGCGCACGGGCGTGGCCCATGTCGAGATCGCCGGCCAGCAGCATGGTCTGCACGGGCGCTGCGAGGTTGAGCAGACGCAGCAGGTTCGACACCGCGCTGCGCGAGCGTCCCACGGATTCGGCCGCCTGCTCGTGCGTGAAGCTGAACTCGTCGAGCAGGCGCTGGATGCCCTGCGCCTCTTCCAGCGGATTCAGGTCCTCGCGCTGGATGTTCTCGATCAGCGCCATCGCGGCGGCGGCCTGGTCGGGCACGTCCTTCACGAGCACCGGCACTTCGGTCAGGCCGGCGATGTGCGCCGCACGGAAGCGTCGCTCCCCCGCGATGATTTCGTAGCGCCCCGTCGCAATCGGGCGCACGAGAATCGGCTGCATCAGACCCTGTGCGCGAATGCTCGCGGCCAGCTCCTGGAGCGCGCCCTCGTCCATGCGCGTGCGCGGCTGGTACTTGCCCGCCTGCATCTGCGTGAGCGGCAGCGAGTTAGGCGCGCCGTCGATCTTCACCGCCTCGGTGATGTCCGCGCTGCCGCCAAGCAATGCTTCCAGGCCCCGGCCTAGCCCCTTCTTCCGTGCAACTGCATTCATCGTGCTTCCCCAGTCTCGTCAGAGTGCGCGCACGCGCTCGATCATTTCCGCGCCGAACTGCACGTAGGCCTGTGCGCCGCGCGAGGCGCGATCGAATACCACACCCGGCAAGCCGTAGCTGGGTGCTTCAGCAAGCCGGACGTTGCGCGGGATCACGGCGTCGAAGACCTTGTCGCCGAAGTGCTCCTTCAACTGCTCGGAAACCTGCTGCTGCAGGGTGATGCGCGGGTCGAACATCACGCGCAGAAGGCCGATCACCTTCAGGTCGCGATTCATGTTCGCGTGGACCTGCTTGATCGTATTGATGAGATCCGAAAGGCCTTCGAGCGCGAAGTATTCGCACTGCATCGGGATCACCACGCCATGGGCGGCGCACAAGCCGTTGAGCGTGAGCAGCGAAAGCGCCGGCGGGCAGTCGATGAGTACGAAGTCGTACTCGGCGTCGACTTCGGCGAGCGCGGCCTTCAGACGCCGCTCGCGCTGCTCGACCGTCACCAGTTCGACCTCGGCGCCAGCCAGCTCGCGGTTGGCCGGCAGCACGTCGTAGCCGACCTGTTCCGGCCGCGTGCGCGCGGCGTTCACCGTGACACCGTCGACGAGCACCTCGTACACCGTGTTCTCGCACGCGGCCTTGTCGATGCCGCTGCCCATCGTTGCGTTGCCCTGCGGGTCGAGGTCGATGAGAAGGACACGTTGTCCCTGCGATGCGAGGCTCGCGGCGAGATTGACCGTTGTCGTCGTCTTGCCGACGCCGCCCTTCTGGTTCGCAACGCAGAAGATTTTTGCCATCTTTCGTGTGTCCCTTTTACTACCTTAAGTAGTTTGCTTACGTTATGACGCGACTGCCTCGCACACCATTCGGCCGATTGGCCATCGCCGGACCGGTTCAGGCCGCCGGTTCAACCGACACTTCGATCAGGTGGCGCTCCGCATCGAGCATCGGCACGCTCAGGCGGATCGTATTCAGCGCCCGCGTGCCCGTCGGCAAGCGCTCGATCTCGTCTTCGGGGTGCACACCCTTCATGGCCCAGATCGCGCCGCCTTCGACAACGAGATGACGGGCCAGTGTAACGAAATCGGCGAGATCCGCGAATGCCCGAGACACGATCAAATCGAATTTTTTCGGTACTTCCATGCCTGGACGCAGCGATTCGACCCGGCCGGTCACCACCGAGAGGTTCGCGAGTGCGAGTTCCGCCTTCGCTTGCGACTGGAACGCCGACTTCTTCTGCACGATATCGTTGAGCGTGACCTGCCAGTCCGGGCGCACGATCGCGAGCACGATGCCGGGCAGGCCGCCGCCGGAGCCGACATCGAGCACCGTTGCGTCGGCGCGCGTCGGCAGATGCGGTACGATCGAAAGCGAGTCGAGAATATGCTGAATCAACATCTGACGCGGATCGCGGATCGCCGTAAGGTTATACACGGCGTTCCACTTCGCAAGCAGCGCGACGTAGTCGAGCAACTGCTCGTGCTGCCGTTCGGCGAGTTCGACGCCCAAGGCCTCTGCGCCCTCTTTCAGCAGACGAGCCAGCGCGTCGCGGTCCGCAATGCCGGGTTGCCTCGAGCGGCCCGTCATTGCGCCACCGGCGTCGAGTCGGTGCCGCTTTCGTCAGCAGCGCCCGAATTCTGGCGACGGCGCCCAAGGCCACGCTTCAGGTGAACCATCAGCAGCGAGATCGCGGCGGGCGTAATGCCCGAAATGCGCGACGCCTGACCGATCGTCTCCGGGCGGAATTGGCTCAGTTTCTGGCGCGCTTCAAACGAGAGGCCACGCACTTCCGCGTAGTCGATGCCTTCCGGCAGACGGGTGTTCTCTTGCGCGCCATTGCGCTCGATCTCGTCGGCTTGACGATCGATATAACCCTGATATTTGATGCCGATTTCGATCTGCTCCTTGATCTGGGCGAGCAGAACCGCGTCATCGGCGAGCGGGGTTTCTGGCGCACAAGCGCCTTCGCGCAGCCTGCACACGCCGTCATAGCTCACACCCGGGCGACGCAGCAGGTCCGCGAGGTTGTATTCGCGGTCGATCGACTTGCCAAGCAGTGCCGTCGCTTCTTCGGCCGAAAGCGTCTTGGGGTTCACCCACGTCGACTTCAGACGCTCTGTTTCACGTGAAACAGCATCGCGCTTGCGGCAGAACGCGTCCCAACGCACGTCATCAATCACGCCCAGCTCGCGGCCGACCTCCGTCAGGCGCATATCCGCATTGTCTTCGCGCAGGCTCAAGCGGTATTCGGCTCGGCTCGTGAACATGCGATACGGCTCGGAAACGCCCCGCGTCACCAGATCGTCGACCAACACGCCGAGGTACGCCTGATCGCGGCGCGGGCACCATGCGTCCTTGCCCTGCACCTGCAGGCTTGCGTTCATGCCGGCGAGCAGGCCTTGTGCTGCCGCCTCTTCATAGCCCGTCGTGCCGTTGATCTGACCCGCAAAAAACAGACCGTTGATCACCTTGGTTTCGAGCGAAGCCTTGAGGCCGCGCGGGTCGAAGTAGTCGTATTCGATTGCGTAACCCGGACGCAGGATATGCGCGTGCTCGAGGCCGCGCATCGAGTGCACGAGTTCGAGCTGCACATCGAACGGCAGGCTCGTGGAGATCCCATTCGGGTAGAACTCGTTCGTCGTCAGGCCTTCCGGTTCGAGGAAGATCTGGTGTGATTTCTTCGAAGCGAAGCGATGAATCTTGTCCTCGATGGACGGGCAATAGCGCGGCCCTACCCCTTCGATCACGCCCGTGTACATTGGCGAGCGGTCGAGACCGCCGCGGATAATGTCGTGGGTGCGCTCGTTAGTGTGCGTGACCCAGCACGGAATCTGACGCGGATGCAGTTCCGCGCGGCCGAGAAACGAGAACACCGGCACCGGATCGAGGTCGCCCGGCTGTTCTTCGAGCACCGAGAAGTCGATCGTGCGGCCGTCGATACGCGGCGGCGTGCCCGTCTTGAGGCGGCCCTGCGGCAGCTTCAGATCCTTCAGGCGCGACGAGAGCGTCACGGCAGCAGGATCGCCGGCGCGGCCGCCCGTGTAGTTGTTCAGGCCCACGTGGATCTTGCCGTCGAGGAAAGTCCCTGCCGTCAGCACGACTGCACGGCTGCGGAAGCGGATGCCCACCTGCGTGACGGCGCCCACGACGCGGTCGCCTTCGACCATCAGGTCTTCCACGGCCTGCTGGAACAGCCACAGATTTGGCTGATTCTCAAGGCGTCGGCGGATCGCTGCCTTATAAAGAATGCGGTCGGCCTGCGCGCGCGTCGCCCGAACCGCCGGGCCCTTGGACGAATTGAGGATGCGAAACTGGATCCCGCCCTCGTCCGTTGCGGCGGCCATGGCGCCACCGAGCGCATCGACTTCCTTGACCAGATGGCCCTTGCCAATGCCGCCAATCGACGGATTGCAGCTCATCTGGCCGAGCGTTTCGATGTTGTGCGTGAGCAGGAGCGTCTTGACGCCCATGCGGGCGGCGGCAAGCGCAGCCTCGGTTCCGGCGTGACCGCCGCCGACGACGATGACGTCAAACTCTGTGGGATAAAGCATGGCGGGACCTCACGCATGGACGAAAACGACCGCGTGAGCCTTCTCAGAAAAAAGTGGTATGCGCGAATTATAACGGCTTACGGTTTATCGCCGTGCACACCCGAATAATGTGTCGGCCAGAATTAGCGCTTTAGCGCTGACTCTGGCCCCACGCAAAGCGCTCCGCGCGGTGCGGTATCGCAAAAAAAAGCGGCGTGTTTCACGTGAAACACGCCGCTCATTTCTACAGCGACAGACGAAGTCAGACGGGTTTCTTCGCCAACCCGAGATACGTTTCAATTACGCGTGGGTTCTGCGCCAACTCCCCCGCCGGTCCTTCGAGCGCCAGGTCGCCCGTTTCCAGCACGTAGCCGTAGTCGGAAATCTGCAATGCGGCGCGTGCGTTCTGCTCGATGAGCAGCGTCGCGACGCCGGTTTGCCTCAGCGCGCTAATGATGTGGAAGATTTCCTTCACGATCAGCGGCGCGAGACCGAGGCTCGGCTCATCGAGCATCAGCAGATCGGGCTTGCCCATCAATGCGCGGCCGACTGCGAGCATCTGGCGCTCGCCGCCCGAAAGCGTGCCGGCCGCCTGCGCGCGGCGTTCCTTCAGGCGCGGAAACAGCGTGAAAACCGGTTCGAGCTGATCGAGGAAATTACGCTCACCGGCGCGCTTGCGGCGATACGCACCGAGCACGAGGTTGTCCTCCACCGTCATCGAGGCAAACAGCTCGCGCTTTTCCGGCACGAGGCACATGCCGCGCGCCACGCGCCGCTCGATCGGCAGCGCGCCGATCTCTTCGCCCATATAAGCGATGCGGCCGCTCGCATGCCCTGTCACAGGCAGCGCGCCCATGATGGCGTTGAGCAGCGTGGACTTGCCCGCGCCGTTCGGACCGATCACGGAGACGATCTGACCTGCGCCCACCTTGATCGCCGCTTTGTGCAGCGCCTCGATCTTGCCGTAGCGAACCGCGAGTCCGGACACGTCCAGTACGGGAGTCGTCATCATTCCACCCCGCCCAGATACGCTTCCAGCACAGCCGGATCCTTCTGCACCTCTTCCGGCAAACCTTCTGCGATGCGCGTGCCGAACTCCATCACCACGAGGCGGTCGGTGAGATTCATCACGAAATCCATGTCGTGTTCGACCAGCAGCACGCTCATCCCCTCTTCTCTCAGTTTGCGCAGCAAGGCCGCCAACTGTTGCTTTTCCTGGTAACGCAGGCCCGCCGCAGGCTCGTCGAGCAGCAGCAAGGTCGGATCGCAGCACAGCGCGCGTGCAATCTCCAGGATGCGTTGCTGACCGAGCGCGAGGCTGCCCGCTTCGTCATACATATGCTGTTCGAGGCCCACGCGACGGATCTGCTGCGCCGCCTCGCTCATGAGCCGTCCTTCTTCCGTCGCATTGAGCTTGGCCACGCTGCGCAGCACGCCCGCGTGACCACGCAGGTGTGCGCCGATGGCGACGTTCTCGAGCACCGTCATCGTCGGCAGCAACTTGACGTGCTGGAACGTGCGGCCAATGCCGCGCGCGACGATTTCACGTGAAGTCAGGCGGTCGATGCGCTCGCCGCGGAACGTGATCTCGCCGCTGGTCGGCTGAAGCACACCAGTCACGAGATTGAAGGTCGTCGACTTGCCCGCACCGTTGGGACCGATCAAGCCGATGATCTGCCCTGCCTTCACGTCGAAGCTCACGTCGTTCACGGCCACGAGGCCGCCGAACTGCTTGCGCGCCTTGTTCACCGTCAGCAGCATTTCGCCCGTGGCCGGCTTGCTGCGCTGCGGCAAAGCTTCGGCATGCTCGGGCACATGCGCCTGCGGACCACGCGGGAAGAAGCGCGCCACGAACGGCCAAACGCCACGCCGCGCGTATTGCAGCAGCAGCACCATCAGAATGCCGAACACGATGATCTCGAAGTTGCCGTTCTCGCCAAGCAGCTTCGGCAGCAGCGTTTGCAGCCAGTCCTGCAGCACGGTGAGAATCGCCGCGCCCAGCACCGCGCCCCAGACGTGCGCCACACCGCCCACCACGGCCATGAAGAGATACTCGATGCCGTGATTCAGACCGAACGGCGTCGGGTTCACCGCACGCTGCAAATGCGCGTACAGGAAGCCCGAAACGGCTGCGAGCACGGCCGCATAGACGAAGATCACCACACGCATCCAGCCGGTGTTCACGCCCATCGCCTCGGCCATCATCCCGCCGCCGCGCAGCGCGCGAATCGCCCGGCCCATGCGGCTATTAAGCAGATTTTGAACAGACACCACGGATGCAAGCACCACGACCCAGATCAGGTAGTAGATATGGCGGCCCGATTCGAGGTCGATGCCCAGCACGTTCAGCACGGGAATGCCGTTGATGCCGTCGTACTTGCCAAGCATGTCGAGGTTGCCGAACAGGAAGAACAGCGCGAGGCCCCAGGCGATCGTGCCGAGCGGCAGGAAGTGGCCCGACAGACGCATCGTGACGAGCCCCAGAACGAGCGCCACGAGCCCTGTGATCACCACGCCGACAATCAGTGCGAGCCAGGGCGAAACGCCGTACTGCGTCGTCAGATACGCGGTCGCGTAAGCACCGAGCCCGACGAACGCGGCCTGCCCGAAGCTCGTCATCCCGCCGATGCCGGTGAGCAGTACGAGCCCGATCGCGACGATCGAATACAGGCCGATATAGTTGAGCAGCGTGATCCAGTACTCGGGCACGTGCACCGGATGCGGCAGCACGGGCAACGCGAACATCACCACGAGGAACAGCCAGAAGAAGCGGTTGTGCATGACGAATCGTTTCATCGCGTCACTCCTCTTCCTCTTCGGCGTGCGGCGTCGAGAGCGAGCGCCACAGCAACACCGGGATGATCAGCGTGAACACGATCACTTCCTTGTAAGAGCTCGCCCAGAATGACGAGTAGGACTCCAGCAGGCCCACGAGCACGGAACCTGCCGCAGCCAGCGGATAGCTCACCAGGCCGCCGATAATGGCGCCTACGAAGCCCTTGAGGCCGATCAGGAAGCCCGAGTCGTAGTAGATGGTGGTGAGCGGCGAGACGAGAATCCCGCACAGCGCGCCGAGGCCCGCGGCGAGCGTGAACGCGAGCCGCCCGGCCTGCGTGGTGCCGATGCCGACGAGCCGCGCGCCGAGCCGGTTCACCGAGGTCGCGCGCAGCGCCTTGCCCGAAATCGTGCGATCGAAATAGAGATACAGCGCGACGATCAGCACGGCGGCCGTGCCGATCACCCAGAGGCTTTGGCCCGAGATCGAGAGGCTGCCGATGTTGAACGTGGCGTCGGAGAACGCGTTCGTGCGCGAGCCTTCCGCGCCGAACATCACGAGCCCGAGGCCCACCATCGCGAAGTGCACGGCCACCGCAACGATCAGCAGCAGCAGCGTGGTTGCCTCGGCGATGGGCTCATACGCGAGGCGATAGATGAACGGCCCCATCGGCACCACGATCGCGAGCGTGAGCGCAATCTGGACGAGCATGGGCAGCTGCTGGCTCGCTACGCCGCGCGTCACCGCATAGAGCGCGATGGGAAAGAGCAGATACTTGCCTGCGAGCATCACGAGCGTGCGCGCCGCATGGCGCCGCCGTTCGGCGTGGCGCACGAGCCCGGCGGTCTCGACCACGAAGCACGCCGCGCCGAGCGCGACGAGCAGCCAGCAGGTGGCCGGAAACTTCTGCGATTGCAGCGCGGCGAGCGTGAGCGCGCCATACGAAACGAATTCGCCCTGCGGAATGAAGATCACCCGCGTGACGGAGAACACCAGCACCAGGGCGAGCGCGAGCAGCGCATAGATCGCACCGGTGGTGATGCCGTCCTGCGCGAGGATCGCGGCGATCGATAAATCCATACTCCCCTCTTCCTGAAACCTTCTGGAACCCGGAAAAACAGCGACGTCGAAAAATGGCAATGCGGGCGTGAACCGTCAGCGGCGCGGTTCGGACTTCACGTGTGAAAAGCCGGTGCGCAGCGGCAACGCCGCGCACCGGTCATGCTTGATCTCGCTTGATCTCGCTTGATCTCGATTGTCAGTGGCCAGAATGACGCCGTGACACGCGCGTGGGTTTCACGGGAAAACGCGCCGCGCTTTCCCGTGCGCCGCACGTTATTCGCTCTGCAGCTTCCACTTGTTGTTGACGATCTCGACGATCACGCGCGCACGCTGGTCGAGGCCCGCATGATCCGTCGCGCTCATGTTGAAGATGCCGTGCGCGCCCGCCACGTCCTGCGAGTTTTCGAGCGCGGCGCGCAGCGCCACGCGGAACGCCTCGGTGCCAGGCTGGCCCGCCTTCAGCGCGACCGGAATCGCGCGCTGGAGCAACTGGCCGGCGTCCCACGCATGACCGCCGAAGGTCGCCACCGTGCCAACGCCATAGGCCTTCTCATAGGCCGTCTTGTAGGCCAGCGCCGACTTCTTCACAGGGTTCGAATCGGGCAACTGGTCGGCCACGAGAATCGGGCCTGCGGGCAGCAGTTCGCCTTCGCAATCCTTGCCGCAGACGCGCAGGAAGTCGTTATTCGCCACGCCGTGCGTCTGATAGACCTTGCCCTTGTAGCCGCGATCCTTGAGCGTGGTCGCAGGCAGCGCCGCGGGCGTGCCCGAGCCGGCAATCAGAATCGCATCGGGGTTCGCCGACATCAGCTTGAGCGCCTGGCCCGTCACCGACGAGTCGGTGCGGTTATAGCGCTCGCTCGCTACGACCTTGAGGTTGTGCTTCGCGGCCGCAGTGTTGAACTCCTTGAGCCAGCTGTCGCCGTAGGCGTCGGTGAAGCCGATGAAGCCCACCGTCTTCACGCCCTGCTTCTCCATGTAGCTCGCGAGCGCGTCGGCCATCAGGCTGTCGTTCTGCGGCGTCTTGAAGGCCCACTGACGCTTCGCGTCGATCGGCTCGACGATCGCGGCGGATGCGGCGAGCGAGATCATCGGCGTCTTGCCCTGCGCGACGACGTCGAGCATGGCGAGCGAGTTCGGCGTGACCGACGAGCCGATGATGGCGTCCACGTGGTCTTCGTCGATCAGCTTGTGCGTGTTCTGCACGGCCTTGCTCGTGTCCGAAGCGTCGTCGAGCACGATGTACTGCACGCTCTTGCCCGCGATCTCCTTGGGCAGCAGCGCGATGGTGTTCTTCTCG
The DNA here is from genome assembly GCF_024206515.1 of Paraburkholderia sp. CNPSo 3281. NCBI lineage: Bacteria > Pseudomonadati > Pseudomonadota > Betaproteobacteria > Burkholderiales > Burkholderiaceae > Paraburkholderia > Paraburkholderia sp. CNPSo 3281. Next base: position 54,292 of record NZ_JAMBPS010000022.1, on the reverse strand, counting down.
GGAATGCCGAGCGACGCGGCCGGCCCCGTTGCCGAGAGCGTCACGCCAATCTTCACCTGCGCGGCGGCTACGCCCGCCGTGCCCATCAGCGCCGCTGCGAGTCCGGCACTAATCGAGCTCAAAACCCACTTCTTCGTTTTCATTGCGCGTCTCCAAACGCTTGGTCTGCGTGTTTTCGATTGATCCTGCGCCGATTACTAGGATGTTCGTAATTCGACGCTGGCCTTTGAGTGTAGTAATCGGGATCGCGCGTGTAATGCATGGTTTTCCCTGCCTGCGGCGCCGCACAAGCCGCCGCGCGTCAGGGCGCGCTCTCCGCTTTATCGACTGCTCTACTGACCTGCTGTACTGCCCTGCTCCCCTGCTGCTGCAAAGCCGTTGCAACGGCAACAAAAAAGGCACCTCAAATGAGCGTGCCTTTTTCGTGTTTCGTGCGCCATTCAACCGGCGCTCAATCGCCGGCGAGTTTCCACTTGCCGCCGACGATCTCCACCATCACGCGGGCACGCTGGTCGAGACCCGCGTGATCCGTCGCGCTCATGTTGAAGATGCCGTGCGCGCCTGCCACGTCATGCGAGTTTTCGAGCGCGGCGCGCAGCGCTTCGCGGAAGGCCTTCGAGCCCGGCTGACCGGCTTTCAGCGCGAGCGGGATCGCGTGCTGGAGCAAGAGGTCCGCGTCCCACGCGTGACCGCCGAACGTCGAGATCGAGCCTGCGCCATAGGCCTTTTCATACGCGGCCTTATACGCAAGCGCCGATTGCTTCACGGGATTCGAATCAGGCAATTGATCGGCCACGAGCAGCGGCCCGGCGGGCAGCCAGGTGCCGTCGCAGTCCTTGCCGCACACGCGCAGGAAGTCATTGTTGGCCACGCCGTGGGTCTGATAGTACTTGCCCGCATAGCCGCGCTCCTTGAGCGTTTTCTGCGGCAGCGCGGCCGGCGTGCCCGCGCCCGCGATGAGCACCGCGTCGGGGTGCTGCGAGATCATCTTGAGCACCTGGCCCGTGACCGAGGCATCGTTACGCGCGAAGCGTTCGTTCGCCACGACCTTGATGTTCTGCCTGGCAGCGGCCGCGCTGAATTCCTTGTACCAGCTCTCGCCATAAGCGTCGGCGAAGCCGATGAAGGCCACCGTCTTCACGCCGTGCGCGGCCATATGCTGCGCGATGGCGCCGGCCATCAGCGCGTCGTTCTGCGGCGTCTTGAAGACCCACGAGCGTTTGGCGTCCATCGGCTCGACGATCGAGGCCGCTGCGGCCATCGAGATCATCGGCGTGGACGTTTCCGCTGCCACGTCGATCATGGCGAGCGAGTTGGGCACGACTGTCGAGCCGATCAAGGCGTCGACGTGATCTTCGCTCGTGAGCTTGCGCGCGTTCTTCACCGCCTGGGTGGAATCCGTGGCGTCGTCGAGCACGATGTAATCGACTTTCTGGCCCGCGATTTCCTTCGGCAGCAACGCAACCGTGTTCTTTTCCGGAATCCCGAGCGAGGCAGCGGGCCCCGTCGCCGACAGCGTCACACCGATCTTCACATCTGCATACGCCCCGCCGGCCGTCGCCGCGAGCACCCCGGTCGCGACGCAAGCCGCCCCCATCCAACGCAAAACCAACTGCATCTCCACTCCTTCGATATTCGTTTTCTTTATTGCTACGGAATTGTGGCGCACCACGGCCGATTACCTCATAGGCAAATCGATAATCGGCTGCGGGAAATCAACGCAAAAATGCTGACCGCATGGTCGGTGATTGGCGAGTGTAGCGGCCTGCGTATTCAGATGGCAAGCGCTTTCCATCTGCTTACAGTGAGCAGGATTACGCGCACGCCTTGCGTAATGCGCAAACGCTTGTGCTGCGGGCAAAGTCCGGCCGCGCGGCCTGATTTGCGTAATTTGGAAAGGGATAATCGGCGCGTACGAAGGTGCGTAAGTCGCATGCCTCGCAGCGGAAAAAATAATCGGCTCGCCGTTGAAAACAGGCGCGTAGAAATATAAAAAGCGCTGTTGGACTCTCATCCAACAGCGCTTCCTTGTCCGGGCACTTGGTGCCTCAGTTGTCTCCTCGTTCTCCACCTGCAAATTCGGTGCATCAGAACTAAGTGCAACTTTAAACTTCACCCCCCTCTGCAGCAACTAGCATTTACCCTAGTGGTGCAGTGCGGCACCGAAATGGGGCGAGGCGCCACACATTTGTCGCTCGGCGGGCCGCTGCGGGATGCCGCAGCGCGACATCTTTGCGCGCGTTACGCCGGCTCGGGCCGGCGGGCGATCATTCTATCGCAGTCCGGAGCAGTGCTGGCACGCCCGGCCATCACGCACGCAGGGGTCGCACGCGCGCCACGATCTCGCCGACAATGCCGCGCCGGAACGCCAGCACGCAGGCAATGAAGATGATGCCCGTGACGATCGTTGTGGACTCACCGAGTGAGCGGAACCACTCCACGCCCGTCCCTCTTGCGAGCGCCGTGCCGATGTCGCCCAGCCGGTCCTCCAGCGCGACGATGAGGGTCGCGCCGAGCAGCGGCCCGAACAGCGTGCCCATGCCGCCCACGAGCGTCATGAGGATCACGAGGCCGGACATGGTCCAGTACGCGTCGCCGAGCGTTTCGAAGCCGAGCACGAGTACCTTGAGCGCACCGGCCAGACCCGCGAGCCCCGCCGACAACACGAACGCGAGCAGCTTGAAGCGGTCGGTGTCGTAGCCGAGTGAGACGGCGCGCGGCTCGTTCTCCTTGATCGCCACGAGCACCTGCCCGAACGGCGAATGCACGATGCGCACGATCAGCATGAACGCGAGCACCATCGCCACGAGCACGACGTAATAGAGCGTGAGGTCGGAACCGAGCGAAAGCAGGCCGAACAGCTTGCCGCGCGGCACGCCCTGCAGACCGTCTTCGCCATGCGTGAACGGCGCCTGCAGGAACACGAAGTAGACCATCTGCGCGAGCGCGAGCGTGACCATCGAGAAGTAGATGCCCTGCCGGCGAATCGCGAAGATGCCTACCACGAGCCCGAGGACCGTGGCCACTGCCGTGCCCGCGAGCACACCCACCTCGGGCGTGAAATTGAGCGACTGGATCGCGTAGCCCGCCGTATAGCCCGCGCTCGCGAGAAACATCGCGTGGCCGAACGAGAGCAGGCCCGTGTAGCCGATCAGCAGGTTGAACGCCGCGGCGAACAGGGCGAAACACAGCACCTTCATCACGAAGAGCGGATAGGCGCCGGCGAACGGCGCGACGATCAGCCCGATCAGCAACAAACCATAGAGCGCTTTTCTTTGCATCATCGTTCCTTGCCGAAGAGACCAGCGGGGCGAATCAGCAGCACGATCGCCATGATTACGAACACCACGGTCGCGGAGGCCTCGGGCCAGAACACCCGCGTGAAGCCTTCGATCACGCCGAGCATGAGGCCGGTGAGAATCGAGCCCATGATCGAGCCCATGCCGCCGATCACGACCACGGCGAATACGGTGATGATCATCGGCTGACCCATGAGCGGCGACACCTGGATCACGGGTGCGGCGAGCACGCCCGCGAACGCCGCGAGCGCGACGCCAAAGCCGTAGGTGAGCGTGATCATGAGCGGCACGTTGATGCCGAACGCCTCGACGAGCTTGGGGTTCTCCGTGCCCGCGCGCAGATACGCGCCAAGGCGTGTCTTTTCGATCACGAACCAGGTCGCGAAACATACGGCAAGCGAAGCCACCACCACCCAGGCGCGATAGTTGGGCAAATACATGAAGCCGAGATTCGTCGCGCCGGCGAGCAGGTCTGGCACGTCATAGGGCTGGCCCGACGAGCCGTAGATCGAGCGGAACACGCCCTCCACCACGAGCGTGAGACCGAAAGTGAGCAGGAGTCCGTACAGATGATCGAGCCGGTAGAGCCAGCGCAGCATGGAGCGCTCGATTACGACGCCGAACAGGCCGACCACGAGTGGTGCGACGACGAGCATCACCCAGTAGGGCAAATCGAAGTACGCGAGCCCCATCCACGTGAGCATCGCGCCCAGCATGAACAACGCGCCGTGGGCGAAGTTGATCACGTTGAGCATGCCGAAGATCACCGCGAGGCCGAGGCTCAGGATCGCGTAGAACGAGCCGTTCACGAGCCCAAGTAGCAACTGGCTCAGCATTGCCGGAAGCGGAATGCCAAAGATCGTCATGAGAGCCGCCATTAACGCATTAACGGATTAAGCAATCATGCCGCGCCCGGCGCACCACCCTCGGGGCGCCGGGCGCGGCATACGACTGCAGCATTTACGCGCTCGCGCTTACTTCCACAGCGCGCACTTGCTCTCCTGCTTCGTCGTATAAGCCTGCTCGCCCGGGATCGTCTGCAGCACCTTGTAGTAGTCCCACGGCTTCTTCGACTCGGACGGCTTCTTCACCTCGACGAGATACATGTCGTGGATCAGCACGCCGTCCTGGCGGATGTAGCCGCCCTTGGTATAGAAGTCGTTGACCTTCGTCTTCTTGAGCTGCTCCATGACCTTGTCGGAATCCGTCGTACCGGCCGCCTGCACCGCCTTCAGATACGTCGTCACCGCCGAATAGTCGGCCGCCTGCAGTTCGGACGGCATCTTCTTCGTCTGGTCGAAGTAGCGCTGCGCCCACTTGCGCGTGTCGTCGTTCTGGTCCCAGTACCAGCCGGTCGTGAGCACGAGGCCCTGCGTGGTGTCGAGCCCGAGGCTGTGCACGTCGGGCAGGAACATCAGCAGCGCCGCGGTCTTCATCGTCTTGTTGATGCCGAATTCCTTTGCGGCCTTGATCGCATTGACCGTGTCGCCGCCCGCGTTCGCGAGGCCGAGGATCTGCGCCTTCGAGGCTTGCGCCTGCAGCAGGAACGACGAGAAGTCCGACGCCGAGAGCGGATGGCGCACTTCGCCGAGCACCTGGCCGCCGTTCGCCTTCACGACGTCCGCGGTGTTCTTCTCGAGCGACTTGCCGAACGCGTAGTCGGCGGTCAGGAAGAACCAGCTCTTGCCGCCCTGCTTGAGCACCGCGAGGCCCGTGCCCTTCGCGAGCGCGACCGTGTCGTAACCGTAGTGGACCGTGTACGGCGTGCACTGCTCGTTCGTCAGTGCGTCCGTGCCCGCGCCGGTGTTGAAGTACACCTTCTTCTTCTCTTGCGCGACCTGGTTCATCGCCAGCGCCGTCGCCGAGTTCGTGCCGCCGAGCAGCATGGTGAGCCCGTCACGGTCGAACCATTCGCGCGCCTTCGAAGCGGCGATGTCGGCCTTGTTCTGGTGATCGGCGTACTCGATCTGGATCGGCTTGCCGAGCACCTTGCCGCCGAAGTCCGCGACCGCCATCTTGATCGCCGTAAGGCCGCCCTGGCCGTCGTCGTCTGCGTAAAGGCCGGACATGTCGGTGATGAAGCCGATCTTCACCGCGTCGTCGGCGGCCTGCGCGCTCCCCGCGCTGAACGCCATCGCAGCTGCCGAGGCGGCAAAGAGGCCCGCGAGCCGCGCGAACGTGGTTTTCTTCATTGCAGTCTCCTTCCTTGGTTGCGTAATTATTCAGGAACACTCCATGAACACTGGAGGTAAAGCGATTCGCGCGGCACGTTTGCGTCGCGCGGCAAACCAGAACCGAAAATTAAACGCCCAGCAGGTCGTGCAGCACCGGCATCTTTCCCTCAAGCTCGGCAGTGCCGAAGTGCTCGACGATGCGCCCGTGCTCCATCACGTAAAAGCGGTCCGCGAGCGGCGCCGCAAAACGGAAGTTCTGCTCGACCATCACGATCGTGTAGCCGCGCGACTTAAGCGTGAGGATCATGCGCGCGAGCGTTTGCACGATCACCGGCGCGAGACCTTCGGATATCTCGTCGAGCAGCAGCAGGTTCGCGCCCGTGCGCAGGATGCGCGCCACGGCCAGCATCTGCTGCTCGCCGCCGGAAAGCCGCGTGCCCTGGCTGTTGCGCCGTTCGGCGAGATTGGGAAACATCGCGTAGATCTCGTCGAGCGACATGCCCTGCGCTAACTTTCCCCCTTTCGCGCCGATATGCGGCGGCAGGAGCAGATTTTCTTCGCACGAGAGGCTCGCGAAAATGCCGCGCTCCTCGGGGCAATACCCCACGCCGCAGTGCGCGATACGATAGGTGGGCATCTGGATGGTCTCGCGCCCGCCAATCCGGATCGAGCCCGTGCGCCGCCCGGTGAGCCCCATGATGGCGCGCAGCGTCGTCGTGCGCCCCGCGCCGTTGCGCCCGAGCAGCGTCACGACCTCGCCGCGCCCGACGGACAGATCCACGCCGTGCAGAATGTGCGACTCGCCGTACCACGCCTGCAGCCCCGCAATTTCCAGCGCCTTCGCGCTCTCGGTCGCACCCGCAGCGGCGGCCGTCTCGCGTTCGGTGACCGTATTCATGCGTGCGCCCCCGTCAGCGCCGCGTCCGCACTGCCCATATAGGCTTCGGCGACGAGCGGATTCTTCGAGACTTCGGCGTAGCTGCCTTCGGCGAGCACCTCGCCGCGCTGAAGCACCGTGATGGTGTCGGAGATGCCGGCAATCACGTTCATGTTGTGCTCGACCATGAGGATCGTGCGCCCGCTCGATACCTTCTTGATGAGCGCCGTCACGCGGTCCACGTCTTCGTGGCCCATGCCCTGGGTCGGTTCGTCGAGCAGCATCAGCTCGGGCTCCATCGCGAGCGTCGTGGCGATTTCCAGCGCGCGCTTGCGGCCATAGGCCAGCTCGACCGTGGGCACGTCGGCGAAATCGGTGAGACCCACCTGCGTGAGCAGATCCATCGCGCGGTCGTTGAGTTCCGCGAGCGTGCGTTCGCTCTTCCAGAAGTGGTAGGCGGTCCCCAGCGAGCGCTGTAGCCCCACGCGCACGTTCTGGAGCGCCGTGAGGTGCGGAAACACGGCTGAAATCTGGAACGAGCGAATGATGCCGCGCCGTGCGATCTGCGCGGGCCGCTCATGTGTGATGTCGATGCCGTTGAAGACGATGCGCCCCGCGCTGGGCACGAGGAATTTGGTCAGGAGGTTGAAGCAGGTGGTCTTGCCTGCGCCGTTCGGTCCGATCAGTGCATGGATCGAGCCGCGGCACACGCGCAGGTTCACGCCGTTCACGGCCGTGAAGCCCTTGAACTGTTTCGTGAGGTCGCGTGTCTCCAGAATCGTGTCGCCGAGAATCATGTCCCCTTCCGAGCGTGGTAAGGCGTAACACTGCAGACCGTCCGTGACTCGTGGTGCACGGTGAGATCCGGCGCGGACGTGGCGGCGCGCCTCCCGATGCGCGCAACGCGCGCCTGCCGACTTTCGCGTCATTGTCTCGCCAATGATGCAGCGCAATCATTGGGATTTGCACTTAAGTGAGCGTCACAACGACAGCGAACATGACAACCAACAGTTGACGACAATTCGATGAAAGATGTGCGCACGTTAGGCGCACGATTACCGCAAACCCGTATCTGACGGACGTACAGAAACACGCGCGCGGAAGCGCTTCCGCGTGCGTCCCATATAGTCGTCGAATCGACGCTATCTTGCGCGTCGCTCCATGCCCTCAGGCGGTCGTCAGCGTTGCACCGGCGGCGGCCTCCGTTTGCGCACGCGCACCTTCGCGGCGGTCGGCGCGCAGCATCGCGGCCGCGCGCTCCGCGATCATCAGCGTCGGCGAATTCGTGTTTCCCGAGGTAATGGTCGGCATGACCGAGGCGTCCACCACACGCAGGCCCTCCACGCCGCGCACCCGCAGGCGCGCGTCGACCACGGCGTCGGGATCGTCGGCGCGGCCCATGCGGCACGTGCCGACCGGATGAAAGATCGTCGTGCCGACGTTGCCCGCCGCCTCGCGCAGCTGCTCCTCGGTCTGAAACGCGAGCCCCGGCAAGATCTCGTGCGGCTGGTAACGGGCGAGCGCGTCAGAAGCCGCGATGCGCCGCGTGAGCCGTATCGAGTTGGCCGCAACGCGCAGGTCGTGATCGGTCGAAAGATAATTGGGTGCGATCGCGGGCCCCTGCGACGGGTCAGCCGAAACGGCGTGGATACTGCCGCGCGACGTGGGCCGCAGGTTGCACACCGAGGCGGTGAACGCGTTGAAGCGATGCAGCGGCTCGCCGAAACGGTCGAGCGAAAGCGGCTGCACGTGATACTGGAGGTCGGGCCGCGTGAGCGCGGGGTCACCCGGGTCCGACTTCGCGAACGCGCCGAGCTGCGAGGGCGCCATCGACATCGGCCCGCTCTGGAACAACGCGTACTGCATGCCGATCATCAGCTTGCCCCACCAGTGCGCGGAGGCCGTATTGAGCGTACGCACGCCGTTCACGCGAAACGCCATGCGTAATTGCAGATGGTCCTGAAGGTTCTCGCCCACGCCGCGCAGGTCCTGCACGACGCCAATGCCGAGTTGCGCGAGCCGCTCGGTATTGCCGATGCCCGAAAGCTCGAGCAATTGCGGCGAATTCACGGCGCCGGCGCACAGGATGACCTCACACCGCGCCCGCGCGACGTAATCGACGTCGCCGCGATACTCCACGCCCACGCAGCGCTTGCCTTCGAAGATCACGCGCTGCGTGAGCGCGCCGGTGACGACCGTGAGGTTGGGCCGCTTCATCGCCGCGCGCAGGAACGCCTTCGACGCATTCCACCGCACGCCGCGCTTCTGGTTCACCTCGAAATAGCCCACGCCGCTGTTGTCGCCGCGGTTGAAGTCGTCGGTGGCGGCAATGCCCTGCTCTTGCGCGGCGTGCGCGAACGATTCGAGAATCTGCCAGCGCAGGCGCTGCTTCTCCACGCGCCATTGGCCGCCCGCGCCGTGAAACTCGCTCGCGCCGCCGTGATGGTCTTCGCTGCGGCGGAACACGGGCAGCACGCTGTCCCACGACCAGCCGGAATCGCCGGTCTCGCGCGCCCAGTTGTCGTAGTCTTCGCGCTGGCCGCGCATGTAGATCATGCCGTTGATCGACGACGAACCGCCCAGCACGCGCCCGCGCGGATAGGAGAGCGAGCGGCCGTTGAGGCCTTTTTCGGCGGCGGTCTTGTAGAGCCAGTCCGTGCGCGGATTGCCGATGCAGTACAGGTAGCCCACGGGAATGTGGATCCAGTGATAGTCGTCCGCGCCGCCCGCCTCGATGAGCAGCACGGAGACGTCCGCGTCTTCGGTCAGGCGATTGGCGAGCACGCAGCCCGCGGTACCCGCGCCAACGATCACATAGTCGAATTCGCCTTCGAGGCGGCGCGCGGCCTGAGCTTCACTCGGTGCAGGCATGATGTGTCTCCAGCGATGACTACTCTCTTCATGTTGTATTTTTTGAATTTGCGATTACTGCGCCGGGCGAGATCGAACGCTTCGGATTCCTTTCGAACTGCCCGTCTCCCGAGCGCCTACTTCGCCACCGGCATGGTGAACTCCGCGCCCTTGGCAATGCTGTCGGGCCAGCGTTGCATGATGCTCTTGTAACGCGTGTAGAAGCGCACGCCTTCCTCGCCGTAGGCATGATGATCGCCGAACAGAGAGCGCTTCCAGCCGCCAAACGAGTGCCACGCCATCGGCACCGGAATCGGCACGTTGATGCCGACCATCCCTACCTTGATCTGGCGCGAGAAGGCGCGCGCGACGCCGCCGTCCGAGGTGTAGCACGACACGCCGTTGGCGAATTCGTGCGCGTTGATCAACTCGACGGCGCTCGCGAAATCGGGCACGCGCACGACCGACAGCACCGGACCGAATATCTCTTCCCGGTAGATCGTCATGTCGGTCTTCACGTCGTCGAACAGGGTGCCGCCGAGGAAGAAGCCGTCCTCATGACCGTCCACCTTGTGGCCGCGCCCATCCACGACAAGCTTCGCGCCCGCCGCCACGCCCGCCTCGATATAGCCCTGCACTTTCGCGCGATGCACGCCCGTGACGAGCGGCCCCATCTCCGAGGCGCCGTCCATGCCGCTGCCGATCTGCAGCGACTTCACGCGCGGCGTGAGGCGCTCGACGAGTTCGTCGGCGATATGGCCCACGGCCACCGCCACCGAGATCGCCATGCAGCGCTCGCCGGCCGAGCCGTAGGCCGCGCCGATCAGCGCATCGATGGCCTGGTCGAGGTCCGCGTCGGGCATCACGACGAGGTGATTCTTGGCGCCGCCCAGCGCCTGCACACGCTTGCCGTGCTTCGTGCCTTCCGTGTAGATGTACTCGGCGATCGGCGTCGAACCGACGAACGACAGCGCGGTGACGTCGGGATGCGCGAGCAGCGCGTCCACGGCCACCTTGTCGCCGTGCACGACGTTGAACACGCCGTCGGGCAGCCCGGCTTCCTTGAGCAGTTCGGCAAGCCGCACCGAAGCGGAAGGATCGCGCTCCGAAGGCTTCAGCACGAACGTGTTGCCGCAGGCAAGCGCGATCGGGAACATCCAGCACGGCACCATCATCGGGAAGTTGAACGGCGTGATGCCCGCCACGACGCCCAGCGGCTGACGCAGATTCCAGTTGTCGATGCCACCGCCGATCTGGTCGGTGAAATCGGTCTTCAGCAGATTGGGAATCCCGCACGCGAACTCGACGACCTCGATGCCGCGCATCACCTCGCCCTTTGCGTCGGAGAACACCTTGCCGTGTTCGCGCGTAATGAGTTCGGCGAGTTCGTCGTGATGCTGGTCGAGCAGATCCTTGAACTTGAAGAGAATGCGCGCGCGCTTGATGGGCGCCGTCTCCGCCCAGGCGGGAAACGCGGCCTGCGCGGCGGCAACGGCGGCGTCGACCTCCGCCACGGTGGCGAGCGGCACGCGCGCGCTCACTTTGCCGAACGCAGGATTGAAGACGTCGCCATGACGCTCGCTCGTTCCAGCCAGCGGCTTGCCGTTGACGAAGTGGGTCAGCATGCGTACGCCGGCTTCGTTCTGATGTGTCTCGCCCATGGTTGTGCCTCTTTTGTCGTGAAGCCTCGATCTAATTAGCGTAATCGCGAGGCCTGGGCCCGATCCAATGATTAATGCTCAACAGCGATATAAGGCGGTTTAATATCAGGATATGGACCTGACCTTGCTCCGAGCGTTTGTCACGGTCGCGCGCGAGGGCAACCTCACGCGCGCGGCCACCCATATGCATCTCACGCAGCCGGCGGTGAGCCTGCAGATCAAGCATTTGCAGGAGGCGCTGGGCGTCTCCCTCTTCACGCGTACTTCGCACGGCCTCGCGCTCACGCGCGACGGCCAGGCGCTGCTGCCGCATGCCGAACGCGCGCTCGCCGCCGCCGGCGACGTGCTGCGCGCCGCTGCTGCACTGCGACACGAGGTCCGCGGGCGCTTGCGCATCGGGACCATTCTCGATCCGGCGTTCCTGCGCCTCGGCGGCTTTCTGCGCCAGCTCGTCGAAACCTGGCCGCAGATCGAAACGGCGCTGCGCCACGGCATGTCGGGCTGGGTGCTCGACCAGGTGCGCTCGCGCGAGCTCGACGTGGGCTACTACATTGGCCAGCCGACACCCGACCCCGATACGTTCCACGCCATCACGCTCACGCGCTTCCAGTACCGTGTGCTCGCGCCCGCGGGCTGGAAAGACCGCGTCAAGGACGCGCGCGACTGGCGCGCGCTCGCCGCACTGCCGTGGATCTGGACACCGCCCGCTTCCGCGCACAATCGCCTGCTCACCACGCTGTTCGAAGCCGCACAGGCGAGGCCCGTGAAGGTGGCCGAGGTGGACCAGGAGCCGTCGATGCTCGATCTCGTGAAGTCGGGCGTGGGCCTCACGCTCGCACGCGATTCCACGGCCCTCGCCGAAGCGCACGCGCACGGGCTCACCATCGTCGAAGGCGTGACGGTGCCCACGGAACTCACCTTCATCACGCTCGCCGCGCGGCGCGACGAGCCCACCATCGCGGCGGCGCTCAAATCGATCGAAACGCAGTGGGCGATATGAGCCGCGCTCATGAAGACGCGCATGCGCCATTGATGTCTGACGTAAGTGTGGGCCTGGTCGCGTAACAGCGCTGTCACACAAGTTTTGATAGATTGGGAATTCGCTCCGCGTTTTCGGCACGCCCACCGGTGTGCTCACCCTGCGCGGCGCGTTTCCAGCCTCTCCCATCGTTCCCCCTTGTTCTCTTCGTTCGACAGGAGCCTTGCATGGCCCGCAACATCGAAATCAAAGCCCGCGCCCGTCAATTTGACGTCTTGCGCGATCGCGCTTCCCAGCTCGCCACCGACGCTCCGCTGATCTTTCGCCAGCAGGACTTCTTCTACGACGTACCGCGCGGCCGCCTGAAGCTGCGCCAGTTCGACGACGGCACGCCGCCCGAACTGATCTTCTATCAGCGCGACGACCGCGACGGCCCGAAGGCCTCGTACTACACGCGCAGCCCCGTCACCAATGCCGAGGCCATGCACTCGCTGCTCGCCACAGCGCTCACCACGCGCGGCATCGTCTCGAAGGAGCGCCACGTGTATCTGGCGGGCCGCACGCGCATCCATCTGGACCGCGTGGATGGTCTGGGTGACTTCGTCGAGCTGGAAGTGGTGCTCGGCCCCGAGGACGACGAGCAAGGCGGCGAAGCCGAAGCGCACGCGGTGTTCGCGAAGCTCGGCGTGGACGAAAGCGATCTCGTCGCGGTGGCTTACGTGGATCTGCTCAATACGGCCAACGCGGCCTGACATCGGTAAAACGGCCAGGCGGGCCGTTGCGGTCCGCCTGGCCCCTCAGCTCACGCCGCCGGCGCGCCCGGCTCCAGATGCCCGAGCGGCAGCGGCCCGTTGCGCTTGAACGTGGTGAGCACGATGTTCGAGCGCACGCTGTCCACGCCGGGCACGCGCATGAGCTTCTTCATGACGAAGGTCGAGAGCGCGTTCAGATCGGGCGCGACGATGCGCAGCAAATAATCGGCGTCCCCCACCACCGCATGGCATTCGAGCACTTCGGGCAGCACGTCGATCTGCTGCTGGAACTGCTCGATGATCGAATCCCCATGATGCTTGAGCTTCAGGCTCGTGAACGCGGTCACGCCCAGCCCGAGTTTTTCGGGCCGCAGCACCACGCGATAGCCGTCGATCACCCCTGACGCCTCGAGGCGCTGCAGCCGCCTGCCGATCTGCGAAGGCGAGAGCGGCACCTGCTCGCCAAGCTGCTGATGCGTGGCGCGGCCAAAGCGCTGCAGCACGTCGAGCAGTGCCAGATCGAAATGGTCGAGTTCGAGCATGAATGAAATCCGCATTAATTGACGGTGTTGCGCTCGATTATTGCATATGCTGGCCGCGTCCCATGTAGTACGCGCACATGTCGCGCGGCAACCGCTCTAGACTTGCATGACAGCGAGCCTTTTTAGTGGAGCGTTACGAACATGGCCGCCACCGCGAAACTGCAGGAGCAGTTCGACGTGGGTCTCACCAACCGTCCCGATTTCACGATCGACCCGGCGCTTTCCGGTCACCTGGTGGATGCGCCGTCCCGATCAGCTCGACTATCTGGAGGAACCCGACTGTTTTCACGACCTGTTCGGCCATGTGCCGCTGCTCACCGACCCCACTTTCGCCGATGCGATTCACGCCTATGGCCGCGCCGCGCTCGCCGTCGAGGAGTGCGCATTGCCGTGGCTCGCGCGGCTCTACTGCTACACGGTGGAGTTCGGCTTGATGCGCGACGCGAGCGCACCCAGCGGCGTGAAAATCTACGGCGCCGGCATCGTCTCGAGCAAGAGCGCGGCGCCCAACCGGCTCGCGTTCGACCTCGACCGTGTGCTGCGCACGCGCTATCGCATCGACACGTTCCGGAAGGCCTATTTCGTGGTCGACTCGTTCGCCCAGCTTTTCGACGCGCTGGGCGCGGGCATTGCTTTGCGCCTGACCGATCCGGCGGCGCTCATCGTGGCACAACCTCACGCGGCAGGCGACGTGCTGCACAGCGACACGATCATCACGCGCGGCACGCGCGAGGGCTGGCTCAACGACGGCGACGTCTGAACGACACGCGGGCTTTGCGCCGCAGCAAGCGCGCGATCCCTGATTCGAGCGCTCGCACGCGTGCCCTATACGTGAAAAAATGGCTGGTCGGCTAATGGCGCACGCCAGGCCTCAAGCTCAATACAGGTGCAATGATGATCAACCGACTCACATCCGAAGAGCGCGCATCGCAACTCGCCGACCTGCGCGGCTGGCAGGCCGTCGCCGGCCGCGATGCGATCCAGCGCCATTTCCGCTTCGCCGACTTCAACGAAGCCTTCGGCTTCATGACGCGCGTCGCCATCAAGGCGCAGGAAATGAACCATCACCCCGAGTGGTTCAACGTGTACAACCGCGTGGAGATCACGCTTTCCACTCACGAAGCCGACGGCCTCACCTCGCGCGACATCGAACTCGCGCGCTTCATCGATTCGATCGCGCCGGGACCGCTCAGCGCATAAGCAGCGGTACTAAGCATGGGTACGCTGTGCGCACGGCGAGCGCACACAATGAGCGCACAGCGCGCCATGAAAGCATAATGCAGGGTGCCGGGCCTTCAAACCTTCAGCTTTGAAGGCTATTCTTGATGGATACGTAAGACTCCCAGGCAGCGCGGGCAATCGGGTCTAAACGTTCCGGTGATATGGCGTTCTGACGCTGTACAATCAGCAGCGCATAAGGCTTGGAGAGCGCACTCGCCTCCTGGCACAACGCGAGTTCATCGCCAATCGAAGGCGAGCGGTTGCGCCAGAAGTTGATCGCGGCTTCGAGTTCGGTGATTGAAATATCGGACATGTGGATCGTGATCGCGCAACCGTCGGGCTGTGCCTCGTGGCCAGCAAGCGACGCTTTGCGAACTGCGTGCCTGAACGCTAAAACCCATTGTACTTGAGCGAATCCCATGCGACTCCTTCTGATCGAAGACGACCGCCCTATCGCACGCGGCATCCAGTCCAGCCTCGAACAAGCCGGCTTCACGGTCGACATGGTCCACGACGGCATTTTCGCCGAACAGGCCCTCACGCAAAATCGCCATGAGCTCGTCATCCTCGATCTCGGGCTGCCGGGCATCGACGGCATGACGCTGCTTTCGCGCTTTCGCCAAAGCAACCGGCATACGCCCGTCATCGTGCTTACCGCGCGCGACGAACTGAACGACCGCGTCCAGGGCCTGAATTCCGGCGCCGACGACTACATGCTCAAGCCGTTCGAACCGGCCGAGCTCGAAGCGCGCATTCGCGCCGTGATGCGCCGCAGCGGCCCGCACGGCGACGTGCCGCGCCCCGAAGTGTCGCTCGGCGGCGTGCGCCTGTCGGGCGTCGATCGCCGCATCTTCAACGACGACAAGCCGCTCGAACTCTCGCCGCGCGAGTTCGCCGTGCTCGAAATGCTGCTGCTGCGTCACGGCCGCGTAGTGAGCAAGGCGCAACTGCAGGACCACCTCACGCACTTCGGCGGCGACCTCGGCGACACTGCGATCGAAGTCTACGTGCACCGCGTGCGCAAGAAGCTGGAGAACTGCCGTGTCGAGATCGTCACGGTGCGCGGCTTCGGCTATCTGCTGCAGGAAATCCGCCAGGCGGCCTGATCCGCCTCGTTTTCCGAGCCAGCTAGCGGCGGCGGAGCACTCCGCCGCCGTTTGTGCTTGATGGCACCGGCTTCTGGCGCCTCACCGGCACTTGAGCCGCCACGCCCGCGGCCCGCGTACAATGGATCGGTCCCGTGCAGCGCGCGCCGCCGCACCCACGATTCGTCATTCGCCCCGAAGCCATCATGTCCTCACCTGCCGCAACGAGTCTGCGGCGCACGCTGCTACGGCGCCTCGCCGCCCCGCTTTCGCTGCTCGCGCTGATGAGCGGCCTGATCGCCTATTGGCTCGCCTGGCAGTACACGCAGCACGTGGTCGACCGCTCGCTCGCCGACCTCGCCACGGCCATTTCCCGCCAGATCCAGATCGCCGGCGACGATGCCGCCAGTACCGTCCCGCCGCTCGCGCAGGCGATGTTTTCCGACCCCGTCGAGCACCTCATCTATCGCATCAGCAACGGCGAAACCGAAATCGCGGGCGACCACGACCTGCCGCTGCAGGGCACCAACGTGCGCCGCATGCACTACGCGTACGTGTTCGAAACGATTTATAAGGGCGTCACGGTGCGTGTCGCCCAGGTGCGCGTGCCGCAGGCACATGGCAATCCGATCGTCGTGGAAGTCGGTCAGCCGGTACATCATCGCTTTCGCATCGCCGCCGAATTTCTCGTCGCGATCATGATGCCGTTGCTGCTCCTGCTGCTCGCCGGCTGGGTCATCGTGTGGCGCGTGGTCAACCAGCAGCTCAACCCGCTCACCGCGCTCGCCGACTCGCTCAACCGCCAGACGCACACGTCCCTCGAACCCGTGGACGAGACCTACGTGCCGGTCGAGATCCGTCCGCTCACGGGCGCGCTGAACGCACTGCTCGGCCGCCTGAAGACCGCGCTCGACGCGCAGCGCAAGTTCATCGCCGACGCCGCCCACCAGCTGCGTACGCCGCTCACCGCGGTGAAGCTGCACGCCGAGCAGGCCGTGAACGCGCGCGAGCCGCAAAAGGTCAACGACGCGGTGCGCGAGCTACGTGCGGCCGCCGATCGCGCAGTGCGTCTGTCCAATCAGTTGCTCTCGCTCGCGCGCGCGGAGCCGGGTGAACAGGCCGCGCGCTTCGTCGATATCGACATGGCCGCGCTCGCCTTCGAGACAGGCGCCGAGTGGGTGCCGCGGGCGCTGGCGAGCCACGTCGATCTCGGCTTCCAGCGCCTCGACGATCCCGAAAACGACACGCCGTTGATGGTGCGCGGCAACCCTGTGCTGCTGCACGAGGTCATCGCGAATCTGCTCGACAACGCGCTCAAATATTTGCCCCCCGCGCGTTTCGAAGGCGCGCGCATCACCGTAACCGTTTCGCAGTCCTCCGTGGAGGGCCTGCCGATGGCCGAGATCGTCGTGGAAGACAACGGCAGCGGCGTGCCCGCTTCGCAGCAGGCGGATCTCTTCAAGCGCTTCTTCCGCGGCGACGGTCAGAGCGAAAGCGGTGTGGATAGCGGCGCGGGCCTCGGCCTCGCGATCGTCCACGACATCATGACGCTGCATCGGGGCAGCGTGCATTACGAAGATACGCCGGAAGGCGGCGCGCGCTTCATCGTGCGCGTGCCGCTCGCGCGTCGCAGCGCGCCTGGCGGCAAGGACGCCAGCGACAGAAAAGACAGCCAGGAGGCCACCGCCTCCGAGACCGCGCATCTGCGCACGGTCGAGGCCGACGAGCCGCCGTGTGAGAAGAAACCGACCCACCAGGCGAGCATCGATCTCTGACGCTGCAAGTGCCAGAAAAACGACAAGGGCCGCTCATGCGGCCCTTGTGCTTGATGCGGTGCGACGCGCGTGGCGGCCGCTTACTTCTTCTTTTTGCTCTTGCCTTTCGACGCTTTCGCGCCCTTCGCAGACTTGTCGTCGTCGGGCGGTGCGAGCATCGTGCCGCGGCACTTGCGGGCGCCGCAACGGCATTCGTATTCGCGCTTGAGCTTCTTCGTCTGCTTCGCGTCGATCACGAGGCCGTAGTCGTAAAAGAGCTCCTCGCCCTCGGCGATATCGCGCAGCGCGTGAATATAGACGTGCCCTTCGATTTCCTCGGCTTCGCAGTTCGGCGCGCACGAGTGATTGATCCAGCGCGCACTGTTGCCCTTCACCTTGCCGTCGATTACGTCGCCATCGTCGAGCGCGAAATAGAACGTGTGATTCGGTTCGTCAGGATTGTGCGGATGACGCCGCAGCGCTTCCTTCCACGAGATGCGCTCGCCCTTGTATTCGATCAGTCGTTCGCCGGTCGCAATGGAGACCGCCGCAAACACGCCCTTGCCGTGCACGCCCGACTGGCGCACGACGATCCTGCGTTCACTCATTGAATGAATCCTTGTGAAGTACTGGGGGAGACTGTTCCGGTCATGACAGGCGGCGTGCAACATGTCCTCGCGCGCCGCCTGCGGCTCTCTCATGAAGCCGTGCCCGATGGTCTGCCTGGCCTTGCATCGGCCCTTGCATCAAACCTCGCGTCCTGCCTCGTCGCGCTCCGTACGCAAACGCGGCGCCGATTGGGCGCCGCGCTCATGCGACGCCCGGCGCGCCACAGACGGCATCGTACACGCTCGCGCCTCTTTCGTTCAACCCATATACGCCGTGAGAAACCGCGACGCGCAGCGTGCTTCAGCGCTGCCCGAGCGTCGTCTCGCCGAACAGCTTCTTCAACTCGCGCGGTTGCGAGCGCCAGTATTGCGGCGGCGCGCTCACGCTCGCGCCGAGTTGCGCCGCGGCGTGCCACGGCCAGCGCGGATCGTAGAGCATGGCGCGCGCCATCGCGATCATGTCGGCTTCGCCGTCTTCGACGATCTGGTTGGCCTGCAAGGCGTCGGTGATGAGGCCCACCGCAATCGTCGTCATGCCGGTTTCGGCCTTCACCTTGCGCGCGAACGGCACTTGATAGCCGGGCTCGAGCGGAATCTTTTGCAGCGGCGACACGCCGCCCGACGACACGTCGATCCAGTCCGCGCCGCGCGCCTTGAGCGCCTGCGCGAGGACGACGGTGTCATCAGGCGTCCAGCCGCCCTCGACCCAATCCGTTGCCGAAACGCGCACGCCAATCGGGCGATCGGCGGGAAACTCGGCCCGCACGGCGTCGAACACTTCGAGCGGAAAGCGCATGCGGTTTTCGCGCGAGCCGCCGTACTCGTCGCTGCGCTGGTTCGCGATCGGCGAGAGAAATTGGTGCAGCAAATAGCCGTGCGCCGCGTGGATTTCGAGCGCCTCGATGCCAAGACGCGCAGCGCGGCGCGCCGTGGCCACGAACGCATCGCGCACGCGATTCAGACCCGCCACGTCGAGCGCGAGCGGCGGCGCCTCCCCCTCCTTGTGTGCGAGCGCCGAAGGCGCGTGCGGCAGCCACCCGCCGTCGGCAACCGAAATCAGCTGGCCGCCCTCCCAGGGCACGTGACTCGACGCCTTGCGCCCCGCGTGCGAGATCTGCATGGCGATGCGGACAGGCGAATGGCGGCGGATGGCGGCGATCACCGGCTCGAGCGCGGCTTCGGTCGCGTCGTCCCACAGGCCAAGACAGCCCGGCGTGATGCGCCCGTCAGGCTCGACGGCCGTCGCTTCGATGCAGAGCATCGCGGCGCCCGAAAGCGCCAGGTGGCCGAGATGGATCATGTGCCAGTCGTTGGCTTCGCCGCGCTCGGCGGAGTACTGGCACATCGGCGAAACGACGATGCGATTGGCGAGCGTCACGCCACGCAGTTCGAGCGGAGTGAAGAGCTTGCTCATGGGAGGTCCACGGACGGTTGGCAGAAGCGTCCGAGAATAGCACGCGTTTTTTTCACGCGTTCGACAAGGCACACCACGCCTGCACGGCGTGCGCCCGCGCGAGGTCGATCAAGCTGGGGTCAGGCGCGGGTCAGGGTTGGCGCGCGGCTATCTGTGCGTCGACGGCGTCGAGCCATTCGCCGAACATGCGGCTCGCCTGCGCTTCGAGGAGCGGCCCGTGGCGCGCCGTGTCGGCGCGCAGCGCGTTCACGTCCACGCCCGCGCCGGCGATCTCAGCGGCATGACCGATCAGCCAGGGCTCGAAACGGTCGGCGCGCACTTCGGGATGGCACTGCAGGCCGAGCACGCAGTCGCCCCACGAAAACGCCTGGTTTTCGCATAGCGGCGTGGAAGCGAGGCGCGTCGCGCCCTGCGGCAAATCGAAGGTATCGCCATGCCAGTGCAGCATGGAGGTCGCCGCGCCGTCGAGGTGCTGCAGCGGCGAGGCGTGGCCGGCGTCGGTGAGCGTGAGCGGCGTCCAGCCGATCTCGGCCTGGGGTCCCGCATACACGCGAGCACCGAGCACGCGCGCAATGAGTTGCGCGCCGAGGCAGATGCCAAGCGTAGGCAGACCCGCCGCGATGCGCTTTTCGATCATCGCGGCAAGGGAAACGAGTGTGGGATAGCGCGCATCGTCGCACGCGTTGATCGGGCCGCCGAGCACGACCATGAGCGACGCCGACAAGGGATTGAGCGCGCCAACCCGGGCGAAGCCGACATCGACGTAGCGCACGGGGCGTCCACGGTCGCCGAGCACGCGCTCGAAGCTGCCGAGGTCCTCGAAATAGACATGGCGCACAGCCAATACTTCGCGATTCATCGGCAAATTCCCGGGTCGGCTGTGGGCGGCCTGCATGTCACCGCTTTTTCACGGCGCGTGCGAACGTTTGCGCCAACGGTCGTGACAAAAACGTGTGGCCAATACTTGCGAGAACTACACAAATTGCCATGTATGCGTTTGATGCACGTAAGGTCAGCACGCAACGTCGGCACGCCAACGACCGCGCGATGCTTTGCACTACCGTGCATTACACGCATGATGCGCGCCGCCCGCATGGGGGCGGCGGCGCAACTTCGGCCTTAAACCGCGAAGATCTTCCAGTTTTTCTTCTGGGTCGTCACGTCGGCCTGTTCGTAGACCGAGCAATCGAGACGCAGATCCGTGTCAGCCATGTTGATGTTCAGAAGCTGGCAGTGATGCGGCGTCTTCTTCGGGTTCTTGCTCGGCTCGAAATGCGAGCAGGTCAGGCACATGCGGTGTTGCGGGCTGGTTTCCTGCGATTCGAGCAGATAAACCGTCTTGAGCAGTGTGCGATAAAGCGTGGACTGCTCATCCGCCTTCAGCGTGCCGACCGCCTTCGACAGGAAGTCGGGCCACTGCGAGGCCTTTTTCGCCGCCGTGCGGCCGCGCGAGGTGAGGCGCACCGCGAGTGCGCGGCCGTCGTCGAGCGCGCGGCGCTTTTCGACCAGCCCCTTGGTTTCGAGCGTGCTCACCGCATCGCTGGTGGTCGCGGCCGTGAGGGCCGTTTCACGCGCGATCTCGCCGAGGCGCATCGGCCCCTTACGCTGCATCAGCAGCACGAGAATTTCGCCCTGGGTAGGCGTGAGTCCTGCCCCTTCGGCCCAGTCCCACGCCTGGCTCCGCATTGCCGTGCTAAGTCGCAGCAGGCTATGGGTCACCCGCCCGGCTGCCTGCTCTCCGTATACGCCTTCGCTCATAGTCTTTCGCTGGTTATTGGCAGCTTGCGCTGCATCGTCAGCCGCCGCTTTGACCGACGGCCTGTGGGAACGCTGGCGCCCGGTTCCCCGAGCGCCGCACCATCACAAAAAATCCTGCTTCGCGTACGCCACGCGTATGCGTTGCATTGTCATGTTTCTTGCCGCAGGCCCCGGAAACATCCTTCAAGTCCCGACGCCAGTGCAGCAAACCGACATTCTATGCGAGAGCGGCAAATCGCACAGCTAAGTTATCCAACGTGAATTGTGGATAACCCGTTGATAAGCACGCCATTGCCTTATGTACAGGTTCCTGGCTGCTCGCCATCGTCGCCCCGCGACCCATGCAGGTTATCGCGGATTTCTGTCTCGAACGCAACTGGAATCTGCCCGATTGTGCCTAACCAATCATTACGTAGTCCATTGAGTTTGCAGGGAAAACGAAGGTTACCCACAAAGGCGCGGGCCATCTGTCCATGAATATGGACCATGTCGGGACCCAGGTCAAAAAAATAAGAACCCCCAGGTACCTCGAAGCCGGCAAAAAAATTTTCGTCCACCTCGAAAAAAGTGGCGTGTGGAACCAACGCGCCCCGTATTTGGCCCGCTTTTAGCATGCTTCCTACCCGTTTTCCGGTCCCGGAAAGCACGAAGGGCAGCCCGAAAGCTGCCCTTGCATCCTGTCTTGCCGGCGCGGGGCGCACTTCTGACACTTCCGGCACCCCACGAAAATCGGTCAGTGGTCCTGTGTGTCCGCCGGCTCCCCCTTCCGATTCCCGTCAGGCGCGCCAGCGCAAGCACTGCTGGCGCACCGCTTCGTGCAGCGATTTCTCCTCGGCCACCACGCTGCGCAGCCACGTGGCGTCGTTGTTCTGCGCACGGGCGATCGTGCCGATTTCGGTGAGCGCGCGCGTCGAGCCGAGCACCTCGCCGTGCGGCGCGATCCGGTCCAGCGTTTCGAGAATATCTTCGGAAATCGTGCGGCGCTCGCCCGTTTGCGGATTCACGCAGGTGCCGGCCAGGCCAAAGCGGCACGCCTGGAAGCGGTTGAACGTGTACACGAGGTAGTCGTCCTCGAGCGGCGCGATCGGTCGGTCGGTGAGCAGATGGCGCGCGAGCGTCTGGATATAGCAGGCGATCGCGGCGGCGCGCTCCACCGAAAGCGGCGTGTCCATCACGCGCACCTCGATCGTGCCGAAGCCGGGTTTCGGGCGGATGTCCCAGTAGAAGTCTTTCATGCTGTTGACAACGCCCGTATGCACCATCTTCGAGAAGTACTCCTTGAACTCCTCCCAGCTCAGCACGAACGGCGCGCGGCCCGACAGCGGAAACGCGAACACGGAATTCAGTCGTGCCGAATGAAATCCAGTGTCCACACCCTGGACATAGGGCGACGACGCCGACAGCGCGATGAAATGCGGGATGAAGCGCGAAAGCGAGTGCAGCAGGAAGAGCGCGCTGTCCGCATCCGGGCAGCCGATATGCACGTGCTGGCCGAACACCGTGAACTGCTTCGCCAGGTAGCCGTACAGCTCGGACAGATACTGAAAGCGCGGCGTATCGACGATGCGCCGGTCGCTCCATTGCTGGAACGCGTGCGTACCGCCGCCGCACAGACCGACGTTGAGACGATCGGCCGCGGCGACGAGCACGTCGCGAATCTTGCGCAGATCGGCCACGGCCTGCTCGTGATTCGTGCAGATGCCGGTGGAGAGTTCGATCATGCTTTCGGTGATTTCGGGCGTGATATTGCCCGGAATCTCCTGATCTTTGACGAGGCGCATGAGGTCGCTACCCGCCTTGGTCAGATCGTAGTCGTGCGTGTTGACGATCTGCATTTCGAGTTCGACGCCGAACGTGAACGGCTTCGAATCGACAAACGTTTCAAGTGACATGGCATTTCCTGTCGGGGCGTCGCGCGCAAGCCTCCGGCCGCGCGCGCCGCGAGATTCATTTTTCGCCGCGTTCGCCGACGAGCGCAAGCGCGCGATAGACCAGCCAGGGTCCGAAGAGCTGCAGCACGACGATCGAGCAAAGAATGATCGCGCGCAGACGCGGATCGAACGTCGGATAGAGTTCGTAGGTGTCCTCGACGAGCAGCAGCGCGAGCGCCGACATGGGCGTCAAGGCGAGGCCGAGCGCCACACCCTGCTTCCAGTGCAGCCCGCTCGGCTTGGCGAAGATCAGCACGCCGACGAGCTTGGCCACGAGACGGGCGACGATCAGCCCCGCCGCCGCCACGCCGCCCACGAGAATGTCGTGCCACTCGAAGCTGGTGAGCGTGAGCACGAACAGAATCACCGTGAGCAGCCATCCGGCCGTGCCGAAATGCTGCGGCCACAGTTGCGGGCGCGGCTCCAGATTCTTCACGATGATGCCCGCGGCAAGCAGGCTCAGGATCGTCGAGAGCTTGAGCAGATGCGCAATGGCGATCGCCAGCAGCACGAGGCCGAAAAGTGCGACGAACGAGTGCTCGTCCTGCGGGCTCAGCCGACGGTAAAACAGCGTGCACGCGCGGGCGAGCACGAACGCGAGAATCAGCGAGCCGATCAGCAGATACAGCGGCTGCAGGATCGTTGCGAACACGTTGCCGTACATTTCCTGGTGCAGCCAGGTCGAGGCGAGCTTTTCCACGATCACCGCATACATGCTGTTGAGCGCCGTGAGCGTGAGCAGGCGCTGCGTGACCTGGCCTTCTGCGCGCAGCTCGGTCTTGAGCTGGATCACCATCGCCGGCGACGTCGCCATGGCGATCGCGGCCACGACGAGCGCGATCATCGTCGGCACGGAAAGGAACAGGAGCACCGCGAGCACGAGCACGAAGGTGAGCGAGGACTCGGCAAGACTCGAAAGGATGAGCCAGGGATTTCGGCGGATCCAGCGCAGGTCGAGACGGCTGCCCAGTTCGAACAGCAGCAGGCCGAGCGCGACGTCGAGCAGCGGCCGCGCGGACGTGCCGACATCGGCGTCGATCACGCCGAACCCGGCCGATCCGGCAATGAGCCCAATCACCCCATAGCCCGAGATCCGCGGCAAGCGCCACGCCCGATAACAAAGCTCGCCGCACAAACCGGCGGCGAGCAACGCGAGCCCGGCCCAGAAAATACCGTCGAGCGGCAACGGCCAGGCGGGAAAAAACGAAAACGCCGACTTCATCGTGGTGGCTTCTCCTTGGCAACGACATCTTGCGTGGGATCGAATCCGGCTGTCCGACGTTAGATCGACATACGACTGGCTCACAGGCAAGCCGCGTGCCGCACGAGGCGAACAACACCTCTACTCCCCGTCAGTTGTCTGCCTGCCTGGCGCACCAACCCATGCAGCCGGCTGGCCGACGATATGACGATTGGGCGAGCTGGCGCGAATATGCGCTTCCTGCGGCGAGTGCGGGCAAACAGTGCGGCAAAACGCTGCGGCAAAGCAGTGCGCCGGCACATGACGGCGCGGCGAACAGCCGGTACGGGCGCTTTGCGTGTGGTGTAGCTGCGCCCGCGTTGGATGAACGAACGCTGCCCTCTACCCTGGGCACTCAGATTCAGGATGAGGGGCAACCGTTCCTTGGATGCGTCGACCGTCTGATGCGGCATGTGACGCGGAAAGAACGGCGATTGTGCCATAGCTTTTTTGCAATTGTCCCCGCCTCTTCGAAAGCGTCGACAAAGACGGTAATAGCGTCCGTATTGTGCGCTTTTGACGATGTATGTGGAAAAAATGACCGCATCAGCGGCCCGGCTTTCGTCTGGGTTTCAAGCTCCGGCTGGACCATGCTTGCCGGCAGCGATGACGCCAGCTTGGGGTTTACTGTTTACCGTATGTATACGTAGTAGAAGTTAACAAGGGCCTGGATTTCCTGTGGATAACCGGGGTTTACCGAAAGGAATCCGCGAGTTGGCGCTCGCACAACCACGCGCAAAGCATGTGCGGTCCATGCGCACTTCGAAGAGTAACTTTTAGGCCTGGAACGGGGTGTGCTGAGTTACCCCGTTTACGTCCACACCGCGTCCACACTCGATTCGCTGGCAATTCGCGCGGTTATCCACAGATTTGCGTGGATAACCGGGGCGGCCATTTTCCGCGCACCGTGCTCAAAGACTGCGCTGGCGCAAGGCGCGCTGCAGGAAGCGCGCCGGATCCAGCTGGTCAGCGAGTTCCCGCTCCAGCGGCCACGGCTCGCCCTCCAGCTGCGACGCGATCAACTCGGCTCCCAGCCCTGCCCACACGAGCCCGCGCGAACCAAACGCATACGCGCCGTAGAGGCCGCTTGCGCGCGGCAGGTCGAGCGGCCATGCGCCGGCCAGACGCTGGGCGTCGCGGCGGGCGGCGTCTTCGTCGGCGAGCGGGCCGAGCATCGGCATGCGGTCGCTGGTGACGCAGCGGAACGCCACGCGGCCGGCGAATTCGCTCTCGCTTCGGGCCGCGGCAAGCTCAGGGAGCATGTGCGCGACGCGTTCGATGTTCTCGGTATGGCCTGCGGCGCGCAGCGCGTCGTCGGCGTCGTCGACTTCGTAGGTGGCGCCCGCGAGCGTGACGCCGCCGTCGAGCGGCACCGCATAGCCCTCGCCGATCACGGGCACGTGCAGGTTCGCGAGCGGGCTGGGATCGACGAGCGTGAGCTGGCCGCGCACGATGCGGGTGGGCGCATGTGCGAGCGCGGCGGCACGCGAGGCGTCCTGAGCATTGGCGAAGATCACCGCGGCTGCCTGGGCGACGGGCCTTCCGGCTTCGTCGAACACCTGCCATTCGTCGGATTCCTGTTCGCCGGCGCGCGCAATGTGACCGATACGCACACCGAAACGTGTCTCGACCTGCGCGCCGGGCAGCGCGGCGGCGAAGGCGCATTGGGCGCGGCAGAGCGTCGCCGGGTCGATGGCGCCGCCCTGCGGATAGAACCAGCCACCCTGATTGAGCGCGACGCCGGCCAGCGCCTGCGCTTGCTCGCGCGTGACGGCGCGCACGAATTCTTCGGGATAGCCGAACGATTCCAGCGCGGCGGCGACGGCGCGCGATTCGTCATCGGTGGCGAGATGGAGCAAGCCGGCGTGCGAGCGCCTGGGCGCATGGCCGGCGGCTTCGAGCGCGGCCCAGCGTTGCAGCGCGTAGAAAAACCCCGCGCGCGTGATGCGTGACGCGCTGCTGTCGTCGCGCGAAATCAACGGATGAAACACGCCGGCCGGATTGCCCGATGCCTCGAGCGCGGGCGCGGCGTTGCGTTCGATCAGCGTCACGCGCCAGCCGCGCACGGCCAGCCGCTCGACGAGCGCACAGCCGGCGAGTCCCGCTCCCACGACGACGGCGTGCCGCTCGCGCAGCGCAAGCGGCAGCGGCGGCTCGTAGCGGCGCACGCGCCAGCGCGGCGCGAAGCGTCCGACCAGCATCGCCCACTTGCCGTTGAAGCCTTCCACCTTGTGGTATTCGAAGCCGTTTTGCTGCAGCGCGCGCTTGACGTCCCCCGAACTGCTCCAGGTCGCGACGGTGGCGTCCTCACCGGCAATGCGCGCAAGCGCCTTGAAAATAGCCGGCGACCAGAGGTCGGGATTCTTTGCCGGGGCGAAGCCGTCGAGGTAGATCGCATCGGCGCGCATCCACATTTTGGGAAATACCTCGATCGCGTCGCCGAAAACGAGCGTGAGCGTGACGCGTCCGCCCTCGAATTCCAGGCGGTGGGTGCCCGGGACGAGCATCGGCCAGGCGTTCACGAGTTCGCGCGCGAGCAGCGCTTCGCGTGTGTACGCAACGACTGCGTCGAGTGCGCTTTGCAGGTCGTTGCGCGCGAACGGATGCTTTTCCACCGAAACGAAATGCAGGCGTTCGCAGCGCGCCGGGTCGTCGCGCCATGCCGACCACGTGGCGAGAAAGTTCACGCCCATGCCGAAGCCGGTTTCGACCACGGTGAAGATCCGCCGGTCTTGCCAGCGCTGCGGCAACGCGTTGCCGTTCAGAAAGACGGCTTGGGCCTGTGCGAATGCGCCTGCAGTGCTGTGATAAACGTCGCCATAGATGGGCGAAAACGGTGTGCCGTCTTCCCGAAAGGCGAGCGTGGCGGGTATCAGGGTGGCGGTCATGAGGAACGCGAAGCCAGAGGTGAGGAGAAAACGGGCGAGCAGCGCGGCTCGAAAAAGCGTCTGGCGAAGGCCGATCGCGTCGCCGCAAACGCTTGCCGGACCGGCGTTTGCGCGCATGCTGCGTTGGCGCGGCGCAACGCGTGCGGCGGGAAAAACGTCGCAGGCGGGGGGATTTGCGGGGGTGGACACCCCAAAAACGTCTGCAAGCTCCAAAAAACCCGTAATTCCCGCGCGAAATCTTCGAAACCCTTGTCGTTATTGGGTTTGCGCTGCGCTATCATAGCAAGCGCCGCCCAGGGAAGCGGCAGCACGGACGTTGCGGCATCAGACACACGCTAGTCGCCGCAACGCGAAAACGCCGGGGTGCTCCGGGTCCGTCGCTGCTCGACGGCGCGGCACGCGTCCGTATAATCGGCGCGTTCGCGCTGTTCGTGTCAACCTAAACACAGAAAGGAACTTCTCAATGAATAAACAGGAACTGATCGACGCCGTCGCAGCACAGACGGGCGCTAGCAAGGCACAAACCGGCGAGACGCTGGACACGCTCCTCGAAGTGGTCAAGAAGGCTGTGTCGAAGGGTGACGCGGTTCAGCTGATCGGCTTCGGCAGCTTCGGTTCGGGCAAGCGCGCAGCCCGTACGGGCCGTAACCCGAAGACCGGCGAAACCATCAAGATTCCCGCTGCCAAGACCGTCAAGTTCACGGCTGGCAAGGCGTTCAAGGACGCCGTCAACAAGCGCTAAGGCATTGCCGCTTTAAGTTGACACCCGCCCCTGGCGGGTTTTTTTTTGCCTGCACGATTCGTGCATCGCGGGCGCAAAAACAAACGGCGCCGCATTTTTGCGGCGCCGTTGTTCGTTGAGCGCGTCGTTCGGGTCAGTCGGGACGGTGGACGATTTCGTCGTGATCGTCGTGATCATGATCGTGATCGTCGTCGTCGAGCTCCCAGCACGGGAACGGGTCGGCGTAGCCCAGCCAGGCTTCGGGGCCTGCCGCGTATTCCGTATCGTTGAGAAGGCACGCATCGAGCTTCGCGCGCCACGCGTCGCGGTCGAGATCGACGCCGATCATCACCAGCTCCTGGCGACGGTCGCCGACGCTGGGGTCGTCGAGATCGCCCTGCCAGTCGGCGGCGATTTCCTTTTCGAGTTCGGCGTCCTGCGGCCATTCCTCGCGCGGCAGCGCCGCCCACCACGTGCCCGCGGGACCGTGACGACACACGCCGCCCGCCTGCGAAAGCGTGCCCGTCACGTCGTTGCGTGTGGCGAGCCAGAAGAAGCCCTTCGAGCGCAGCACGCCCTTCCACTCCTGGTTGAGCAGCGCCCAGAAGCGCTCGGGATGAAACGGGCGGCGCGCGCGATAGACGAAGTTGCTGATGCCGTACTCGTCGGCTTCGCTGCGCGGCGCATGCGTATGCGCTGGATCGTGGCAATGCGCCGGGTCATCGCACTGGTCATGGTCGTGCAGCGACGCGAGCCAGCCCGGCGCGCTCGACGCCGCATCGAAATCGAAGCGGCCGGTATCGATCACTTCCTCGAGCGGCACGTTGCCGAAGCGGCTCACCACCTGCACCGCGCGCGGATTGATGCGCGCGAGAATGTGCTGCAGGCGCGCGAGTTCGTCGTCGCTCACGAGGTCGGCCTTGTTCAGCACGAGCACGTCGCAGAACTCCACCTGATCGACGAGCAGTTCCACGATCGCGCGGTCGTCTTCCTCGCTCGCCGCCACCCCGCGCTGCGCGAGCTGGTCGGCGCTCGCGTAGTCGCGCAGGAAGTTGAATGCGTCGACGACGGTGACCATCGTGTCGAGACGCGCGAACGCGTCGAGCGCGACGCCGTCGTCGGCGGCGAACGTGAAGGTCTCCGCGATCGGCATGGGCTCGGCCACGCCGGTCGATTCGATCACGATGGCGTCGAAGCGCTGGCCGGCGCGCGCCGGGTCGGCTAGACGCTGGATCTCGGTGAGCAGGTCGTCGCGCAGCGTGCAGCAAATGCAGCCGTTCGACATTTCGACCACGCGCTCTTCCACGCGCGAGAGCGCCGAGGCGTCGCGCACGAGCGCGGCGTCGATGTTCACCGAGGCGAGGTCGTTGACGATCACCGCCACGCGCAGGCCCGCGCGGTTCGACAGGATATGGTTGAGCAGCGTGGTCTTGCCCGCGCCCAGAAAACCCGAGAGCACGGTGACGGGCAGTGGCGGCTGGTTCATCGCAGTTGTGGTGCAGTAAGTGAGTCGGGAGGCGCGCCGCGCGAAAGGATCGAAATTCTCGTAAGGCTGCGGCGCCAGCCAGCATTTTGCACCATGCACGCGCGCCGCGCAGGGCACGCGTGCCGCCGCATTCAGGGCGCAAGCACGCTGGGAGCACTCAGCACGCGTTCAAGCGTGCTATTGCATGAGATGCCACTTGCGCAGAATGTCGGCGATTTGCTGCGCGTACTGGTCGCGCAGCGTCGGCGTTTCGGAATGGTAAGCGCCGATGGCAGCCCACGTGTTGCCGTACTTGTTCATCTTCTGGCGCAGATGCCACGCGGCGATATAGACGTTCTTGCACGGCTCCATGAGCGTGCTTTGCGAAATGCCGTACTGCGAGAGCACGGGCAGATGCACGGAATTGATCTGCATGACGCCGTAGTCGATCGAACCGTTCGCATTCCTGTGTACTGCGTCGGGCCGATTGTGCGACTCCTGCCAGGCAATGGCGCGCAGGATCAGCGGATTGACCTTCTGGTAGCGCGCGGCCTCGTCGAAACAGTCCGCGTGCGCGAGCGTGCTGACGCTCGCGGTGACGAGCACCACGGCGGCGGCAAGCGTAGCGGACCAGACGTTTGGCATGGCGACTCGCGCGGAAGCTGACAAAGGCAATCAAAGGGCAATCAAAGGGCAAGCAAAGAGGCGAACGGCGCAGCCTGAAGAATGACGCAATCTCTCGCTGGCCGGCCTGATTTCTGGCGCGCAATGCGGGAATTCCCACATAGAGACGGGGGAAACGTGCGTTGGCCATCCTTCGGGCCGCTCGTATGATACCGGTCACCGATGACGCGTCAAGCTGGCTGCTCAGACAAGACGTGGCGCTTCGAGTCAATCGAAGTCCGCGCGCGCCAGCTCATGAGGCATGCATGCTTACAAACAGCTTGGGATTACCGGCTGGCGCGGCTCGGCGATTAGAAGAATTCCCCAGAGAGCCATTTTTTGTGACAAATTCGACACGAAAAACTGCTACTGTTCCATCTTTTGTTGACTAACGGACGTCCGGGCTGAGGAGAGCCGGCGCCGGCACTAGTCAGGAAAGCACAGGCGAGTCGGCCCCACAGCCGTACGTCGAGGACGAATAGCCGCGCGCGTCTGCCGCTGGCTTCGATAAGACACCCATGAGAAGAAATCGTATGGCTTTGCGTCGCGTCGCCACGGCGCTGCTCGTGAGCGGACTCATTACGGCACAGCTTGCCTATGCGCAGGTCACGCTCAATTTTGTCAACGCCGACATAGACCAGGTGGCGAAGGCAATTGGCGCCGCCACCGGCAAAACGATCATCGTCGATCCCCGCGTGAAGGGGCAGCTCAATCTCGTCTCCGAGAACCCCGTACCTGAAGACCAGGCGCTCAAGACCCTGCAGTCGGCGCTGCGCATGCAAGGCTTCGCGCTCGTGCAGGATCACGGCGTCCTGAAGGTCGTGCCGGAAGCCGACGCCAAGCTGCAGGGCGTGCCCACCTATGTGGGCAATGCGCCCACCGCGCGTGGCGACCAGGTGGTGACCCAGGTGTTCACGCTGCGGCACGAGTCGGCGAACAACCTGCTGCCGGTGTTGCGCCCGCTCATCTCGCCGAACAACACCATTGCTGCCTACCCGGCAAACAACACGCTCATCGTCACCGACTATGCGGACAACGTGCGCCGCATCGCCTCGATCATCGCGGGTGTGGACTCGGCCGCCGGCCAGCAGGTGCAGGTGGTGCCGCTGCACAATGCCAATGCGCTCGACATCGCGCCGCAAATCGCGAAGATGCTCGACCCGGGTGCGATCGGCGCCTCGGACCCTTCGCTGAAGGTGTCGGTCATCGCCGACCCGCGTACCAACTCGCTGATGCTGCGCGCCTCGAACACGCAACGCCTGGCCTCCGCGGTCCAGCTCTCGAAGCAGCTCGATGCGCCGACCAGCATGCCGGGCAACATTCACGTCGTGCCGCTGCGCAACGCCGACGCCACGCAGCTCGCCAAGACGCTGCGCGGCATGCTCGGCAAGGGCGGCAACGACACGTCGTCCGGCAACGCGAACGGCTTCAACCAGGCCGGCAACAGCGGCGGCGGCGGCACGTCGACGGGCACCTCCGGCACGCCGCCGCTGCCGTCGAGCTCGCTTGGCGGCGGTACGTCGTCGGGCAGTTCGCTGGGCGGGGGCAGTTCGTACGGCAGCGGTGGCAGCGGCAGCAACGAAGCCCCGTTCCTCGGCGGCGACAAGGACAAGGGCGACGAGAACCAGCCGGGCGGCATGATCCAGGCCGACGCGGCGACCAATTCGCTGATCGTCACGGCGCCGGACGCGGTGTACCGCAACCTGCGGGCCGTGATCAACCAGCTCGATGCGCGGCGCGCACAGGTCTATATCGAGGCGCTGATCGTCGAGCTGAACTCGACCACCAACGCCAACCTGGGCATTCAGTGGCAGGTGGCGAGCGGCAACGTCTACGCGGGCACCAATCTCGCGACGGGCAGCGGCAACAGCATCGTCAACCTGACGGCGGCAGCGGCAGCGGCCGCGAGTACCGGCGGCCTCGCCAACGCGCTCGGCTCGCAAGGCCTCCAGCAGGGCCTGAACGTCGGCTGGATCAAGAACATCTTCGGCGTGCAGGGGCTTGGCGCGTTGCTGCAGGCGCTCTCGCAAACCGCCGACGCCAACGTGCTGTCCACGCCTAACCTCATCACGCTCGACAACCAGGAAGCGAAGATCGTCGTCGGTACGAACGTGCCGATCCAGACGGGTTCGTATTCGAACCTCACGAGCGGCACGGCGAGCACGGCGTTCAACACCTACGACCGTGTGGACGTCGGCTTGACGCTGCACATCAAGCCGCAGATCACCGACGGCGGCATCCTGAAGCTGCAGCTATACACGGAAGACTCGGCGATCGTGACGGGCACGACCAACGCGACGACCAATCCGGCCGGCCCGGAGTTCACCAAGCGTTCGATCCAGTCGACCGTGCTGGCCGACAACGGCGAGATCATCGTGCTCGGCGGCCTGATGCAGGACAACTACCAGGTCGCCAACAGCAAGGTGCCGCTGCTCGGCGACATTCCGTGGATCGGCCAGCTGTTCCGCTCGGAAAACAAGACGCGCGAGAAGACCAACCTGATGGTGTTCCTGCGTCCGGTGATCATCAGCGACCGCGACACGGCGCAGGCGGTCACGTCGAATCGCTACGACTATATCCAGGGCGTGACGGGCGCATACAAGTCCGACAACAACCTGATCAAGGATCGCGACGACCCGGTCGTGCCGCCGATGCCGGTGGGCCCGAGCCAGGGCGGCTCCGTGCTGAACCTGTTCGATCTCGACCAGATGCGGCGTCAACAGGCGCTGGGCGTGCAGCCCGCGGCTCCCGCAAATCCGGCAAGCGCCGTGCAAATGCAGCCCGCCGCACCCGTGCAGACGGCGCCGGTGGAAACCACGCCGGTGCAACAGGCGGCGCCTGCCACGACGCGGGTGCAGCCGTGAGCACGCCGCACGCGCCTGCGGCGACTGACGGTGCGGACCGCGAGCCGCCCTCGCCGCTGGCCGCGCGCCTCGTGCCGTACGGCTTTGCGCGCAGCGGCCAGATTCTGGTCGCCCAGCAGCGCGCCGAAGGCCTCGAAGTGTGGATCAGCGAGCGCACCTCGCAGGCTGCCATCGCCGAGGTCGCGCGCAACTTCGGCGCGTTCGCGCTCGTGCGCGTGCCGGCCGACGAACTCACGCAGGCCATCAACCAGGCGTACGCGCGTCAGGACGGCAGCGCCGCGCAGGTGGTGGGCGAAGTGGAAGGCGAAGTCGATCTCTCGCGCCTCATGCAGGATATTCCCGAAGTGGAAGACCTGCTGGAGTCCGAAGACGACGCGCCGATCATCCGCATGATCAACGCGCTCCTCACGCAGGCTGCGCGCGAGCAGGCATCGGACATTCATATCGAGCCGTTCGAGAATGCCTCGGTCGTGCGCTTTCGCGTGGACGGCACGCTGCGTGACGTCGTGCGCCCGAAGAAGGCGCTGCACGGCGCGCTGATCTCGCGTATCAAGATCATGGCGCAGCTCGACATCGCCGAGAAACGCCTGCCGCAGGACGGCCGCATCACGCTGCGCGTGGGCGGGCGTCCGGTGGACGTGCGCGTTTCCACGCTGCCCACGGGCCACGGGGAGCGCGCAGTGCTGCGTCTGCTCGAAAAAGACGCGCAGCGCCTGAACCTCGAAGCGCTCGGCATGGCCGGCGATACGCTCGGCAAGTTCGACCAGCTGATCGCAAAGCCGCACGGCATCGTGCTCGTGACCGGCCCGACGGGCTCGGGCAAGACGACCACGCTCTACGCGTCGATGTCGCGGCTCGAAACGGCCACGACCAACATCATGACCGTGGAAGACCCGATCGAGTACGACCTCTCGGGTATCGGGCAAACGCAGGTGAACGAGCGCATCGGCATGACGTTTGCACGCGCGTTGCGCTCGATCCTGCGTCAGGACCCGGACATCATCATGATCGGCGAAATCCGCGACCTCGAAACCGCGCAGATCGCCGTGCAGGCGTCGCTCACGGGCCACCTCGTGCTCGCCACGCTGCACACCAACGACGCCGCCTCGGCAGTGACGCGTCTGACCGACATGGGCGTCGAGCCGTATCTGCTCGCATCGTCGCTGCTCGGCGTGCTCGCGCAGCGCCTCGTGCGCCAGCTCTGCCCCGTGTGCAAGGAAGAACGCGTGGAAGACGACGGCAGAAAGCGCTGGCATCCGGTGGGCTGCGAACGCTGCGGCCATTCGGGTTACGCGGGGCGGCGCGGCGTGTACGAACTGCTGCTCATCGACGAGCCGATTCGCGCGCTCATCCACCGCAACGCCGCCGATGCGGAGATCTTCGCGGCCGGCCGCACACAAGGCATGCGCACGCTGCGTGAAGACGGCGAGCGCTGGGTCGAAGCGGGCAGGACGTCGCTCGAGGAAGTGCTGCGCGTGACGGGCGGCGCGTGATGGGTCGCACGATGAACCACCAGATGGATTCTCAATAAGAGCGAGGGCGATCAGCAACATGCCGGCATTTCGCTTCGAAGCCATCGACGCCACGGGCAAAGCGCAAAAAGGCGTGCTCGACGCGGACAGTGCACGCGGCGCGCGCGCGCTGCTGCGCGGCCAGGGCCTCACGCCGCTCGTGGTCGAACCCGCCGCGAGCCGCACGCGCGGCGCACGGCAGCAGCGGCTCGCGCTCGGGCGCAAGCTCTCGCAGCGCGAGCAGGCGATCCTCACGCGCCAGCTCGCGAGCCTGCTGGTGGCGGGCCTGCCGCTCGGCGAGGCGCTTGCGGTGCTCACCGAGCAGTCCGAGCGCGACTACATCCGCGAACTGATGGCGGCCATTCGCGCCGAGGTGCTCGGCGGCCATTCGCTCGCCAGCGCACTCGAGCAGCATCCGCGCGATTTCCCGGACATCTACCGTGCGCTCGTGGCCGCGGGCGAGCACACCGGCAAGCTCGGCATCGTGCTGTCGCGCCTCGCCGACTACATCGAGCAGCGCAACGCGCTCAAGCAGAAGATCGTGCTCGCCTTCACGTACCCGACGATCGTCACGATCATCGCGTTCGGCATCGTCACGTTCCTGCTCAGCTACGTGGTGCCGCAAGTGGTGAACGTGTTCGCGAGCACGAAGCAGCAACTGCCCTTGCTCACCATCGTGATGATGGCGCTCTCGGGGTTCGTGCGGCAGTGGTGGTGGGCGGTGCTGATCGCCGTGGCTGTGGTGGCCTGGATCGTGCGCTCGACCTTGCGCCGGCCAGGCCCCCGCCTCGCGTTCGATCGCTGGATGCTCACTGCGCCGCTCGCGGGCAAGCTCGTGCGCGGCTACAACACCGTGCGCTTCGCGAGCACGCTCGGCATTCTGAGTGCGGCAGGCGTGCCGATCCTGCGCGCGCTGCAGGCGGCCGGCGAAACGCTCTCGAACAAGGCGATGCGCACGAACATCGACGAAGCCATCGTGCGCGTGCGTGAAGGCACGTCGCTGTCTCGCGCGCTGGGCAACACGAAGACGTTTCCGCCCGTGCTCGTGCACCTGATCCGCTCGGGCGAGGCGACCGGCGACGTGACGACCATGCTCGACCGCGCGGCTGAAGGCGAGGCACGCGAACTCGAGCGGCGCACGATGTTCCTCACGAGCCTGCTCGAACCGTTGCTGATCCTGGCGATGGGGGGTGTGGTGCTGGTGATCGTGCTTGCGGTGATGCTGCCGATCATCGAGCTGAACAACCTCGTGCAGTAAGGCGTACGAACTGCACGAAGTCGCGGGAAGCCAGGCGCGCGGAACTCAGCGCACGTAGATGGTGGGACCGGCAGCGTTGGGCGGCAGGAAGATTTCGGAGTGCACGCCGTGGCGGTCGATGACGATCGAGCGGGGGCGCACTTCGAAGAGTTTGGAGTTCTGGTCGATCGGGCCGCCGAGCGAGATGGCCCGCGGCGGTTCACCGCCCACGCTGACGATGGCCGCTGCGCCCTGCGCGAGCGAGAGGATGCCGAACAGGTGAATGTCCTGCACGGGGTTGCGCTCGAGCCTGCCGCCGAACGGCGTGCCGGCCTGGTCGAGCGAAACCGGCACCCGGGCGGCGGCGGCCTGCACCGGCGCCGCGCGGCTGGTGGCGAGGGTGATCGTCCACCACGTGGCCGTGGCGCAGAACACCGCAAACGCGGCGAGGGAAAGAAGGCGGATTTGCAGTGGGCTCATGCGCTCATTGTACGAAGGTTTATGAAATTTTTGATGTACGCGTTTGCCATGCCCGCAAGGCGTCGGAAAGGCGTCATCGTGTGACATTACAATGACCCGTCATGCATGCGAGGACCCGGCCGATTCGAGCGGCGGGGTCGATTGCAGGCGGGACGAAGCGCGGCGCACAGGCGTGCACCGCAACCATATCTAGCGAGGGAGGAAAGAACTCATGTCCATGTGGGCCAAACGCCGTGCCGAAATCGAAGTCACGCGCGCGCGCCGCCAACGCGGCTTCACGCTCATCGAAATCATGGTCGTGATCGCGATTCTCGGCATTCTGGCCGCGTTGATCGTGCCGAAGATCATGAGCCGTCCCGATGAAGCGCGCCGCGTCGCCGCGCGCCAGGACATCGGCACGATCATGCAGGCGATGAAGCTCTATCGCCTCGACAACGGCCGCTATCCGACCCAGGACCAGGGGCTGCAGGCACTCGTGCAAAAACCGACCACCGACCCCGTGCCGAACAACTGGAAGGACGGCGGCTATCTGGAGCGTCTGCCCAATGACCCGTGGGGTAACGCGTACCAGTACCTGAACCCGGGCGTGCACGGCGAGATCGACGTATTCAGTTACGGCGCCGACGGCAAACCCGGCGGCGAAGGCAACGACGCCGACGTCGGGTCCTGGCAGTAAGTCGTCCACCACGCCGCATCCATGCAACCGAGCCGCCTCGCCCCTAGCCGGGACCGCCGATCGTCACGCACCGCGCGCGCCTCACGCGCGGGCCTGCGTTCGCGCGGGGCGGGCTTCACGCTGCTCGAAATGCTCGTGGTGCTGCTGATCGCGGGGATTCTCATCTCGCTCGCTTCGCTCACGCTCACGCGCAATCCGCGCACCGACCTGAACGAAGAAGCGCAGCGGCTCGCGCTCCTGTTCGAATCGGCGGGCGACGAGGCGCAGGTGCGTGCCCGGCCCATTGCATGGCAGCCGCTCGCGGGCGGGTTCCGCTTCGACGTCCATACCGAGGACGGCTGGCGTCCGCTGCGCGACGATCTGCTCGGACCGCGCCAATGGGAAGGCGGCGTGACCGGTGTGGCGATCACCTACCCCGGCGGCGACGACACGCAGGCTAACCGGCTCATTTTCGGCACGGAAGCCGTGGACGTGCCGGTGCAGGTCACGCTCTTTTCGGCAGCCGGCCGCGCGACGATCGTCGGCACCGGCACTGGCCGCTTCGAGGTGCGCTGAGATGCGGCTCTCGATACGAGGGGAAAAGCGCGGCCAGAGCGCTCGCGTGGTTCGTCCGGCTCGTCCGGTGCGTGAGCGCGGCTTCACGATGATCGAGGTATTGGTTGCGCTCGCAATCATCGCGATTGCGCTGGCCGCTTCGCTGCGCGCCGTGGGCAGCCTCGCCGCCAGCGAAGCCGATCTGCACGACCGCCTGCTCGCGGGCTGGAGTGCGGACAACACGCTCGCGCAACTGCGTCTAGCACACGCATGGCCGGACCTTGGCGAGAGCAGCTTCGACTGCTCGCAGGGCAATCTGCGGCTGACCTGCACACAGCATGTCGCGACGACGCCCAACCCCGTCTTCCGGCGCGTCGAGGTGTCGGTGACGACGCCCGGCCGCTCCGGCAATCTCGCGCAACTCGTCACGGTGCTCGCCAATGAGACGAACCGCTCGTTGTGACCGCGCGCGCGTCGCCTCGTCAGCGCGCGGCTTCACGCTGATCGAGCTGCTCGTGGCGATCGCCATCATGGCTGTGGTGGCGATCCTCTCGTGGCGCGGCCTCGACGAGATCGTGCGCGGGCGCGAAACCATCACGCGCTCGATGGCAGAGGAACGCGTGTTCGCGCAGATGTTCGACCAGATGCGCATCGACTTGCGCGAAGCGACCTCCGATGACGAAGCGGGCGGCGTCGCCCTCTCGCTCGACGGAGGCGCGCTGCAGGTCGTGCGCGGGTTCGCGGTGCCGCCGGGCGCGGCGCCGCGCCTGCAAGTGGTGCGTTATCGCGTGTCGGGCGGCCAGGTGGTGCGCTATGCGTCGCCCCCGCTCGCCAATCTCGGCGAACTGCGGCGCGCATTGCGCGGCGGCGAAGGCGACAACTGGGGCGCGTTGCCGATGATGAGCGGCGTGGACGTCATCAACGCGCGCCTGTACGTGCCGAAGACGGGCTGGACGGCGAACATGCAGGACGTGCGCTCGCAGGTGAGCGGCAACAACGATGATCTCAAGGTGCCGCAGCTCGGCAACGCGCCGCTGCCGCGCGCGGTGACGGGCGTGCAGGTGAGCGTGGGTTCGCATTCGCTCGAGCGGCCGGTGACCCGCGTATTCATGGTGGGGGAATGACGTTGCGCACACAACGAATCTCCGCCGGACGATCCAGCCGCTCTACGCACGCGCGGCGCGGCGCGGCCATCATCAGCGCGCTGCTTGTCGTGGCGCTGTCGGCGATCCTCGTCTCGGGCATGTTGTGGCGCCAGCAGGTGCAGTTGCGCCGCATCGAAAATCAGCGGCTGCTCGCACAGGCGCAATGGATTGCGCGCGCCTCGCTCGACTGGACGCGCCTCGTGCTGCGCTCCGAAGCGGATACGTCGGCGGGCATCACGTATCTCGGCGGCGCGTGGGGCGTGCCGCTCGCGAGGACGCGCCTGTCCGACTTTCTCGGCCAGATCGGCGACGCGCGCGCGCAACAGGGCGCGGACACCTGGCTCTCGGGTTCGATCGAAGACGCCCAGGCGCGTTTCAATCTGCGCGATCTGGTGGCGAGCAGCGCGCCGGGCTCGCTGCAGCTGAATCTCACAGAGATCGAAGCGTTCGCGCGCCTGATGCAGATTCTCGGCATCGACCAGCAACTCGCCAAGAACACCGCGGTGTATCTGCGCTCGGGTCTCGCCTACTCGGCAACGCGCTTCCAGACGCAAACCGCCACGACGAGCGGCACCTCGCAAACCGAGGTGCTCGCAGGCGGCGGAACGACTGGCGGCGGCAACTACACGGACAACCCCGGCCTCTCCGATTCCGACAATAACAGCGGCGTCGCGCCGCTCCTGATGACGAGCGTCGATTCGCTGCTCGACGTGCCAGGCTTCACGCCCGACGCCGTCGCGCGGCTGCGCCCGTTCGTGACGATCCTGCCCACCGTGACGCCCGTGAACATGAACACGGCGAGCGCCGAGGTGATCGCCTCCGTCGTGACGGGCATGAGCCTGTCGAACGCACAGGCGCTCGTCGCGCGTCGCCAGAGCGTGTTTTTCCGCAATGTGAGCGACGTGCAGCTCGCGCTCGAAGGCGTGGGCGTGAAGCAAGCCTCGATCGACACCACGCAGATCGACGTCAACACGAGTTATTTTCTGATACATGGGCGCGTGCAGCACGAGCGCGCCGAGGTGGACCGCACGACGCTTGTCTGGCGCGACCCGCTCACTCATACGACGCGCATCGTGCGCGTTCGCGACGAACCATGAATCCGTCCCCGATCAACATCGAAAAGAGGTGCGTTTGAGCACGCTGATCGTTCTCATGCCGCCCCGCGACCCGGCGGTCCACTCGCAGGAATGGCAGCTGCCGGAGCTGCCGTTCGTGCTGCTCGACAAGACGGGCAGCACGCAGCGCGCGGGCCGTTCGGCGCTCGGGCTGCTGCCGAAGGCCTCGGCCACCATCCTGATGATCGCCGCGCGCGACCTGCTCACGCTCGCCGCCACCGTGCCGCCGCTCAAGGGGCCGCGGCTGCGTCAGGCGCTGCCGAACGTGGTCGAGGATCATCTGATCCAGGACGCGCAGACCTGCCATCTGGCGCTCGATCCCAAGCGCCTGGCCGACGGCCGCCAGGTGGTGGCGGCCATCGATCGCGGCTGGTTCCGCTATCTGCTGGAAGGCTTTACCGCCGCGGGGCACCGCAATCTGCGCGCTGTGCCCGTGGCGCGCTGCCTGCCGGCCGCGCAGGCGGTGGAAGCGGTTCAAGAGGTTCAGGTGACCGAACCAGCCGAGCCCGCAGAGCCGACCGCAGCGCCCGACGCCGCGGCTCCCGCGACGCCCGCGCTCGAACCCGTGACCGCGTGCGTGCTCGGCCATGTCGTCGCGACCGCGCCCACGCTGCTGCCCGGTGTCGCGCCCGAGCCCGCGGCCGCCACGGCGCAAGCGGCGCTCGAACTCGCGATCGTGCGCGGCGCGCTCGCCGAGGGCTTCGCGGTGCCCGCCGCGAGCGTCGCTGCCACCGTCACGGCGCTCGCGGGTGGCGCGCCGGTTTCGGGCTACGTCCTCACCAATCTGCCGGGCGAGCCCGTGAGCGCCGCCGCACGCGCGTCGCTCGCCGCCGCGTTGCCGGGCGCGCAGACGCTCACGTTCGAGGCGCTCGCGCGCCGCGCGCTCGCCTGCCGCTTCGACCTCTGCCAGTTCGAGTTCGCCTCGCAGCCGTGGCGGCTCGATCGCGCGACGCTGCGCCGTCTGCGTGTGCCGATCGTGCTCGTGGCGGCGTCGCTCGTCGTGGCGGTCGTCGGCGCGAATATCCAGTGGCTCATGATGGCGCGCCAGCGCGACGCGATCAACGCGCAGATGACCGAGCTGCTGCTCAATGCGTTCCCGAAGACGACCGTCGTGCTCGATCCCGCCGGACAGATGGCGCGCCAGTTGCAGCAGTTGCGCCTGGCCGCGGGCGAGCCTTCGCCCGACGACTTCCTCGCGCTCTCCGACGGCCTCGCGCGCTCGCTCGGTCCGGTGCCCGCGAACGCCATCGCGGCCCTCGACTATCACGACCGGCGTCTGGACGTGACCTTCAAGCCAGGCGTCGACGTCGACGCCGATCTCGTGAAACGCCTCGCGGGCAACGGCCTTGCGGGCACGGTGGATGCCAGCACGGGCAAATGGACCATCAGGAGCGCATCGTGAAGACAACGGCTGTGAGCGGCGCGTGGGCCGAGGCCTGGACGAACTTCTGGGAGGCGCGTTCGACGCGCGAAAAGACGCTGCTCACGTGGGGTGGCGCGGTCCTTGCGCTCGCGATCGGCTGGTCGGTGCTGTGGCAGCCCGCCGCCGACGGCCGCGCGCGCCTGCGTGAGAGCTTGCCCGGCCTGCAGCGCGGACTCGCGCAGAT
The DNA here is from genome assembly GCF_024206515.1 of Paraburkholderia sp. CNPSo 3281. Classification (NCBI taxonomy): domain Bacteria; kingdom Pseudomonadati; phylum Pseudomonadota; class Betaproteobacteria; order Burkholderiales; family Burkholderiaceae; genus Paraburkholderia; species Paraburkholderia sp. CNPSo 3281. Next base: position 13,241 of record NZ_JAMBPS010000022.1, on the reverse strand, counting down.
GACAGCCGAGGCCGACGAGGCGCGCTCGCTGGCTGGCGCCGCTGCGAGCGTGGCGCCGGGCGGCCAGGCGCTCAAGGACGCGCTCACCGCCTCGCTCGCGGATCACGCGCTCACGGGCGCGCAGATTCAACTGATCGGCGCGACGGTGCAGGTGCAGATGAAGAACGCGTCGTTTCCGGCGTGGGCCGCGTGGCTCGACGACGTGCGCAAGCAGTTCAAGGTGCAGGTGGTCGAGGCGCACATCACCGCGCTGAAGGCCGATGGCCAGGTCGACTTGACAGCCTCGCTGCAACCGGCGAATACGCATTAAAAAGAAAAAGCGCGCATCGAAAAGCGCGCAATGAGAATCGCCGGAGAAATAAGCAATGAGTTACTGGATGCGGCGCCTGCGCGCCGCGTTGCCCTGGCTGATCGTGGGCCTGCTGTCGAGCGCTGTCGTGCTGCTCGCCCGCCTGCCCGCGGCCTGGATCGCGCCGCAGTTCGCGCGCGCGACCCAGGGGCACGTGAATCTGATCGACCCGGAAGGTTCGCTCTGGCACGGCTCCGCCACGCTGATGCTGGCCGCGGGCCAGGACGCACGCGGCGCGACGCTTCTGCCGGGGCGCATCGTCTGGCGTACGGCATTCTGGCCGCTTTTCGTCGCGCGCGTGCGCATGGAAATGCTGCAGACCGAGGCGATGCCCGACGCGGTCACGGTGGATGCGTCAATGCGCGGCGCGAACGTGAGCGCGGGCACGATCGCCGTGCCGGCGTCGCTGCTCGCGGGTCTAGGCGCGCCTTTCAACACGCTCGATCTGGACGGCAAGGTGCGGCTCGCGTGGAGCCCGTGGCGCGTGTTCGGCACGGATGCGTTCGGACGACTGACCGTCTCGCTCGCCGATATGAGCTCGCGCGTTTCGCTCGTGAAGCCGCTCGGCACGTATCAGGTGGTGTTGCAGGCGCAAGGGGCGACGTCGACGCTCGATCTCTCGACGCAAAAGGGACCGCTGATGCTCGAGGGGCGCGGCGCGTTCTCGCGTGCGTCGGCGTCGTTCCAGGGCACCGCGAGCGCGGCGCCGGATCAGCGCGACAACCTGGCGGGCCTGCTGAATCTGCTGGGCCGGCCGGTCGGGCCGGGAACCGTCGCGCTGACCTTCATGCGCTGAGGTTCGTGGTCTGAGCGTGCGCCCGCCTCGCGGGCGCGCGCGTACGCATTACTGCGGCTGGGCGGCCGGCGTAGCCGTCGTCGCTGCCGCTGGGGACGAAGGTGCCGAAGCCACTGCCGGCGCGGCCACGCTGCCCGTCTCGCGATCCATCTGCGAGGCATCCCAGCCGCCGCCCAGCGCCTTCACGAGCCCCACCGACGACACCATGCGCTGCCCGCCGATGCTCACGAGCTTTTGCTGCGCGGTAAAGGCCGTGGCCTGCGCGGAAAGCACGTTCTGGAAATCGGTCGTGCCCGCCTTGTACTCGTTCGTCACGATCGCGAGCGCATGCTGCGCCGACTCCACTGCCTGCTGCTGCACGACGACCTCTTGCCCGAGGATGCGCTGCGAAGCGAGGTTGTCCTCCACATCCTGGAACGCAGCCAGCACCGTTTGCCGGTACGTGGCCACCTGCTGGTCGTAGGCGGCGCGCGCGGCCTCGGTCTGGGCCTTGCGCAGCCCGGCGTCGAAGATCGTGCCGGCAAGCGAGGGCCCGAGCGTCCAGAAGCGCGACGGCATCTGCAACAGCTGCGACATCACCGAGCTTTCGAAGCCGCCGCTCGCGGACAGCGTGAGCGTGGGGAAGTACGCCGCGATGGCGACGCCGATCTGCTCATTGGCGGACGCCGCCTTGCGCTCGGCCGAGGCGATGTCGGGCCGGCGCTCGAGCAGCGTCGAAGGCATGGCGAGCGGCACCGTGGGCGGCGTGGCGGCGAGCGGCGACGGCGGGATCGAGAACGTGGAGGCGGGCTGGCCGACCAGCACGGCGATCGCATGCTCGTCCTGGGCGCGCGCCACGCCGTTGTCGATCGCGGAGGCCTGGGCGGATTGCAGCTGGGTTTGCGCCTGGATCACGTCGGCGCGGCCCGCCACGCCCTGGGCGTACTGATTCTGCGTGAGCTGCAGCGACTTCTGGTACGCGCCGACCGTGTCGTCGAGCAGCTTCTGCTGCGCGTCGAGCGAGCGCAACGTGAAGTAAGTCTGCGCGAGCGTGGCCTGGGCCGACAGTCGCGCGTTCGCGAGATCGGCGGCGGCGCCCTGCTGGCTCGCCTCCTGCGAGCTGACCGTGCGGCTCACCTTGCCCCAGAGATCGGGTTCCCAGGTGGCGTCGAGCCCCAGGTTGACGTTGTTGTTGATGCTGCCGCTCGACAATCCGCCGCTCGAGTTGGACACGCGCGTGGGCGTGTACGAGCGCGTGCCCGCGAACGAACCGCTGATCACAGGGAAGTACGCCGCCCGCGCCTCGCCCACGAGCGCCCGCGCCTGGCGGTAGGCGGCGGCATTTTGCGCGACCGTCTGGTTGCTGGTGTTGAGCTGGTCCATTAGCGCATTGAGCTGCGCGTCGTCGTAGATCAGCCACCACGCGCCGCGGTCGGCGGTATCGGCGGGTTGCGCGACCTTCCAGCCCTCGGGCGCTTCCTTGAACGAAGCGGGCACGGCGGCGCTGGGCCGATGATAGTCGGGGCCGACGGCGCAGCCACTCAACTGGAAGGTAAGCACGGCAGCCGCGCACAGCGTCAAGATGGAAAGCGGCTTGGGCGCGCGGCGCGCCACGGACCCGGCGGATCCAGCGGTCGCGCCGGAGCGGACGAAACGGCAAGGCATGCAAGGATTCCTGTCGATGCAACCGGCGCGCGCTCAGGCGGCCGGGCGCGCACGGGGTTGTCGCGTTGCGGCAATGGTAGCGCACGCGCTAGTCATTACGCGGAATCCGAAAGCTTACGCGTTGGAAGGGTTGGCGGGTGTTACGGCGTGAGGCGCGCAGGTTACGCGTCGTTACGACGGCGCTTCTGTGCGCGGCAGGCGAGCTGGCCGCCACCGCACACGGGCGCATCCGCTGCTGGTGTTACTGCCGCTGCTGCCGTTGCGGTCGCGAGCGTGGCCGGCACGACAGCGCTTGCTGCGGCGGCTTCCGGCTGCGCGCGCCGACGCTGCGCCCACACCACGGCCACCACCGCGATCGATCCGCCCGGCAGCGCGAACATGGCCGCATACAACGCGAGCTTGCGCCAGCGCGACGACTCACCGGTCTTCGCGAAAGCGAGGCGGGCGGTGTCGGTGACGGAGCGGCCAAGGCCGCCAAGCGCGTTGATCAGGAAAAGCATGATGCGGAAACGGGTGGACTTAGGAGAATGAAACTGGTTGCCTGTCATAATATTGACTATGCAATCAAATCACAACATACTTTGCAGCGCATCAAACCAACTGTTGTTTTTACGCGCCGATCGGCGCAGCCGAAGCCTTGGCAACCTGGCGATTGACTTATCTGCCTGAGCAGCGAAATAACCGGTTATAATCCGCTCGTTTTTAGAGATGCTGCAAAGCGAACTGTCATGAGCGATGGTCCTTTCGTCCCGGCCAGTCTGGGCGTCGAGCCAAGTCTCGGCTATTTCCTTTCGACCGCGCGCAACGTGCTGGCCGGGCGTATCGATCGTGCGGTTGCGCCGCTTGGACTCACATCGTCGCAAATTGGTGTGATCCTTTTATTGTGGTTCGAGCGCGCCAGCACGCCGAATGAGATGTCGCGCGCGCTCTCGTACGACACCGGCTCCATGACGCGCATGCTCGACCGGCTGGCGAAAAAGGGCTTTCTCGAGCGGCAGCGCAGCCAGGCGGACCGCCGGGTCGTGGAACTCGCACTGACGGATCAGGGACGCGCGGCGGCGCAGCAATTGCCCGACCTGATCGCCGCGGAGATGTCCGAGCAGCTGCGCGGCTTCTCGCCCGAAGAGGTCGCGACGCTGGTTCATTTGCTGCAGCGCTTCATCGCCAATGACGGCTCGACCACACCGCTCTGCGGATCGATGGACGGCACCGGCAAGGACGCACAAGCGCCGGCGCAGGAAGACGGCGACTAGCAACGCCGCACGCTGCGCGGCAGCGCAACACGTGGCGTCGTTTGATCCAATCACTGTCTGGGCAGAAAATGCACAGACACGAAATAGCAGGCTGCCGTGCGCTGCTCCCCGGGGGCAGCGGCAACAGCCGACCCAACAAGGACACGGAACATGGCAGCTTCTCCCGCGGTGCCCGCGCAGGCCGAACCCGCACCGTTTTCCGGCGGCACGCTCGCGCTCCTCACAGTCGGGCTCGCGCTCGGGACCTTCATGGAGGTGCTGGACACCTCGATCGCCAACGTGGCGGTGCCGACCATCTCGGGAAACCTCGGTGTCGCCAACAGCGAAGGCACGTGGGTCATCTCCTCGTATTCGGTCGCCTCGGCGATCGCCGTGCCGCTCACCGGATGGCTCGCGCGCCGCGTAGGCGAAGTGCGCCTCTTCACGCTCTCCGTGCTGCTGTTCACGCTGGCCTCGGCCGCTTGCGGCTTCGCCACCAACTTCGAAACGCTCATTGCGTTCCGTCTCGTGCAAGGGCTCGTTTCCGGGCCGATGGTCCCGCTTTCGCAGACCATCCTCATGCGCTCCTACCCGCCTGCCAAACGCGGTCTCGCGCTCGGCCTCTGGGCGATGACCGTGATCGTCGCGCCCATCTTCGGACCGGTGATGGGCGGCTGGATCACCGACAACTACACGTGGCCGTGGATCTTCTATATCAACGTGCCGATCGGCGTCTTTTCGGGCATCTGCGCGTACCTGCTGCTGCGCGGCCGCGAGACGAAGACGACGAAGCAGCGCATCGACGCCGTAGGCCTGGCGCTCCTCGTGATCGGCGTGTCGTGCCTGCAGATGACGCTCGACCTCGGCAAGGACCGCGACTGGTTCAACTCGACGTTCATCGCCACGCTCGCCATCATCGCGGTGGTCGCGCTCGCGTTCATGCTCGCGTGGGAGGCGACGGAAAAAGAACCCGTGGTCGACCTCTCGCTCTTTCGCGACCGCAATTTCGCGCTCGGCGCGATGATCATCTCATTCGGCTTCATGGCCTTCTTCGGCTCGGTGGTGATTTTCCCGCTCTGGCTGCAGACCGTCATGGGCTACACGGCGGGCCTCGCGGGTCTGGCCACCGCGCCGGTGGGCCTGCTCGCGCTCGTGCTCTCGCCGCTCATCGGGCGCAACATGCACCGGCTCGATCTGCGCATGGTCGCGAGCTTCGCCTTTGTCGTGTTCGCGCTCGTCTCGCTCTGGAATTCGACGTTCACACTCGACGTGCCGTTCGACCACGTGATCCTGCCGCGTCTCGTGCAGGGTATCGGCGTGGCCTGCTTCTTCGTGCCGATGACGACCATCACGCTCTCGAGCATTCCCGACGAGCGGCTCGCGAGCGCCGCGGGCCTCTCGAACTTTCTGCGTACGCTTTCGGGTGCCATCGGCACGGCGGTGAGCACGACGTTCTGGGAAGACGCCGCGATCTATCACCATGCCGTGCTGTCGGAATCGGTGACCCAGTACTCGCCGAACACCGTCGCCTACAAGGACGCGCTCGCGAACCTCGGTTTCGCAGGTCAAAGCCTGACCGCCAAGCTCAACGACGTCGTGACGACGCAAGGCTACATGATGGCGACCAACGACTTCTTCCGCATTTCCTGCGTGATGTTTGTTGTGCTGGCCCTGCTGGTATGGGTGACGAAGCCGAAAAAAGGCGCGGGACCGGCAATGGGTCATTGACGGTCCCGGGAAAGGCTGCCCTGAGCGCGCGCCGGTGCGAACCACGCCCAGCGCGGTCAGGGCCACGCGCGATCAATGCGCGCTTGAAGCCGGCTCGGCCACGGCTGCGCCGCTCACGCCAGCCGTGTCGCCGCCTGCGCCCGTGGTCGTGTCGCCGGGAATCGGCACATCGACGCCGGTTCGCACGTACTGCTTGAACGCCGCGCCCGCCGACCACGGGTTGGGCTTGCAGCCGAGCGAACTGTCGCAATGCGCGGCGAAGCCGATCGTGGCCGTGCCGTCATTGTTGGCGGACTTCGTGATTTCATAGGCGAGCAGACGCCGGCCGCCGCCCGGGCCCGACGTCTGGATCAGCGTGTCGGTCACGGTCTGCACTTCGTACTTCGAATGACTGCGCACCCAGTCCTGGGCGCGTTGCCACCAGAGATCGCATTCCGCCTTGTTCGAACAGGTGAGCGGCGCGGTTGCGATCTGCATGACGTCGGGATTGACCTGCCCGCGCGACGCGCAGGCCGCAGCCGTCGCGCACAGCAGGATCGCAAGAATTCGTTTCATCGCGTGGATTCCTCCCAGAGTGAGCCGCATTGCGCGCGGCCCGTGCTTTTTTGGTGTTTTCAGTTTCGGTCGTCCGGCGCGCGTCGTCTGCGCGCGGTTCGGTAACGCGGCGCCTACCCTGGTTGGACCGCATCTGCACGCTGACGTTGCGAGCAAATGCGGTGCCCGGGACAAACCTCGATGGGATGGGGGCGCGCCGCAGCGGCGCACCGGCGCGCGGCTCAGACGCTGAAGCGATTGAGCGTATAAGCGCGATAGGCGGCGACGAACGCGTCGAACGAGCCGACTTCGTCGTGCTCGAGTTGCGCCTGCTCGACGAGCGATTCGCGCGCGAGCGTTTCGAACTCGGCCGTAGCCGCGGCGTCGAGCGGATGCGCGAGGAATTGCGTCGCGTGGTGCTCGCTTTGTGCGCGTGCAAATTGCAGGAAGGACTGCTTGCTATCGCGCATGGTTTGCAGCACGCGCGCCGACGGCGTGAGCGACGGGTCGGCCAGCTTCGCGCGTTGTACCGCGAGCGAGCGCGTGTGTTCGTTGCTGCCATGCGCCGCGTCGAGTACGGCGGCTGCGTGGCCGATCTTCTCAAATAGCACTTCGGCCCACTCGTGCATCGGCACGTCCTTGCCGTCGCGCTTGAGCGCGAGACCCGGGCGGCGCCCTTCTTTCGTCACCAGGCCAAAGTTTTCATTCGATTCGGCGTAGGCGTCGGCAGGCAGGAACGGGCTTTCATCGAGCGCGCAGGCGAGCAGGTAGGCGTCGAGAAACCGTGCGGTTTCGAGCGAGATGCCGGTCGGCTCGAACGGATCGATGTCCATGCAGCGCACCTCAACGTACTGCACACCGCGCGCGGCGAGCGCATGCAGCGGCCGCTCGCCCGGATGCGTGATGCGCTTGGGGCGGATCGTTGAGTAGAACTCGTTCTCGATCTGCAGCACGTTCGTGTTGATCTGCACCCACTCGCCGTCGCGATGCGTGCCGATCGCCTCGTAGGGCGGATACGGCTGGCTCACGGCCTGCGCGAGCGCGTCGAGATAGCCTGCCAGCGTGTCGTAATCGGCGCGCAAGGCGGACTGGCCCGTCGTGTTCGAGTAGCCGAGATCGCTCATGCGCAGGCTCGTCGCGTACGGCAGATAGAGCGTGTCGGCGTCGAACGCTTCGAGCTTGTGCTCGCGGCCGCGCAGGAAGCGTGCGTCGAGCGCGGGCGAAGCGCCGAACAGGTACATGAGCAGCCAGTTCGTGCGGCGGAAATTGCGGATCAGCGCGAGGTAGCGCTCCGACTGATAGTCGGTGAACGAGGCCGTGGACTGATGATGCGCATGTAGCACGCGCCACACTTCGTCGCTCAGCGAATAGTTGTAGTGGATGCCGGCAATGCACTGCATCGTGCGGCCGTAGCGCAACGCGAGGCCCATGCGGTACACGTACTTGAGGCGGCCGATGTTCGAGCTGCCATAGCGCGCGATGGGAATGCCGTCGTCGGTGTCGGGCAGGAGGCCCGGCATCGATTCGTTCCAGAGCATCTCGCCGTCACGCGCGAGTACCGCATAGACGTAGCGATGCAGCTCGTCGAGCTTCGCGAGCGTGATCGACGCGTCGGGCTCGGCGGGCGTGATGATCTCGATCAGCGCTTCCGAATAGTCGGTGGTCAGCGACGGATGCGTGAGCGCCGAACCGAGCGCTGCCGCGTGCGGCGTCATGGCGAGACGGCCGTCGCGCGTCACGCGCAGGCTCTCCTTCTCGATGCCGCGCAGACCGCGCGTGAGCGCGCCGCGATGTGGCCCGTCGCCCAGCACGGAAAGGCGCTGCGCGAGAACGTCGTTCGTGCGTGTAGATGTCGTGTCTGGCATTGAGGCAAGTCGGGCTCGGGCCGGCGGCGCAGTGCTGCGCGCAGTGCTGCTAACACTCGCCGGCCGGGATTCTTTTCGGTAGCGGGCACTTTAACATCTCGCCGAAAGACCTGCTTGGGCCTGCCTCGGGCGGGGTTTTGGCCTGTCGGCGCGTGCTTCTCGCGGTGATGGCACCCTGTTCCCTGCTGCCTTCCGCTGCCCTATCCGCCCCGCGCCGCGCCCGCGCGATCGGCGATTTCGTTCCACAAATGCATGGCCGCGTATGCGCGCCAGGGGCTCCATGTGTCAGTGCGGGTGCGCTGCTGGGTCGCGCGCACGAGTGACGGGTCGCGCGCCGCGATGGCCTGCATGAGCACGAGATCGGTCGCGGGCCACGCGTTCGCGTCGCGCCATGCGCGCATCGCGACGTATTCCACGGTCCACGGTCCGATGCCAGGCAGCGCGAGCAGCGCGGCGCGCATGGCGTCGAGGTCGGCGGGTTCCGGGGCGATAGCCTCGATTTGTCTGTTTTGACGCTTGCCGCGCGGCTTGTTTTGATCCTTCTGCGCGTAGTCGCGTTCGATGATCACCGCGCCGCTCGCCACGGCCTGCGCGAAGCCCTGCAGCGCGGCGACGCGCTTGCCCGGCATGCCGATGCCCGCAAGATCGGCGGACGCGAGCGCGGCGGGCGTCGGAAAGCGCCACGCGGTGCGCGCGTGCGCATGGTCGTCGATGCGCTTGCCTACGCGTTCGACGAGGCGGCCGATGATCGTCGTCGCCGCTTTCACGCTGACCTGCTGGCCGACGATCGCGCGCACCACGAGCTCGAAGCCCGACCACGCGCCGGGCACCCGAAGCCCCGGCACGGCCGCGACGAGCGGCGCGAGCCACGGGTCGCTGCGCAGATGGGCGGCGACGGCGGCGGGATCGGCCTGCAGGTCGAACATGCGCGAGAGCGGCGCGGCGAGCGCCGCCGCATGCGCGCTCACGGGTCCGTCGATCTGCACGACGAGGCAATGCTTGCGCGCGTGACGGCGCACGGCGAGCGTGCCGCTTGCGCCGCTGAAATCGATCGCGCGCAGCCACGCGCCGTCCTCCACCGCCTCCACGCCCGGCGTTGCGCGGCCGCTGAAGAAGCGCAGCACGCGGGGCCAGTCGTAGGGCGCGCGAAATGGCAGTTCGAGTGTGGCGCGGTGCGTCGGCGTCTCGGTTTGTGCTTCGGGTTGCGAGGCGATGGCGCTCAAGTGGCGGTCTCCGGCGTGTTGGCGCGGTTCTGGGTCGAACGGGTGCTCTTCGGGTTTTTTGCGCCGTTTTGCGCACCTTGTGATGCGCGCGCTTCGGCGTCGATCAGCGCCGCCTTGCGCTCGAGCCCCCAGCGATAACCCGCGAGCGAGCCCCCCTTCTGGACGACGCGATGGCACGGAATCGCCAGCGCCACCGGATTCGACGCGCACGCACTCGCCACGGCCCGCACCGCGCGCGGCGCGCCGAGCGTTTCGGCGATCTGCGAGTAGCTGCGCGTCTCGCCGTAGGGAATGCGCTGGAGCGCGTCCCAGACGCGCTGCTGGAACGCCGTCGCGGCAATGTCGAGCGGCAGATCGAAACGCTCGCGCCGGCCGTGCAGATACGCGTCGATCTGCGCGGCGAACGGCGCGACCGCAGCCTTGTCCTCGATGCACTGCGCGTTCGCGAAATCGGCTGTGAGTGCGGCGGTGAGCGTCGCGGCTTCGTCGCCGAACGCGATCCGACAAATGCCCTTCCCCGTTGCCGCGATGAGCACGAAACCGATCGGCGTGGGCGTGGCGGCGTAGTGGATCGTCAGCCCCGCGCCCTTGCGGCGATAGGCGGAAGGCGCCATGCCCAGCTCGCCCGGCACGCTGTGATAGAGGCGCGACGACGAGCCGAAGCCGGCGTCGGCGCTTGCCCGCGTGACGTCGGCGCCCTCGCCGAGCGCGTCGCGTAGCACGGCCCCACGCCGCGCCGCCTGGTATTGGCGCGGCGAGACGCCCAGCACGCGCTTGAAGAGGCGCTGCAGGTGAAACGGGCTGAGATGCACGGCTTCGCCCAGCTGCGCGAGCGTGAGCCGCTCTTGCGGGTCGGCGTCCAGCGCCGCACACGCGCGCCGCACGATTTCCAGTTCGCGCGGCAGGCCGCCCGGGCGGCAACGCTTGCATTCGCGATAGCCGGCGGCACGCGCGTCGTTCGCCTCGGCGAAGAATTCGATGTTCTCGCGCCGCGGCAGCCGCGACGCGCACGACGGGCGGCAAAACACGCCGGTGGTGCGCACGGCGTAGAAGAACGCGCCGTCGGCGCGCGCGTCGCGCGACGTGACGGCTTGCCAGCGGTCGGCGTCATTGGTCCACTCGCTGTCTGGTGTTTGCCTGGGTTTGGCGGGTTTCATCGCTGGTTTCATTGCAGGAACGGCGCTCATTTGAGGGCTCCTCGAAGTGCCTGTCTGTATGCCCTTACTCTAACTTCGCGTACGGAGGACGGCGCGCCGGATCTTGCGCTGTCATTGCGGTCGACATGGGCCGTGAATGCGCGCTGATCGGGTACTTTTATGGCCTTCGGTGAATCCCTGGTGGCGCCTTGCAGATTCCCGTGCGACAAAATGGCAACTTTGCGGGTTTTCCCTTAAAAACTTGTTGCGTCGCGACAGCCGACTCGGTATAGTGGTTCCTGTCTCCTCCATGTCTCCTCCTGATATGGATTAAGCCCGCTCACAGCAGCGGGCTTTTTTTCGTCCAGCGTTTCCTGACGTCAACTCGCCCCACGCGCGGCGCGCCCGCAAATTCCGCGGCTTCAGCGCTTTCGGTTATTTTCCGCCGCTTCCCACTGTTCTGCTGCCGGCGATTCCGCTTCGCGAGTCTCGCTGAAATGCGCGCCTTCTGCGCAGCCCGGCGTTCGCAGGTTCATCATGAGAATCCCAGCACGACCTCGAGGACGCCATGCGGATCCAGATTCGCGAGATCGATCACGTCGTTATCCGGGCCGCCGACATGGCCGCCATGACGCGTTTCTATTGCGAAGTACTCGGTTGCCAGCCGGAGCGTGAACAGCGCGATCTCGGCCTCGTGCAGTTGCGCGCGGGACGCTCGCTCATCGATCTCGTGACAATCGGCGGCCCGCTCGACCGGGGTTCCGGCGCGCCGCCCGCTGGCGCGAGCGGCAACATGGATCATCTATGTCTGCGCGTGGAGCCGTTCGACGCCGAGGCGCTCACGTCACATCTGACGCAGCATGGCGCGCATCCCGGCAATGCCGTCGAGCGCTATGGGGCGGAGGGTTTGGGGCCGTCGCTGTATCTGTTCGACCCGGAAGGCAACATGGTGGAACTCAAGGGGCCGCCGCACGCCTGAACGCGCGCAGCCTGCTTTCACACGTTTTCGGGCGCCTTGAACACGCTCCATTCGACTGCCACTGGCTCGGCGCTCGTATTGCCGATCCACGCCGCGCCGTCCTGCACCGTGCATTGCAGGCGCATGGTGCGCTCGGCCAGCGCGCCGAGCGACGTGGCGACGCCCTCGCCCAGCGACCAGACCGTCACGTTGCGCAGGCGCTCGACCTTGTTGCGCACGCCTTGCCACCAGATGTCGGAGGTGCGCCCGCCGTAGGCGATCACGATGACCTCGCCCGCACGGCCGCTTGCCTTGGCAATACGTCGCTCGTCGGGCTGGCCGACCTCGATCCACGTTTCGATCGCGCCCGTGTAGTCCTTGCACCAGAGGTCGGGCTCGTCCATGTCGGAGAGGCCCTTGCAGAATTCGAGCCGCTCGCCCGCAAACAGCGCGAACGCCGCGATGCGGACCATCATGCGGTCGTCGGTTTCGGACGGATGGCGCGCGATCGTGAGCGCATGGTCGGCGTAATAGTGCCGGTCCATGTCCGCGATCTGCAGTTCTGTCTTGTAGATGGTCGATTTGAGTGCCATACCGAATTCCGGTCGCGCGAAAGCCGCACATGATAGCGAAGTTTCTAGCAAGCGATGTGCCGGTCGAGTCGACGCGCAGCGCGTGTCGATGCGGCGCGCGACGCAATCCGGATGGTCTGACGAGAAAGTGACGGGGGTTTGACAGCGGCGCGCGACGCGTTGCATTACGCCACGGACGCGCGCCCGGCAAGCACGATGGCCCGGCGCGCGTGCGTCGGACCATGTCGAGAGGCGCGTTGGAAGAGGCGGCCTTACTGCTTGATGAAGCGGTCCGTGGTCCAGAGACCTTGCTCGTCGGTATTCGCCGCGTTGACGAATTCGACGTCGTGGCCCACCACCTGTACGACGCGGAACGACTGGTTGTCGGGCGTGGACAGACACTGGAATCCCGAGAAGTATTCCTGCATCTGCTGATGCTCGCCGGCCTGCTCGTGAAGCGCGACGGCGTCGAGCTTGTCTTTCGTGAGGCAGCCATAGGAGCCCGGCTTGAGCTGCACCGTTTGCTGCGCCTTGACGCTCACATCCTGAGCCTGAGCCGCAACGACGCAAGCGAGGCTGGCCGTCGCGACGACCAGACCGGATAGCATTTTCATGATTGCCTCCTGCGGGCTTTACTCTGGTTAGCTATATATTTAACTCTCATGCCATACCCGCATCTTTAAACATAGAAAACTGCCGAGAGACTGCAAGCCCGACTTGTGTGCGCTCGCAACAGTCGTGGAGGCTCGCAGCATGATGCCGAGCGCCGCTATGCCATTGAGCCTGCCACTAAAAGGCGTCCAGCAGCACTCCGAAGCATCGATTACAAAGCCCCGCGCCTTATCCAACAAGGCACAGACGGTTATAGCGGAGATAGAAGAATCGAACGGGCTTTGATTTAAACGGTTTAATAGATCCCGGGACAACCAATGACGCGGCGCACCCAAAGTCGCATCAATGCTCTCAACTTAAGCCTTCGCATTACGCGAGTTTGTAGGCGAGATAGAAATGGGGCTTGGCCTTTCTGGGTGGCCTGGGACAGGAGCGTGACGGCTGTATTCGACATCGGGTGCGGTGAATCACCGAGAGAACCGGGGCGAGGCTGTCCAGGCAGCGCTGGATGCGCAGAAGGCAGCCGGCAAGGATCGGCCTGAGTGCGCCCAGTGCGTAGATGCGGTTAGGACGACTGGTCAATGCCTCTTCG
>NZ_JAMBPS010000208.1:0-502 GCF_024206515.1 Paraburkholderia sp. CNPSo 3281 | reverse complement strand
GAACATCGTTCAGATGCTGAATCCGTCAAAATTCTCTATAACTACTCTCTTGATCTTGCCAAGTATGCAGACCGAATTAACGGATGTTCAGGCATTTTGAAATTTGGAGTTAATCCCGATCAAGGGAAATTGATTCTCAAACAAGCATTTTTTTGCCGTGTTCGCCATTGCCCTGTTTGTCAGTGGCGCAGATCACTACTCTGGAGGGCGGTCATGTTCCAGCAATTGCCAAGTATTCAGGAACGTTTTCCAACTCATCGTTGGGTGTTCCTAACTTTGACCGTAAAGAATCCGCCTGTTACAGAGCTGCGTGACACCTTGAAGCACATGAACGATTCATGGAAGCGATTGATTGAAACTAAACGGTTTAAATCGGGTGTGGCAGGTTTTTTGCGAACAACCGAAGTAACTAGGGGCAATGATGGCGACATGATGGCACACCCCCATTTTCATGCTTTGCTGTTGGTTAAACCAAGTTATTTCACGATTAATTATATAAAAC
>NZ_JAMBPS010000207.1:0-503 GCF_024206515.1 Paraburkholderia sp. CNPSo 3281 | reverse complement strand
AGGTCCGCCGTGCCGAGCTGTGCGACCTGGCTGGACGTCAGTGCCGCGATGCCCGCCGAACCCAGACCGTTCACCACCTGGCTGGTGCTCAGCGCCTTGATGTCAGCCGAACCCAACTGCTGGACCTGGCTCGAAATCAGGCTCGACAGCTGGCCCGTGCTCAGACCGGCCACCTGACCGGTCGTCAGCGAGGCGATCGCCAGCGTTGCGAGCTGGGCCGTGCTCAGCGCATTCAGCGCCGTCGTGGTCAGCGACTGCACCTGCGTGCTGGTCAGCGAGGCGATGCCTGCGGTGCCAAGACCGTTCACGAGCTGGCTCGTGCTCAGCGCGCGCAGGTCAGCCGAGTTCAGCTGCTGCACCTGCGTCGCGCTCAGTCCCGCGAGCTGGCCCGTGCTCAGACCCGAAACCTGTGCGCTCGTCAGCAGGTTCACCGACAGCGTCGCCAGCTGCGACGTCGTCAGCGCGTTCAGCGCCGTCGAGGTCAGCGACTGCACTTGCGACGA
>NZ_JAMBPS010000206.1:0-506 GCF_024206515.1 Paraburkholderia sp. CNPSo 3281 | reverse complement strand
CGTAAACCGGCTCGAGACCAACGCATTGCTCAGGAGTCCAGCCTTTGCGCACGCGCGGGCCGAGCGTCTTGGCGCTTATCCCATAGACCCTGGCCGCCGCAGCCATAGAGGGATAGCTGACGCCTTCGACCGCGAATTCAACTTCATCGGTGTAGGATGGTCGTGGTTCGAGTCCCACCGCCTGCAGAACCGGCCAGCCCGTTCTCAGTCGCTCAGAAAGCGTCTCATCTCGTATGCCGTCTTCTGCTTGAAAAAAAGATACAGTGTATTCAGCGCCGTCGACTATGAGGTTGAGTTCAAATCGCTTGGGACGATACGCAATGCCGAGACCTGTCGGCGTGTAACCGTTGAGTACACTGTTAGCTAGGCCGACCCAGCGAGCGATGGCTGCGTTAATTATCTCGTGTTCATCTGCTCGGTATGCCGAACGCTGATTGGTCTCGGATACGCCAGTGAACATCGGCGCATGGTAGACCACCGAGTCGATAATGCGAAGAGCGTAGGCC
>NZ_JAMBPS010000205.1:0-507 GCF_024206515.1 Paraburkholderia sp. CNPSo 3281 | reverse complement strand
GCCATCTCTGTCCGCGTTCGGATGAATCTCTTTACTACTTCTTCCTGATTGTTAAAGAACGACAGCCGATATGGTGTTACTCATATCGCCCTGACTGGCTCAATCGCCAATGCAAAAGGTTCTGCTTCGTGCAGAACGCTGTGCATTGAGGATTGGTGGAGGATGACGGGATCGAACCGACGACCCCCTGCTTGCAAAGCAGGTGCTCTCCCAGCTGAGCTAATCCCCCAGTCACACATACTCAAGGGGACTGCCCGTCCACAGACAGTGGTGGGTCTGGATGGATTCGAACCATCGACCCCCGCCTTATCAAGACGGTGCTCTAACCGACTGAGCTACAGACCCCTGAGTCTGTCTTTCTTACAGCCGACAAGTGTGAGCGCTTAAAACGCAGTGAGCGATGAGCTCATGAAAGGAGGTGATCCAGCCGCACCTTCCGATACGGCTACCTTGTTACGACTTCACCCCAGTCATGAATCCTGCCGTGGTGACCGTCCTCCTTGCGGT
>NZ_JAMBPS010000204.1:0-513 GCF_024206515.1 Paraburkholderia sp. CNPSo 3281 | reverse complement strand
GGCATCGCCGGGTAGCTATGTTCGGAAGAGATAACCGCTGAAAGCATCTAAGCGGGAAACTCGCCTTGAGATGAGATATCCCCGGGGCTTCGAGCCCCTTGAAGGGTCGTTCGAGACCAGGACGTTGATAGGTCAGGTGTGGAAGCGCAGTAATGCGTTAAGCTAACTGATACTAATTGCCCGTAAGGCTTGATCCTATAACAGGTGTGCCTCCGCCCCGCGTGGGTGGGCAGGACGCACAGGTTGAGATCAGGTGTTGTGCCGGAAACAACACAACCCCAATTGAGCAACACCTCTTTACGCTTCTTCCCGATTGGCTGTGGCGCGATAACACCGCGACGCAGCAACCCGTCATGCCTGATGACCATAGCGAGCTGGTCCCACCCCTTCCCATCCCGAACAGGACCGTGAAACAGCTCCACGCCGATGATAGTGCGGATTGCCCGTGTGAAAGTAGGTAATCGTCAGGCTCCTTATGCTGTAACGTCCAGAACCCCGGTGTCTCCCAAAGAG
>NZ_JAMBPS010000203.1:0-514 GCF_024206515.1 Paraburkholderia sp. CNPSo 3281 | reverse complement strand
TGGTCAATTCGAGTGGTCTGGTGCGCTTGCGGGGGCAGAAACTGAAGCTCTCGATTGCGCTCAAGGGGCTGCGCGTGGCGGCCCGTCCAAAGGACGACGAAGACGGTGTATTCGAGCTCTGGTTTGCCCATCACCGTGTCGCGACACTTGACCTGAAAGCAGCATTGCCGTGAGTATCAGGTGTCAACGATGTCCTCATACATGTGTCAATCATGTCTCCAGTCTGTACACCGCGGCAAAGAAAGGAGGTGCCGCCCCGCACAGGGAACCTGTCCGTATTTTTGTGGGCGGGGCGGTTAATAAATCATTAGCCGCGTGCCTGCGTGAACCGGTCACCGAACAGGATAGCAAACTGGTTCATGGCTGATTTCCAGTCGAAGGCGGCCCGCACGGACTTTGCCAGCACGTTGCGTAGTGCGAGCCAGAGCAGCTTGATAGCAGCCTCATCATTCGGGAAGTGGCCCCGCGTCTTGATGATCTTGCGTAGCTGCATGTTCAGACTTTCAATGGCGTT
>NZ_JAMBPS010000202.1:0-520 GCF_024206515.1 Paraburkholderia sp. CNPSo 3281 | reverse complement strand
CGGGGATGACGGTACCGGAAGAATAAGCACCGGCTAACTACGTGCCAGCAGCCGCGGTAATACGTAGGGTGCGAGCGTTAATCGGAATTACTGGGCGTAAAGCGTGCGCAGGCGGTGATGTAAGACCGATGTGAAATCCCCGGGCTTAACCTGGGAACTGCATTGGTGACTGCATCGCTGGAGTATGGCAGAGGGGGGTAGAATTCCACGTGTAGCAGTGAAATGCGTAGAGATGTGGAGGAATACCGATGGCGAAGGCAGCCCCCTGGGTCAATACTGACGCTCATGCACGAAAGCGTGGGGAGCAAACAGGATTAGATACCCTGGTAGTCCACGCCCTAAACGATGTCAACTGGTTGTCGGGTCTTCATTGACTTGGTAACGTAGCTAACGCGTGAAGTTGACCGCCTGGGGAGTACGGTCGCAAGATTAAAACTCAAAGGAATTGACGGGGACCCGCACAAGCGGTGGATGATGTGGATTAATTCGATGCAACGCGAAAAACCTTACCTACCCTTGA
>NZ_JAMBPS010000201.1:0-525 GCF_024206515.1 Paraburkholderia sp. CNPSo 3281 | reverse complement strand
GCCATCTCTGTCCGCGTTCGGATGAATCTCTTTACTACTTCTTCCTGATTGTTAAAGAACGACAGCCGATATGGTGTTACTCATATCGCCCTGACTGGCTCAATCGCCAATGCAAAAGGTTCTGCTTCGTGCAGAACGCTGTGCATTGAGGATTGGTGGAGGATGACGGGATCGAACCGACGACCCCCTGCTTGCAAAGCAGGTGCTCTCCCAGCTGAGCTAATCCCCCAGTCACACATACTCAAGGGGTTGGTTTATCAGTCAGCCACCGCAGACAAATTGGTGGGTCTGGATGGATTCGAACCATCGACCCCCGCCTTATCAAGACGGTGCTCTAACCGACTGAGCTACAGACCCCTGAGTCTGTCTTTCTTACAGCCGACAAGTGTGAGCGCTTAAAACGCAGTGAGCGATGAGCTCATGAAAGGAGGTGATCCAGCCGCACCTTCCGATACGGCTACCTTGTTACGACTTCACCCCAGTCATGAATCCTGCCGTGGTGACCGTCCTCCTTGCGGTTAGACT
>NZ_JAMBPS010000021.1:0-121769 GCF_024206515.1 Paraburkholderia sp. CNPSo 3281 | reverse complement strand
CGGAGCCGCTCAAATACTTTCTCACTACGGCCCCCGAAGAGGCGACCCTCGAGCAGCTCGTGTTCGTGACCAAAATGCGCTGGCGCATCGAGCGCGACTATCAGGACCTGAAGCAGGAGTTCGGGCTCGGTCATTATGAAGGACGAGGCTGGCGTGGCTTTCACCATCACGCCACACTGAGTATCGCTGCGTATGGGTTTCTGATGGCTCAACGACTCAGAATGCAATCAGGTGGACATGGTAAAAAAACTTCCTTGAACGCGTGCTGCCTGCCCTTCCCTCGGATTACATCCCCCGGGGCAGTCCAGCGCGCTCAGCGCCACGTTCCTGATTCCATTACTACATTGCGCATCCTGCTTGGACAAGGGCTCATGCAACGATGGCTTTCTTGCTGTACGACAGTAGATCGCGCAGTTACTTATATGACACAGTAGCACTAGCTAGAGGCGCACACCAGATACCCTTGCTCAATACGAGCACATTATATGCCGTCTATAAATTGGGGGGTGTCTATTAATACGTGACCACTGTTCGGGGCGGTTTACTTTTCCGTGACAACAATTATGGGGTGCTAAAAATATATTGCAAATCGCCGACATATATGATCATAATTAAAGCGCGTTGATCAGCGCAGACTCACTTTTCTGGAAATCAAGCTTAAGGAGGATGACGTGCGTCTTTTTTTTAGGAAGATTTTTGGTTATAGACAGTCGAACACATTGAGGCTCGATATGGTCTCAACAACGCACGGGACCCCGGGTTATTCCGTTCCCGATGGTCGCGTGATTTCGCCGTACGGTTAATCTTTTCAAGCGCACGTCGGGGCGCCTCCGGCGGCCGACGTGCAACCAAGTCATGAAGATATCGGATAATTGCTACGTTGCGGTCTTCGACAAGATCGTGATCGCCCTCGACATCAGGCGAACAAAATATTTCCTGTATGACGGGAAATTTTCAGCCTTGATATCATCCATATTCATAGATGGAGAATCACAAGAAAATGACCAACTCATCGATCAGCTGGTTTTCGATGAAGTCATTTCTCTATCAGGTAGAACTGGTAAAAATTCCAATGTATCCGATTTCCGTGGTATCCGGTTTTGTCGATTTGATGCCGGGCGTTGGTCGAGCCGAAATTTATCTTGTTCGCCGGGCGAGAAGTTGAGTGTACAGGCACTCATACGTCTGGCCGCAAGCGCGTTCTTGTTACGACTTTCTGGAGCAAACTGCATTCGTCGGCTACGGCCCATAGCGATGCCGTGTACAACAGGTATCGCGCAAGCAATCTCATCACGAACGGCCGATCGCTACCATAAGGCAGCACTCTGGTGCCCTCTAAAAATTACCTGTATCCAGATGTCTCTGGCAATCGCGCGGGATCTGCGCAAACACGGGTGTCCAGCGCAAATCGTAATCGGAGTGCGTCCTCATCCGTTCGTGGCACATGCCTGGGTTGAAGTCGGCGGCCATATTTATGGAGATGAACAAGATCTCAATTCTTGTTATGCAGTCATCTATAAATCACCGATTTGATATAGCAGTCATCTGCAACTCGTCAGAGTTCCAAAGACATGCAAGAAAATTCGACAAATTTCCAATATGAGAGAGCATATTGATGAACGTCATGAGTCTTTCATGAATTGGCGATTGAAAGACGGGACATGGTCAACATTCGATGCGTCGCTTCGAAATATTTTCCCAAGCTTGTCATCGTCGAATGGTCGACTACGAATCGAGATCTACGATTTAGCCGAAGCCGGAAGCGCCTATCTCCGGGCATCGCCGTCGGTTATTGAGGAGGCGCTCCGCCTTTCAGTCAAGTGGACAGACGTGACAGCCATTGCGGTGGATTTTCTTTGGGGTGCTTACGTTGTTATCGTTGTTGACAACGAGACGCACATCCGACATTTTTTTTCTGACCCCCTTCATAGTGCTCGGCTGCACTACTGCGTTGAACCGGACGGAGAAGTTGCGATCGACCTTGATCTTTCCAAACTGGTTCGCCGAAACGGCGTTAGGTGGAATGTAGACTTCCTTGAACACTACGCACGCACGCAGTTTTGCATGACCGGGCGAACGGCTTTTACCGGGATCGACGTAGTGCCGGCAGGCGCAGCACTTTCGGTCAGTCGCGACGGTGATGTGGCGACGTCTGATGTATGGACGCCGAAGATTTCCCATGGTATCGATTCGCAGATGCACTGCGAAGAAGCGATCGAAACTGTCTTCTCAAATTTGACGAGTCGACACTCCTCCATCTGTGTCGCTCTCTCTGGCGGCGTCGACTCTTCCGCCGCCGCGATATTTCTGCGCCGGGCGCTCGGTGATAGCTCGCCATTTCCAGCGGTCAACTACTATTCAACAGCCTCGCCAGAATCGTATGAGGTCGACCTCGCGAAACAAGTTGCTGATTCGATAGGAGCCGATCTGATTTGCATCGATATAGAAAAACACTTGCCGTTCTCTGACCTGCGGCCAACAACAGCGCCGTTTAATCCTAGTCAGGATATGCTCTTCCTGAGCCTGGAAAAGGAGCTAACCACTATCCTTCCGCAGGGCACTGTCCTCATGGAAGGGCAGGCCGGTGATATGCTGTTCAATGCTATACCGACCGCCGCCTCGGTCGTCGACGCATTTGAGGATGTCGGGGTAGGTTTTGGTCTGGAGATAGCGCATCGACTGGCTGTTCTCCGCAATGATTCGGTATTCGGAATACTGCGTTCGGCAGCGAAGGTGGCGTGTTCGCGATCATTCTTCGGTAAATGGAGGCGACGGCCGGACTTTGGACGTCTCTTTCATGACCACCGCAAGCGATCGGCGGGGGAATCCTGGAATAACCGCACGGGGTACAATCGGGAACTGTTAGGCACTACAAGTGCCGAATTGGTCAAATCTATAAAACAGTTCGTTTCGATAATGCCCTCGGCGTCTGAACGCCCCCAGATCCGCAGACTGAACCCCTTCCTTTCCTACCCGATTGTTGAGGCAGCGATGTCGATCAAGAGTTATAACAGTTTTTCGCGAAGGAACGATCGTATCTCGTTGAGGCAAGCAGCATATTCCATTCGACAGCTGGAAGTTTTGTGGCGACGGACGAAGGGGACCTTTGACCTGTGTTTCCTGAAAGGTGTGTCCGAAAATCAGGCAGCATTGGAGGCCTTGATTATGAATGGTGTTCTGATGTCATCGGGGTGTTTGAAAGAAGACAGCGTTGTAAAAGCATTTAAAGAGGTCAAGGTCGGCCAAAGCGACGCTGCGATCCCTCTAGCCCTTGTCGGTTGCGCCGAAACGTTTTGTGCTGCATGGGCCTCATCCGATCCTTGTCGCTAGTTCAGAGGGCCTGAATAATTCGAGGCGTCGAACGTGCCGAGGCGTATGAGTATTGGTTACGCGCCCGGGTCACAGCCGCACGGGACGGCCCGCGTCCCGGGATCCCGCACGGCCACATGATGGTGGAGGCGCGGGCCATTATTGCTAACGCGAAAGCGCGACAGTGTCGTCGCAGCAAGCCCGCCTAAGAGGTGGCCTCAATCGTTCGGACAGTCTTCTGAGATTTTTAAGTGGAACGTCCGGGGCAGTCATGCTGCCAATTTGATCGCAGGCAGCGTCGCGAAGTATGCCTCATCCGGCGTCTGATCGGACACACTCGAATGGGGCCGCTTGTGGTTATAAAGGTTCAGGTAATCGCCAATAGAACGGCGGGCATGGCTGACCGATTCATAGGCTTTCAGATCCCTCTTCATATTTCACACTTCGCCACACGCGCTCGACGAACACGTTGTCTCGCCAGGCACCTTTGCCGTCCATGGACAAGCGGATGCCTCGGCTGAGCACGGCCTCGGTGAACGCTGTTGCGGTGAACTGGCGGCCCTGGTCGGTATTGACGATTTCAGGTTGCCCGTATTTCGCGAACGCGTCTTCCAACGCCTCGACAGCGTGCATCGCCTCCATCGTGATCGCTACGCGGTGGGCCAGTACCTTCCGGCTGGCCCAGTCCACCACGGCGGTCAGATACACGAAGCCGCGCGCCATCGGGATATAACTCGTATCCAGTGCCCAGACCTGGTTTGCCCGATTGATCGTCATGCCCCGCAGCAGATACGGCCAGATCTTGTGCTGCAAATTGCGTCGGCTGGTGTTCGGCTTGCAGTACAGCGCCTGGATACCCATGCGCTTCATCAGCGTGCGCGCGCCGACGGCCAATCTCGTGTCCCTGGCGACGCAGCAGTCGCGCCAGCTTCCGCGCTCCGGCAAACGGAAACTCCATGTGCAGTTCGTCGATCCGGCGCATTAGCGCCTGGTCCGCTTCGCTCACCGGTTGCGCCCGGTAATACACGCTCGATCTCGCGATACCGACGAGTCGTGCCTGCTGCGAGACAGGCAATGCGTGCGTACGATCGATCATCGCTTTGCGCTCAGCAACCCCGCTTTGTTGAGCGCGCCGCTTAAAAAATCGTTCTCCAGCGTGAGCTGGCCGATCTTCGCATGTAGCTCCTTCAAATCGACCAGCGGCTCGCTCGACGCCGTGCCGCCTGCGCCGAACACGTCGGCAGCACGCTCCTGCAACTGCCGCTTCCATTCCGTGATCTGGTTCGGGTGCACATCGAACTACTGCGCCAATTCGGCCAACGTCCGCTCGCCCTTGACCGCCGCCATCGCCACTTTCGCTTTGAACGCAGCTGAGTGCGTCCGTCGGGTTCTCTTCGTCATCTTCCTGGTTCCTTTGTCGGCATTATCGCCGGCTCAGGCCCCGAGCGTTCCACTTTTCCGACTGTCCGAATTTGCGCGGCCACCTCTCTTCGGTATCGGGCGGCGTCAGACCATCGAAATATGGAAGATCGCCAAGATTCATGCGGACGGGCACGACGAGGACGCTCGTCGGCGAAGTTTCCGTGGGTGATGGTTTCCTCTGCTTCGTTGTCATGTCGCGTGTTGCCTCATTTTCCTTTGTATTGCCCAACACCATCGCCACCGGGCCGAGACAGTAACACTCTCGCCAATCATCGGCACGTGCGGTTAGCATATAAATGCTGAAGATGTGGTTAGCGCACGGCTTCCCGGCACTCGTCTTCTTCGCGTCGTGCGACGGGGCGGCGTGCGCAGCGTGGCGGGACCACGCACGCCACCACACCCACGCCGCGCCTGCCGAGAGCACGGCGGCGATCAGCAGATTCACGCGCATACCCGCACCGATCGACGCGCGCCCCGCGATCATGGCGCCCGCCACGGCCACGCCGAGCGCCGCGCCGGTCTGCCGGGCGGCGTTGAGCACGCCGGCGGCAATGCCCGCGCGGCCCTGATCGACCGTCGCCATGAGCGCCGCCGTGGCCGCAGGCGTGATGAGACTCGCGGCAAAACCGATGGCCGGCAGCGGCAAGGCGAGCAAGTCGTATCGCGCCGTCGCGCCGCAAACCGCCGCGCCGAGATAGCCGGCCGTCGCGAGCAGGCAGGCGAGCGCGACGAGCGCGCGCGGGCCGAGCCACGCCACCGCGCGCCGCGAAAGCAGACTGCCGATCGGCACCACCACGGTGAGCGGCAGGAAAGCGAGACCCGCGCGCAACGGCGCGTAGCCGCGCTCCTGCTGGAGATACAGGCTGAGTCCGAATAGCAGACCGTAGAACGTGAACGCCGAAATCATCGAGACCAGCACGGCCGCGCTGAACACGCTCTCGCGGAAGAAGCCGAGTGGGAGCATTGGTTGCGCGCGGTGCTTTTCGAGCGCGACGAAGGCGATCGCCGCCCCACCCGCCAGCACGAGACCGCCCGCGACGAGCGGCGCATGCCAGCCGTGCGCAGGCGCCTCGATGATGGCGGCATTGAGCAGCGCCAGCGCCGCGATGGCCGCCGCCTGGCCCGCGAGGTCGAGCCGGCGTGGCGCGCCTCTTCGCGCCTGCGGCGCCACGCGCGCGGCCATGACGATGCCGGCGAGGCACACCGGCACGTTGAGCAGAAAGATGCTGCGCCAGCCGACGAGCCCGATCAGTACGCCGCCCAGCAACGGGCCCGCCGCCATCGCGACGCCGCCCAGCCCGGCCCAGACGCCGAAGGCGGCGGCGCGCTCGCGCGCGTTGGCGCATGCGCCGTTGATGAGCGCCATCGACGCGGGCACGAGCAGTGCCGCGCCCATGCCCTGCAGCACGCGTCCGAGCGTGAGCAGCGCGAGGCTCGGCGCGGCGCCGCACAACGCCGAGGCCGCCGTGAAGACCGCGAGCCCGGCCATATAGACCGGGCGCGCGCCGAGCCGGTCGCCGAGCGTGCCGCCCGACAGCAGCAGGCTCGCGAACGTGAGCGTATAGGCGTTCACCACCCATTGCAGGCCGGCCACGCCGCCCGCAAGACTCGCACCGATGCGCTCCAGCGCGACATTGACGATCGAGGTGTCGAGGATCACCACGACATAACTGAGGCTCGTGGCCCAGAGCACCCGGCGTTGCTGTTCGCGGCTGTGCGTCTCGTGCGTCTCGTGCGTCTCGTGTATCTGCATGGGCTCCCCCTCTGCGCCGGCGCGCGTTGGGCGCCGGTCACGAGCCCAGTATCGGGCGCACGGCAGTGCCGATGCTTCGATGCGTGTCGAAACATGCGACCCGGCTCGCGCGCTACGCTATGCGTATGTCCTGGAGAAACGCATGAATGGCATCAACACGCACCCGAGAGTGTCCGCCACGGCGTTCCTGATCGCCGACCCTGCGCGCGCCGCGATGCTGATGGCGCTCGCCGATGGCCGCGCGCTGCCCGCCGGTGAACTGGCTTACGCGGCCGGCGTCACCGCGCAAACCGCGAGCAGCCATCTGGCGAAGCTGCTGGACGGCGGGCTGCTCGCCGTGGAAAAGGAAGGCCGCCACCGCTACTACCGGCTCGCGGACGCCCAGGTCGCCACCTTGCTCGAAAGCCTCGCGACGGTCGGCGCGCGTGCGCCGGTGCGCCGCAAGCCCCCTGGCCGCGAAGCGCGGAACCTGCGCTTCGCGCGCTGCTGTTACGACCATCTCGCGGGCCAGGTCGGCGTGGCGATTACGGAGCGCCTCACGGATGCGGGGCTCATCACGGCGCAAGCTGACAAACGCTTCGCGGTGACGCCCGCGGGCGAAACATGGTTCGGCGAACTCGGGCTCGACGTCGCCGCGCTCAAGCCGGGGCGTCACGGCATTGCGCGCCAATGCCTCGACTGGACCGAGCGCCAGCATCATCTGGCCGGACCGCTCGGCGTGGCCTTTCTCACGCTGCTGTGCGAACGCGGCTGGATGCGGCGCACGCGCGCGTCGCGCGCAGTGCAGGTCACGCCGCGCGGCTGGATCGATCTGCGCGAGCGGCTGGGCCTGACGCCCGAACTGCTAGCCGCCCGAGCAGACGATTCGAATGACTAACGAATTGCACTTCGTCACGCGACGAGAAACCGCTGCGCGAGCCGCACCCAGCACGCCGCGCCGAGCGGCAGCACCTGGTCGTTGAAGTCGTAGCCGGGGTTGTGCACCATGCAGCCGCCGAACTCCCCTTCTCCGTTGCCGAGCAGCAGGTAGCAACCGGGCACCGCATTGAGCATCCAGGCGAAGTCCTCGCTGCCGTTCAAGCCCTTGGGCGCCTGCATGACCACGTTGTCCTCGCCCACCAGCTCCGCGCAGACCTGCTGCGCGAGCGTGGTTTCTTCCGGCGTGTTGACCATCGGCGGCGTGAGCTGCCGGTAGTCGATCAGCGCCTCCACGCCGTGTGCCTGGGCGGTGAGCGCCACGATCTCACGTACGCGCGCTTCCACGAGCGCGCGCGTTTCGGCGCGCGCCGCACGGATGTTCAGCCCGAGCGTGACCGTCTCCGGGATGACGTTGTGGGTCGCGCCGCCGCGAATGTAGCCCACGGACACCACCGCGGATTCGTCGGGCGCCACGTTGCGCGCGACGATGGTTTGCAGCGCCGTCACGAGCGCCGCCGCGGCCACGATGGGGTCCTTCACGCGGTGCGGCATCGCGCCGTGGCCGCCCACGCCCTTGAGCGTCACGTCGGCCACATCCGATGAAAGGCTCACCGACCCCGGCAGCACGCGAAACGTCCCGGCCGGCACGCCCGGCATGTTGTGCAGCGCGTAGAGCGCATCGCAGGGAAAGCGCTCGAACAGACCGTCTTCGATCATCGCCTTCGCGCCACACAGGTTCTCTTCGTCGGGCTGGAAGATCAGGTTGAGCGTACCGTCGAAATCGCGCCGCTCCGCCAGCGTTTTCGCGGCGGCGAGCAGGATGGCCGTGTGGCCGTCGTGGCCGCACGCGTGCATCTTGCCGGGCGTCTGGCTCGCGTACGGCAGACCCGTGTTCTCGACGATCGGCAGCGCGTCCATGTCGGCGCGAATGCCCAGGCGCCGCTCGCCGTCGCCCACCTTGAGCTGCCCCACCACGCCGCTCTTGCCGATGCCCGTATGCACCTCGTAGCCCCACTTCTCCAGCAGCATGGCGACGAGCTTCGCCGTAGCGCCCACTTCGAAGCCTAGTTCGGGCTGCGAATGAATCTGGCGGCGAATGTCGATGAAGGTCCCGGCGTCGATCTCGATCTCGGGCAGCAAAGTGGGCAGCAACTGGAACGGCGTGAGCGACGGTTCACGTTTCATGAGGATTCCGTTAATCGTGTGAAGGATCGAAAGGCGAAAAGCTGCGCGCAACGCATCGTCAGCCGACGCGCCGCTCGCGAATCGCGCCGACGGCGCACAGCGAGATGAGCCCGCAAACGACGAGATAGACCGCAGGCGAAAGTGGATTGCCGGTCTTCGCGAGCAGCCACGTGACGATGAACTGCGAACTGCCGCCGAACACTGTCACGCCCACGCTATAGATGACCGAGAGACCGCTTGCGCGCACGCCGGCGGGAAGCATTTCCATGAGCATCAGCAGCATGGGGGTGGAGCCGAGATTCGCCGCGGCCGTGATCATGACCGAGAGCGCGAGCACGAGCGGCACGCCCGGCATGCGCGTCATCAGCCAGAACGCGGGCACGATGGCCACGATGTTGAAGAGCAGCGCACCGAGTACGAGCCGCTTGCGGCGCGCGAGGCGGTCCGCGAGACGCCCCGAGACGAGCGATGCGACGAGCATCGTGAAGCCCGTGGCGCAGCCCGAAAGCAGCGAGAGCGACGGCGGCATCTTGAGCACGCGAATCATGTAGGTCGGCATGAAGAACACCACGAGATACATTCCCACGGTGCCCGCTGTGATCGAGAGAATGCCGAGACCCACTTTCGCGCCGTGCTCACGCATGAGCGTGGCGAGCGGGCTGGGCGCGTCGGCCTCGGCCTCGTGCGTTTCGTCGAGTTTCGAGCGGATATAGAGGCCCACCGGCGCGATCAGCAGGCCCCCCAGGAACGGCAGACGCCAGCCCCAGCTCTCAAGCGCCTGCGGCGAGAGCGTGGCGTAGAGCACCGCGCCCGTGAGCGCGCCGATGAGCGCCGAGATGCCCTGGCTGCCCAACTGCCAGCTCACGCGAAAGCCGCGCTGCCCCACTTCGCCGGACTCCATCAGCATGGCCGTGGACGCGCCGATTTCGCCGCCGAGCGAGAAGCCCTGCAGGAGCCGCCCCGCGAGAATCACGAGCGAGCCCAGCACGCCGGCCTGCGCATAGGTCGGCGCGAGCGAGATGCACAGGGTGCCCGCCACCATCAGCGCGATAGTCAGCGTCATGGCGGCCTTGCGCCCGCGCCGGTCGGCATAGCTGCCGATCACGAGGCCGCCCAGCGGCCGCATCACGAAACCGATGCCGAACGTCGCCACGGCTAGCAGCAGCGAGCCGTAAGTGCTGTCCGAGGGGAAAAAGAGCCGGCCGATCAGCAGCGCGAAAAAGCTGTAGACCGTGAAGTCGTACATTTCGAGCGCATTGCCGATCGAACACGCGGCGATCAGGCGCAACTGGCTCTGGCGAGTGGCCGCCGGCAGCGCAAGCGGGGCGGTGGCGCTGAGCGTGGCGTCGTTCATGGCGGATCTCCGCGAGACGTGGAGCGGTGGGAACAGGAAGTGGCCGGTCGATATTCAGGCAGGTCTCACTTTTGAAAGAAGTCACAAATTTTCATCTTGATAACCGGATGGAATCGCAGTAACGCGCAACGGCCATCGAGCGATGGCCGCCATTGCGCGTCTCCTCTCCATTGCGGCTCACAGCCCTCAACATGACTAGACAAATTAATGAGGCACACCAATGACTGCAACAATCCATGCCGCAACCACGTCTCGCCTTGCCACGAACACGGATTCATCGAGAATCCACGCCCGATCACAGGGTTTTCCATGAGCCCGGATTTATGAAATTCTCTTGCGCTCGAATTCTTTTCTCTCCATTCTTGTCTATGCAAGTCGCACGAACGAAACAACGTCCCCACGGGTCCACGGTACCCACCGACAAAGGAGCATGGTCATGCAGGCGAAGTACACCCGGCTGGCAAAAGCGCTGATTGGCGCAGCACTCGGCGTCACGCTGCTTGGAAGCGGCAGTGCCGGCGCGAAGGAATGGAAAAGCGTGACGATCGCGCTCGACGGCAGCTATGCGCCCTGGAACCTGACACTGCCCGGCGGCAAGCTTGGCGGGTTCGAACCCGAACTCGTCGAAAACCTGTGTGCGCGTGCACAAATCCAGTGCAAGCTCGTCGCCCAGGACTGGGACGGCATGATTCCGGGCCTGCAGGCGGGCAAGTTCGATGTCCTGATGGATGCGATCTCGATCACGCCGGATCGCGAGAAAATCATTGCATTCTCGAAGCCCTATGCGGCCACCCCGGCAAGCTTCGCCGTGTCCGACCCGAAGATCCTGCCGAAGGGCGGCCCGAACACGCCGCCTCTGAAGCTCGACGCCGACTCGCGCAGCAACGCGCCCGCCATCGAGTCGATGCGCAAGGCGCTCAAGGGCAAGACGATCGGCATCCAGTCGGGCACGGTGTACACCGGCTTCATCAACGCCAACTTCAAGGACGTCGCGTCAGTGCGCGTGTACAAGACCGCGCCCGAGCGTGATCTCGATCTCACCAACGGCCGCATCGACGCCACGTTCGACGACGTGACCTACTACACCGCCAACGCCGACAAGTCGCCCGTCGTGATTGCCGGCACGATGATTTCCGGTCCGATCTGGGGTCCGGGCGAAGGCCTCGCGTTCCGCAAACAGGACGCCGACCTGAAGGCGAAGTTCGACAGCGCGATCACGGCGGCACTTGCCGACGGCACCGTGAAGAAGCTCGCACTGAAGTGGTTCAAGACCGACGTGACGCCGTAAGCGTCGCATCCTGACTGCGCGCGCCGCGCCTGACGCGCGCCTTCGCTTCCCGACCCGCGTGGATCCATGCCATGTCTCTGTTATCGCTATTCAACACACTTGGCCTCGGGCCGGACGGCTGGGGTAGCGTTCTGCTCCTCGGCGCGTTGATGACCGTTGTGCTCACGCTTGCCGCACTAGCAATCGGCGCCGTGTTCGGTGCGCTCATCGCCGCCGCAAAACTCTCGCGCTTGCGCGTGCTGCGCGTGTTCGGCGACTTCTACACGACCGTCTTTCGCGGTGTGCCCGAATTGCTCGTCATCTATCTGTTCTACTTCGGCGGCTCGTCTCTGGTCACCACCGTCGGTCAGTGGTTCGGCGCCGAAGGATTCGTCGGCGTGCCGCCCTTCGCCGTCGGCGCGTTCGCGGTCGGCATGATTTCGGGCGCTTATCAGGCCGAGGTCTATCGCGCAGCCGTGCTCGCCGTTGCGCGCGGCGAACTCGAAGCCGCTCGCGCGATAGGCATGCCGACGCTCACGCTGTTTCGCCGGATTTTGATCCCGCAGGTGCTGCGCTACGCGCTGCCCGGCATCGGCAACGTCTGGCAACTGAGCCTGAAGGATTCCGCGCTGATTTCGGTCATCGGGCTCGCCGAGTTGCTGCGGGCGAGCCAGATCGCAGCGGGCTCGACGCACCAGTACTTCCTCTTCTTCGTCGTCGGCGGTCTGCTCTATCTCGCCATGACGGGTGTGTCGAACCGTGTCTTCGGTCGCGCCGAAGCGGTCGTCGGCCGCTCGTTCAAGCGCAACTTTGCGCGCAACTGATCGGGGAGCGCACACTCATGAATATCGATTTCGCGTTCTTGTTCGACACGATGCGCCAGCTCATCGGCGCCGTGCCGACAACGCTCGGTCTTTTCTTCGCGTCGCTCGTGCTGGGCGGCTTGCTCTCGCTCGTGATCGTCACGATGCGGGTCTCGCCGCACTGGCTGCCGAACCGTTTTGCGCGCGCCTACATCCTCGTATTTCGCGGCTCGCCGCTGCTGATCCAGATGTTCCTCGTCTATTACGGCCTCGGGCAGTTCGGCGTGATTCGCGAAAGCTTTCTGTGGCCGGTGTTGCGCGAACCCTATGTCTGCGCGGTCCTGTCGCTCGCGCTGTGCACGGCAGGATACACGGCCGAGATCATCCGCGGCGGCCTCATGGCGGTGCCCGTCGGACAAATCGAAGCCGGCTACTCGATCGGCCTTTCCGGCTTCGCCCTGCTGCGCCGCGTGATCGGTCCAATCGCGCTGCGCCAGTGCCTGCCCGCGTATTCGACGGAAGCCGTGCTGCTCGTCAAGTCGACGGCACTGGCAAGCCTCGTCACCGTTTGGGAAGTGACGGGGGTTGCGCAGCAGATCATTCAGCAGACCTATCGCACCACCGAGGTGTTTACGTGCGCCGCGCTGATCTACCTGTTCCTGAACTTCGTGGTCGTGCGCGTGATCGGCTTCGTCGAGCAGCGGCTGTCGCGCCACCTGCGCGCGGCGCCGCCCGCCCCGCGCAAACCCGCCGCGACGCTCGAAGCCACGCGTGCCGCGTCGTGACCCGCCGCCCTACCTGGAGAGATTGATGAATACGTCAGCACCCGTTGCGCTGTCGGTGCGCAACATCCACAAGTCGTTCGGTGACCATCACGTGCTCAAGGGCATTTCGCTCGACGCTCACGAGGGCGACGTCATTTCGATTCTCGGCGCGAGCGGCTCGGGCAAGAGCACGTTCCTGCGCTGCCTGAATCTGCTGGAAACGCCGGACGACGGTTCGGTCGCGCTCGCGGGCGAGGAACTCAAGATGAAGCGCCGCAGCGACGGCAAGCTGCAACCGGGCGACCGCCGTCAGGTCGACCGCGTGCGCTCGCAGCTCGGCATGGTGTTTCAGAACTTCAACCTGTGGTCGCACATGACCGTGCTGGACAACCTGATCGAAGGCCCCATGCGCGTGCTCAAGCGCAGCCGCGCCGAGTCGGTCGAAGAAGCCGAGGCGCTGCTCGCCAAGGTCGGCCTTGCCGACAAGCGCGGCCACTACCCCGCACATCTGTCGGGCGGCCAGCAGCAGCGCGTGGCGATTGCGCGCGCGCTCGCGATGCATCCGAAGGTGATGCTGTTCGACGAGCCGACCTCGGCGCTCGACCCCGAGTTGGTCGGCGAAGTGCTGCGCGTGATGCGCACACTCGCCGACGAAGGCCGCACGATGCTCGTCGTCACGCACGAGATGGGCTTCGCGCGCCACGTTTCGAATCGCGTGATGTTCCTGCACCAGGGCCAGGTGGATTCGGATGGCACGCCAGACGAGGTATTCGGCGAACTGAAATCGGACCGCTTCCGCCAGTTCGTGTCGAGCCACCAGGATCGCAACGCTCACTAAACCCGCACCACGCACACGCACTCCCATGGCCATCACCCGTACCCAGAGTCCGCTCGACTGGCGCGCGATCGCCACCGTCGCCGCAGGCGAGCCGCTGATACTCTGCGCCGATGCGCAGGCAAACATTCGTAGCGCCCGTGTGCTCGTCGAACAGATCGTCGCGCGCGGCATCCGTGCGTATGGCGTGAACACGGGCGTCGGCGCGCTGTGCGACGTGGTCGTCTCGCAAGACGAACAGCACGACCTGTCGCACAACATCCTCATGAGCCACGCAGTGGGCGTGGGCGAGCCGCTAGACGCAGAAGAAACGCGCGCGATCATGGCTGCGGCCATTAACAACTTCGCGCATGGACACTCGGGTGTGCGCCTCGAAGTCGTCGAGCGTCTTGCCGCGCTGCTGGAGGCGAATTGCCTGCCGGAGGTGCCCGCGTTCGGTTCCGTCGGCTATCTGAGCCATATGGCGCATATCGCGCTCGTTTGCGTGGGCGCGGGACATGTGCGCTGGAACGGCGAGCGCGTGAGCGGCGCTCAAGCCCTGCAGCGGCTCGGCTTGCAGCCCCTGTCGCTCGAAGCGAAGGAGGGATTGAGCCTCGTGAACGGCACGCCGTGCGTGACCGGGCTCGCTGCGCTCGCGCTTCACCGCGCGGAGCGCTTGCTCGACTGGGCGGACGTCGTTGCGGCGATGAGCTTCGAGAATCTCGGCGGCCAGATCGCGGCGTTCGACACCCGTTCGCTTGCGTTTCGCGTGTCGCCGGGCCTCGCCCGCGTGGGCGAGCGTCTGCGCGCGGCGCTCGCCGGTAGCTCGCTGCTCGAGGTCTCGCTCGGGCGGCGCACACAGGACCCGCTCAGCGTACGCACGATTCCGCACGTGCACGGCGCCGCGCGAGACACGTTCGCTGCAACGGCCGAAGTCGTGAACCGCGAGCTTGCCTCGGTGACTGACAATCCGATCGTTGCCGGCACGCCGGAGTCGCCCCAGGTGTACTCGCAGGCGCATGCGGTCGGCGCCTCGATCGCGCTCGCCATGGACAGTCTCGCAACCGCGATTGCACAGGTTGCGGCGATGGCCGAGCGCCGTCTCGACCGTTTGGTGAACCCGCTCGTGAGCGGCCTGCCCGCCTTCCTCGCTCACGCATCCGGCACGCGCTCAGGTTTCATGATTGCGCAGTACACGGCCGCGTCGCTCGTCGCGCAGAACCGCCGTGAAGCCGCTCCCGCGAGTCTCGACGGCGGCGTGACATCGGGGCTGCAGGAAGATCACTTGTGCCATGCGACGCCGGCCGCGCTGAAGGCGCTTGTGGTGATCGAGAACAGCAACCGCATTCTCGGCATCGAACTGCTCGCTACGGCGCAAGCCTACGATCTGCAGCCGCTCAACGCGGCGCGCGCGCCCTACACGGATGCGCTTTACGCCAGCGTGCGCGCCACGCTGCCGACCTATCGCGACGACCGCCCGCTCTCCGACGACATGACTTTCGCGTTTCGCCTCGTTGCCGACGGCGCCCCACCGCCGCTTCCCGGCCCGGCATGTGACGGCACCAGGACCGTCTCGCGGGAAACGGAGCTGGACATGCCGCCAGTCGCGCGCAGTACGGCGGCCTCGGCGAGCAGCGCGGTTCCCGGCACTGTCGGCGTCTGAAGCGAGGTCAGGTATGAACGCGCCATCTTCGCTCATCGACAACTCGACGCATGCCGCGACAGCGCAAAAGGTCGCTCCGGCGTACGAGCAGATCAAGCGCTACGTGGTCGATCGAATCACGGACGGGACCTGGAAGCCGGGTGAGGCCATTCCGTCGGAGACCGAGCTCGTCAAGGAATTCGGCGTCGCGCGAATGACCGTATCGCGCGCGCTGCGCGAACTGTCGGCCGAGCACGTGCTCAGACGCGTTCAGGGCGCGGGAACGTTCGTTGCCTCGCGCGACGTCGAATCGACCGTCCTCGAGGTTCGCAACATTGCCGACGAAATCGCCGCGCGGGGTCACCGGCACAGCGCGCGGGTGCTGACGCTGGGGACAAGCTCGAACGATCAGGCGATGGCCGCACTCGAGCTCGGCTGCGGTTCCGTGTTCCATTCGCGTATCGTCCACTACGAGGAAGACGAAGCGATTCTGTACGAGGACCGCTACGTGAACCCCCATGTGTTTCCGGGCTATCTCGAGCAGGACTTCACACGGGAAACACCGAATCACTACATGATGCGGCTCGCGCCGGTTCAACGGGCGGAGTTCCGGATCTACGCGCAAAAACCGGACGCGGACATACGACGCCATCTTTCGATGAATATTGGCGAGCCCTGCCTGCTGATGTGGCGGCGTACGTGGGTCGGCAGCGCCGTTGCGACCGCCGTCGAGCTTTGGCATCCCTCATCACGTTTTCATCTGGTCGGCAAAGTATCGACATAACACCGGGTGCACCGCGCTCAGATCCTCGCCGCGTTTCGCAACGTTTAGAATCACTTCCGATCGGAGAACGTTGGAGCACCACAGATGAAACTGCACCAGTTGCGCGTCCTGCTCGCGCTCGCGCAGCACGGCAGCATGCACGAGGCATCGCGCAGCCTGCATATCTCGCAGCCGGCGCTTTCCAAGGCGGTGGCGGAGCTGGAGCGCGAACTGGGCGTGACGCTCATGTCGCGCTCGGTGCGCGGCGTGAGCCTCACGAATTATGGGCGCGCGCTCGCGAAGCGCGCGAGCGTGGTCGAACAGGAGTTGCGCCACGCGCTGGAAGATATCGAAGGCATGCGCGGCCATGCCGAGGCGCAATTGAACATCGGCTTTTCCGCCGTTGCATCGAGCGGGCCGCTGCCGGAATCGATCGCGGCATTTCGCGCGCGCTTTCCGGGCGTGGCGGTGCACGCCTATGAAATGCGGCCGCAGCAGATACTCGAAGGGTTGCGCGAAGGCCGCCTCGACCTCGCGCTCATCTCGACGAACAGCGGCCCCGGCACGAGCGCGTTTCAGTGGGAGCCGCTTTTTTCGGTGGGCATGGTGCTCGCCACGCGTCCCGGCCATCCGCTTGCCCGCACGACGCGCCTGCGCGATCTGCTCGAGGCCGACTGGCTCACGCTCGACCCGCTGGACGATCCCGGCAGCCCGCTCGCGAGCCTCATGCGCCTGAATCGCCTCGAGATGCCCAGGCGCATCGTGCACAGCGTGTCGAACCTGCTCGGCCTGCAGCTCGCGACCTGCACGGATGTCATCAGCATCTGGTCGGACTTCGTGTTCTACGGCATGAGCGGGCCGCTCGTCCTCAGGCGCGACGCGTTGCACACGCTGCCCATTCGCGACGAGCTGCCGGACTTCCATGTGTTCATGGTGTACCGGTCCACGGACCTGATGACTCAGGTGTGCACCGAGTTCAGCAAGGAGGTGCGCCATCGCTGCCGCACGATGGTCTCGCCGCGCGCCGCCGCGCCCGGCACGGCGCGCACGCGCAAGACAACGGGCGCAGCCGCGAAGTGACGTCTGGAGCGCTGACGTCGGACTGCGCGGTTTAACCGGGTGCCTGGCCCGGCTTTGCGCCCGCCTCGCGCGCCCGCGCGAGCACGTCGAGATTGCCCTCGCCGAAACCGTGGTGGCCGCTGCGCTGCACGACTTCGAAAAAGATCTCGCCCGGAAGGCGTTTGGCAAAGGTCTGGAAAAAGAGCCGCGGCACGCCGTCTTCGCCAATCTCGCCATCGATCAGCACATGACGCTTGCGTAAGGCTTCCAGGTCCACGCCGTGGCCGGGCAAACGCGCATCCACGCTGTCGTAGTACGCGGCCGGCGGTTCGACGAACTCGACGCCGTTGGCCTTGAGCGCATCGACGCTCGCGAGGATGTCGTTGCTCGCGAGCGCGATATGCTGCACGCCTTCGCCGGGGTGCTCGGGCAGATAGTCGTGCAATAGCTGCGTGCGCCGCGTGCCCTCCTCATAAACAGGAATGCGCAGTTCGCCATCGGGCGACACCATCACGCGAGACTCCTCGGACACATGCCAGTTCGCGTTGATCTCGTGGATCTCGCGGAAATGCAGCAGGTCGCGATAGAAGTCGAGCCATTCCGCAATGCGCCCCGCCCCCACCGTTTGCGTAAGGTGATCGACGCGCGTGAGGCCAGTGCCGCCGTGATCGAGATCGGTATGCGCCGTGGCGACGTCGACGGGCCGGAAGTCGATGTCGAAGATCGAAATGTCGCCCACGCCGCCGCGCTGGCCGCCGCGGCCGCGCCAGCGGTCGATGAAATAGAGGTGCGAATCGCCAATGCCCTGGATCGCGGGAATGTGCAGCTCCGCGGGACCGAGGCGCTCGCCCTCGAACGCCCACGCGCCGAGCGAGATGGCGTGCTTGAACGCGCGTTTCGCATTGTCGACGCGCACGCCGATCGCGCAGATGCCCATGCCGTACTCCTGCGCGTAGCGCGCGGCGAACGAATCGGGTTCGGCGTTCAGCAGGAAATTCATTTCGCCCTGGCGGTAG
The DNA here is from genome assembly GCF_024206515.1 of Paraburkholderia sp. CNPSo 3281. Taxonomy (NCBI): domain Bacteria; kingdom Pseudomonadati; phylum Pseudomonadota; class Betaproteobacteria; order Burkholderiales; family Burkholderiaceae; genus Paraburkholderia; species Paraburkholderia sp. CNPSo 3281. The sequence goes on along the minus strand of NZ_JAMBPS010000021.1, from coordinate 103,700 downwards.
AGCGTGACCGCCTTGCTCACGTGACGCGCGATCGCCTTGAACCCGAATTGTTCGAAACGGCGGCCGAGATCGGCGGGCTCGGGCGCGGCGAACTCGACGAACTCGAGACCGGCCATGCCGAGCGGATTGTCCGCCAGCGGCGGAGGATTACTGGGGCTGGACATGCAATAGGCTCCTGACGCAAGCGCTGAAACGGACACTTCGCCGCCCCGCCGCAAACCTGGAGGGCGCGCAAAGCAGGCCGATTTTAACCAGTTCGTTCATTTAGACGAAGACCGCCGCACGTGGGCGCTCCGCGCGCCATCTCGGTGCAAACCCGCAAAGCGTTCGATAATCGCACGCAGTTGGGCGATAATCGCGCAAAACGGCGCCGCCACGCATTGCCGGAGAGCGCGGGCCGCCCTATGCTGCGTCTCACGTTTCGCGCATGTCGCAGCATGGCACATGCGCAAAAGTCTGGAGACAACTCATGACCCCAAGCCTCGACACCACCGGCTCGCCCGACGCCGCCCCTCTCGCGCCGTCGCGCAGTCAGGCCCGCAAGGCGGCGCTCGGCAGTTTCGTCGGCGCGGTCGTCGACTGGTACGACTTCCTGCTCTACGGCATTGTCGCCGCGCTGGTGTTCAACGTGGCATTCTTCCCGCAGGTCGGCAGGACGATGGGCACGCTCGCCGCGTTCGCGACCTTCGGCGTGGGCTTTCTCTTTCGGCCGCTTGGCGGCGTCGTGTTCGGCCACTTCGGCGACCGGCTCGGCCGCAAGCGCATGCTCGTTCTGACCGTCATGATGATGGGCCTTTCCACAGTGGCAATCGGTCTCTTGCCGACCTATGCGACCATCGGCTGGTGGGCGCCCGTGCTGCTCGTCACGATGCGCGCGCTGCAAGGCTTCGCCGTGGGCGGCGAATGGGGGGGCGCGGCTCTCATGGCCGTGGAAAGCGCGCCGCGCGGCAAAAAGGCGTTCTATAGCAGCGGCGTGCAGGTGGGCTACGGCGTGGGCCTCGTGCTCGCCACCGGCCTCGTCGCGCTTTTGAGCCATTTGCTCGGCGAGGCGGCGTTCCGTTCGTGGGGCTGGCGTCTGCCGTTCCTCTTCAGCGTCGTGCTCGTGCTCGTGGGCCTGTGGGTGCGCTCGAGCATGGACGAGTCGCGCGAGTTCGTCGAGAAGGTCGAGCACGGTCATCGCAAGCTCAAGATGCCGGTGCTGGAAGCGCTCACGCGCCACCCGAAGGCCTTCCTCTACATCATCGCGCTGCGCCTTGCCGAACTCTTCACGATGTATATCGTGACCGCCTTCGCGCTGAGCTATTCGACCAGCAACCTCGGCCTGTCGCGCGATCTCTTTCTCGGCATCGGCCTCTTCGTGGGCGCGCTCTCCTGCGTGACGATCCCCTGCTTCGCCTGGCTCGCCGACCGCCTCGGGCTGCGCCGCATCTATCTGATCGGCGCGTGCATCGGTCTCGTGAGCGCCGTGCCGTTCTTTCTCGCGCTCGAAGCGCGGGCCACGGTCTGGATCGTGATCTTCTCCGTGATGCTCGCGAACATCGCCCATGACATGGTCGTGAGCGTGCAGCAGCCGCTCTTCACCGAACTGTTCGGCGCGGAATACCGCTACAGCGGCGCGGGCGTGGGCTACCAGTTCGCGAGCGTGGTGGGCGGCGGCTTCACACCGTTCATCGCCGTGGCGCTGGTGGGCGTGGGCGGCGGTTCGTGGCACCTCGTCGCCGCATACCTCGCGATTGGCTGCCTGATCTCGCTGATCGTGGCAGCGCGCATGAAGCCCGAGTGAGCAAGCGCATATCGTTCGCGCGCAAGCCGCAGGCGTCCCGCGCCTGCGGCTTTTTCCGTTGTTTGAGCCACCGTGCAGCACAGGGTCTGGCACGCCGATGAAGAAACCGCCACTGGACCGGCGCGACTGGATCGCCGGGCTCGAAAAAGGCCTCGCGATTCTCGAAGCCTTCGACAGCGAGCACGCGCGCATGACCCCCACCCAGGCGGCCGAGCGCACGGGCCTCTCGCGCACCGCCGCGCGCCGCTATCTGCTCACGCTCGAATCGCTGGGCTATGTGTACACGGACGGCCGTCTGTACGGCCTTACGCCGCGTGTGCTGCGCGTGGGCTGGTCCTACTTCGATTCGGCGCGTCTGCCGCGCACCGTGCAGCCCTATCTGCAGCAGCTGAGCGCGACGCTCAACGAATCGGCCTATGTGAGCGTGCTCGACGGTTGGGAGCTCGTCGTGATCGCGCGCAATGGCGTGTCGCGCGTGATGACGACGGGCTTCGTGCTCGGCGCGCGCGTGCCCGCGCCGCTCATCTCGCCGGGCGTGGTGCTGCTCGCGCACGAGGCCGACCAGGACGCGGTTTCGGCGTGGCTCGATACGGTCGAACTGTCGCCCTTCACGCCGCATACCATCACGAGCGGCGCGCGCCTGCGCGAGAAAATCGGGCGCGCGCGTGTGGACGGCTATGCGCTCATCGAGCAGCAGTTGCAGGTGGGCGTGCGCGGCATTGCCGTGCCGCTCAGGAATCGCAACGGCGAGGTGGTCGCCGCGCTCAGCACCAACATGCCGATGGGCGAAGAAAGCCCCGAGGCCGCTCTCCAGCGCGTCCTGCCGCATCTGCAGGAAAGCGCGCTCGCCATGCTCAACGTGCTTTGACGCGGATTGACGTGCTCTGGCGCCAAGGTTGAACAACGGCTCACGAGCGCGTTAGCGCTGCATGATCGCCCGACATGCGCGCGTTGCCCGTCACGGCGAGTCCCGCCGTGGCGAGCGCTTCGCGCGCATTCCCTTTGATCCGGCACTATTGCGCGCCGTTGCTTGCGCCCGCAACGATTCCATCGCACTTCGACGCTAGAAGTCCACCGCATCGCGAATGATCGGGCACGTCATGCAATGGCCGCCGCCGCGCCCGCGCCCCAGTTCCGCGCCTACGATGCTCACGACCTCGATGCCGGCCTTGCGCAGCAGCGTGTTCGTATAGGTGTTGCGGTCGTAAGCGAACACCACGCCGGGCGACGTGCACACGAGGTTCGCGCCGCTGTCCCACTGGGTGCGTTCGCGCTGATAGTCGTTGCCGCCCGCTTCGACCACGCGCATTTTCTTGATGCCGAGCGCCGCGCTCACCACCTCGACAAAGGACTTTTTCTCCTGGTGCAGTTCCACACCCGCCGGATGATCGCTGGGCCGGTACGTGAAGGTGCGCGTACGCGCGAGGAAATCCGGCGCGATCAGCACGCAGTCGCGATCTGCAAACGTGAAGACCGTATCGAGGTGCATGGCCGCGCGAATTTTCGGCATTGCCGCCACGATCACCTGCTCGGCGGCGCCCTTCCTGAACAGCGTGGCGGCGAGCTGGCTGATCGCCTGGCGCGAGGTGCGCTCGCTCATGCCGATCAGCACGGTCTTGTTGCCGACGGGCATGACATCGCCGCCTTCGAGCGTCGCCATGCCGTGGTCCTGCGTGGGGTCGCCCCACCACACGTTGACCTTGCCCGCGAAGTCCGGATGAAACTGGTAAATCGCCGCGGCAAGAATCGTTTCCTCGTGCCGCGCGGGCCAGTACAGCGGATTGAGCGTCACGCCGCCGTAAATCCAGCAGGTGGTGTCGCGCGTGTAGATCGTGTTCGGCAGCGGCGGCAGCAGATATTCGGTGGAACCGGCCGCTTCTCGCACGACCTTGAGCGCAGCGCCGCCATGCGATTCCGGGAAATCGTAGATCGAGAGGCCGCCAAGCAAGGTCTCGGCCAGCTTGCGATCGTCGAGCCCTTCCAGATAGCTGCGCAATTCGTCGATAAAACCCAGCCCGACCTGGTTCGGCACGATCTGATTGTCGAGAATCCACTTCTTGCCTTCGGGCACGGCAACGGTTTCGGCGAGCAGGTTGTGCATTTCCACGACCTCGACGCCGCGGTCGCGCATCTTCGTGACGAAATCGAAATGGTCGCGCTTCGCGTTGTCGACCCACAGCACGTCGTCGAACAGCAACTCGTCGCAATTGCTCGGCGTGAGCCGCGAGTGCGCCATGCCGGGCGCGCACACCATCACCTTGCGCAGTTGCCCGACCTCCGAGTACACGCCGAGCGTGCTCTCTTCCTTCGCCCTGGCCTTGCCGCCCTTCGCGGCTTTCTCCGCCTTTTCTACCTTCTCTACCTTTTCTCCCTTCTCACTCTTGCCACCGCCCTTCGCCTTGGACATATCGATCTCCGCTCGTTCTCGTTAGACCGCCATGGCGCCCGTGGCCAGCGCAACGACGCCTACGATGGCCGCTACGGCCGCCACGATGAAAATGACCCAGTCGCTCGTACGCTGGAAAACCTTCAGCTTGCGCTCGCGCCGCGCGAGGAAATACAGCACCGTGCCAGGCGCGTAAAGAATCGCCGATAGCAGGATGAACTTGAGACCACCGGCAAGAATCATGAACAACGTGTAGATCACGGCGACCGAGGCCAGCGCGAGATCGCGTTTGCGCTCTTCAGGCCGCACCTCGTAGCTCTCGCCACGGTTCGAAACCATAAACCCGTATGCGGCGACGAAGAGATAAGGAATCAGCGACATCGAACTCGTGAGGTTGAGCATCAGTGCGAACGCGTCGCGCGAGAAATACGTGCTCGCCACCAGAATCTGTACAACGATGTTGGTGATCCAGAGCGCATTGGCCGGCACGTTGTTGGCGTTTTCGCGCGCGAACACCGCTGGCATATCCTGATTGCGCGCCGCCGCGAACATCACCTCGGCGCAGATGAGCGACCACGCCAGGTACGCGCCCAGCACGGAAACGATCAGACCAATGCTGACGAAGATCCCACCCCACGGACCGACCACGCTTTCGAGCACGGCCGCCATGGAAGGCTGGCGCATACCCGCCACGTCCGCGCGCGGCAGCACGGCGAAAGGCAGCATGGAAACGAGCACCATGAGCGTGGTAACGCCGGCGAAGCCGAAGATCGTTGCACGCCCAACGTCCGTGCGCTCCTTCGCGTAGCGCGAATACACGCTCGCCCCTTCGATGCCGATGAACACGAACACAGTCACGAACATCGTCGCGCGAATCTGCTGGACGAGGCCGCCCTCTTGCGCGGCGGACTGGATATTCAGGTGGAAGGTCCCGTACTTGAATACGAACAGGAGGATGACGATGAACACCACGATCGGAATGACCTTGGCGAACGTCACGACAGTGTTGATGAACGCGGCCTGCTTCACGCCGCGAAGAATAAGAAAGTGAAACAGCCAGATGCCGATGGAAGCGACGATGATGGCCGTGACCGTATTGCCGTCGCCGAAAACCGGGAAAAATGCGCCCAGCGTGGACTTGATCAGCACCCAGTACGAAACGTTGCCGATGCAACTGCCGATCCAGTAACCGAATGCGGAGAGGAAGCCGGGGTAATCGCCGAAGCCCTCTTTGGCGTACACGAACACACCGGCGTCGAGGTTCGGCTTTCGCTCCGCGAGCGCCTGGAAGACGCGTGCGAGCGTGTACATGCCCACGCCCGCCACCAGCCACGCAATCGCCGCGCCGACCGGCCCCGTTGCATTCGCGAAGGTTCGCGGCAGAGAAAAGATCCCGGCGCCCACCATGCCTCCGACTACCATCGCGGTCAACTGCACGCGACTCATCTTTTGCCCGGTATCGGCCATCGGTTTCCTCGCTTTGTTCGGAATTTCGCGTTATCGGGCGGCCAGCGCACTTCTGCGCCGCCGCTTAAGCTTCAGGCGTCTGCGGTGTCACCGGGTCACGCGCACCGAGTTGTTGCCGAGCAGCACACGCACGCGGTCGCCGGGAACGAACTGCTGATCCGCATCCTGGACCACCGACATCAGTTGCCCCGAATCCAGACGCACGACGATTTCAAGGCCTTGCCGCTGCGTGACGCGCTGCTCCACGGCATTGCCTGCCGCGCCGCCCAGCACCGCGCCGCCGATGCCCGCCGCGACGGAGCCCGTGCCGCGCCCGATGTTACTGCCTGCCGCGATGCCGCCGAGCGCGCCGCCCGTTATCGCGCCGATGCCGGTTGGACCCGGCTGAATCGTGACGGGCCGCACGGATTCGACCGCGCCGAGTTCGACCACGAACACCTGCTGAGCCTGGGCCGGCGTGAAGACAGAGCCTGAAGTCGGTGCCTCACAGCCGGAAAGTGCGACCGAGACAACCACGGACCCAAGAAGTGTTGCAGCGAGATATCGCATGACATTCCCCCTAATGCGGCGCATTGCGGATTCGCTAATTCATTCGGCCTGTTTGCTAACGATTCCACGTATAGTCATTAGCGAACATTTAGCCAATACGTGCCCGGCGATTCTCATTTCCCAATCCATCCTCCGGACACCTGACGAACATTATGGAATACGATTCGCACATGAGGTATTCAACGTGACATTCGTTCGAGAATAGTTCAGCAATTCAATGTGGCGCGCATTTTTTATCCGCGATTTCCCGCGCTCGCATTACGACCGGTCAACGATCAGAAAAAGGCTCGAACATGAAATCGACGGATGACCAGAAGTTGTCGCTGCCGGTACTGACGGCCATGGTTGTGGGCTCCATGGTCGGCGCCGGCATCTATTCGCTGCCGCGTAACTTCGCGCTCGAAGCGGGCCCGACGGCCGCCGTCATCTCATGGTGCATTGCGGGAGGCGGCATGTATATGCTGGCCCGGGTCTTCCAGTTTCTCGCCGAAATCCGGCCCGACCTCGACTCCGGCATCTTTGCCTATGCGCGTGACGGCTTTGGCGGCTACGCCGGCTTTCTCTCCGCGTTCGGCTACTGGATGGCCGGTTGCTTCGGCAATGTCTCTTATTGGGTGCTGATCAAATCCACGCTCGGCGCATTCGTGCCGGCATTTGGAAACGGCAATACGCCGATTGCCATTGCGGTTTCGTCGTTCGGCATCTGGGCATTTCACTGGATGCTGTTGCGGGGCATTCAGCAGGCCACGCTCATCAATGCGATTCTCACTGTCGTCAAGATTCTGCCCATTTTCGTTTTTATCGGCATTTTGAGTGTCTATGCGAGCGCGGAGCCATTCACGGACAATCTCGCGGAAAGCGCCCACGGGCTTGCCTCGCAGGTCAAGGGAACCATGCTCGTGACGGTATTCGTGTTTCTCGGCATCGAAGGGGCAAGCGTGTATTCGCGCTACGCGAAAAAGCGCTCGGACGTGGGCGCTGCCACGATACTCGGCTTCGCCTTCGTGCTGTTGCTACTTGTGTTCGTGACGCTGCTGCCCTACGCGCATCTCATGCGCGCGGATATCGCCGCCATGCGGCAACCTTCAATGGCATCGGTGCTTGGCGCCGTAGTCGGCTCGCCAGGCGTGGTGTTCATCGGCGGCGCGCTTATCGTCTCCGTTCTCGGAGCCTACCTCGCATGGTCGCTGATCTGCGCGGAAGTGCTGTATGCCAGCGCGAAAGCGGACGCCATGCCAGCCATCTTCGCGCGCCGCAACGCGCGGCAGCTTCCCACCGCCGCGATCTGGCTCACGAGCAGTGTGGTGCAGGCCTTCGTCATCAGCACGTACTGGTCCTCCGACGCCTTCTCGCTCATGCTGCGCCTCACGAGCGCCATGGCGCTCATCCCCTACTTTTTTGTGGCGACCTTCGGGCTCAAGGCCATTCGCGCACTGCCGCAGTCGGCAATGAGCGCGCGAAAGCGCACGCTGAGCTTTGCCACAGCGATCATCGCCACGATTTATACACTGTTCCTGCTTTACGCTTGCGGAGTGGAACTGCTCGTCATGTCCGCGCTGCTCTATGGACCTGGCAGCCTGCTCTACATGTGGGCGCGGCGCGAGCGTGGCGAGGCGCTCTTTTCCCGGCCCGAGTGGTGCGCGTTTCTCGTGGTGATGGGCGGCGGACTCGTTGCGATATTCGGGCGGAGCGCCTCCGCATGGCGTTAGCCGCGTGCCGTTGCGCCTGCCCGCATCCATCGGTCTCGTGACTGCTATTCCCCTCACCGCCGCCATTCAAACGTTCCACCGTTCGACAGCGAGGAACCATGCCTATCAGCTACGCTCTGCGCAAGGCGCAGCTCGCAGCGGTCGAGCAGCGCGCGATGAAGATTTCCATTTACGTCGTGTGCCTCGGTTTCGCGGCCAACGTCGGTTATGGCTTCTTCGTGAAATCCGATACGCTGCTGCTGACCGCCATTTTCTATCTTCTCAATCTCGTGAGTGCCGCGCTTGGATTGCTCGCAGCCTCCGTGATCACCCGGCCCGCGACGACCCGCTTCGAATATGGGTATTGGTTCCTCGAGCCGCTCGTGAATGGCATAAACGGTCTCATGATGCTGCTGGTATGCGTGTATGGCTTCGTGAACGGCATTGAAGGGATACGTTCAGGCGGCCACGTGGTGAACGCGCGCGGCGTTATGCTGATCAGCGTCGCGAGTTGCGTGATCTGCCTTGCCATGGTGGTCTACAAAAAGCGCGCGGCCGCGCAAATCAATTCCAAGCTGCTCAAAACCGACGGCTGGAAATGGATCATGAAATTGTCGTTCAGCGCGGCCACGCTGCTCGGCTTTTTCGTGTATTCGATATTGCCTGAAAGCTTTCACGAAGTATGGGCGCGCTATATCGACAGTGCAATGACCGCGGGGCTCTCGCTGATATTTCTCTCGGTGCCCGTGAAAATCGTGCGCACCAGCTTTGCTGAATTACTGCACATGAGCCCCGAAGAGAACAATCCGCGTTCGGCGATCGAGAAAGCGCTTTCGAAGCTCGAACGCGAGCTTGGCATTCTGCGCCATCACACGCATGTCATTCAGGCTGGCCGGCGCAATTTTGTCGAAGTCAGCGTGCTTGTCGGCGCGACGTCCGCGTTAAGCGATCTCCCCTCGCAAGACAGATTGCGCGAACGCATCTGGGAAACGCTCGGCGCGAATCCGCTGGAAAACCGCCTCACCGTGCAGATCACCGCGGATCCGCGCTGGGAAGACGGACGCCAGCCGGGATGACGCGCGGCGCCGTCTGGCGTTGCGCCTGCCGCGATAGCCGCGTAAGCGCGTCCGAATACATCGATCTCCTACTGCGCCTGCAAGTCCACGCGCCAGAACTGCGCATCTGACGTGATTCGGCGACTGACGACCCAATACAATCAACTGGCCGAAGGCCTCAAGCGCAAGTCCGCGACTTGTCTCGTCATCGCGACCGAATGCGCCCCCAGCAAGTGTTTTCAGCACAGGTTCGCTAACGTTTCTAAATCGGCTAACTACTACGACATGCACTGTCGCGGCTACAAAGTTTTTCTTTTCACTTACGACGTGCTTTACCGTCTGAAACAGGTTGCCGTACGGCGTCGTCGCTCGCCTGCCCGATATATTGGGGTCCTGATTATTTACTATTGACTACGGACACAAAAAGGGAGAGCGTATCTGCCTGGCATCAGGTTCGCTGTTGTCTCGATCAGACCAACAATCCGAGGTAACCATGTGGATCTTCCGTGTCGATGAACCTCGTCTTGGGGTCATCCGTATTCGAGAATGGCGCCGTCGCGCGCACCACACAATCGGCCTTCTCGTCATGCTGCTGGGCGGCGCCACCATCGGGCTGGTCGCTCTCGATCAGTCCGGCAACTCTTTCCCCGACAAACTGTTTACGGCTCTTTGGAACGGAGTCAATCTCATTACGACACTCGGCGCCTTCAGCGAATTCAGTCCGCCTCAAAAGGTCTTCATGCTTCTGGCCATGGTCGCGACGCTGCTGGTCGGCGGATTCGCAGTTTCGAGACTCACAGGCATGCTATCGGGCGATGACGTGATGGCTTATCGGGAGAACAGGATCATGGAACGCAAGTTCGAACAGCTCGCCAATCATGTCGTGGTAGTTGGCTTCCATGCTCTCGGCGAACGGGTCGCAAACTACCTGCATGAAGCGGGGAGCACGGTGCTCGTACTCGTGGGCGATCAGGATCAGGCCAACCGGGCAACGGATTGCGGGCATCTGGTCGTACTCGGCTCGCCGGACGCCTTTGACGACGTGCTCAAGCGTGCGCGACTGGATAGCGCGAAAGCCATGTTCGTCACGACACCGGACAGCAATAACAATCTGGCAATCACACTGCTGGCCCATACGCTCAACCCGTCGCTCGCCATTGCAGTACCTGGCGAGACCCCCTTGCGAAAAGAACTGCTGGAGAACGCTGGCGCGACCAACGTCGTCATTGCCGACGATATCGTTGCCAAAGCGTTGATCAGCAAGATTGCGACTGTAGCGGGGACCGCACCATGAAACCCGCCACTCCTACACCGCACCGCCTGCCTCATCTACCTTTCCTGCAAGGGCTCCTGCCCTTTAATCCCGCGCAACTACCGCACGACATCATCGCCGGGATCACGCTGGCGGCACTCGGGATTCCCGAAGTGATGGGGTATACGAAAATTGCCGGCACGCCCACCGTTACGGGCCTCTATACGATCCTGCTGCCGCTCGTGGCGTTCGCCCTCTTTGGTGCGTCGCGTCAACTGGTCGTCGCCGCCGACTCGGCTACTGCCGCCATTCTCGCGGGTACGTTGACGGCCGTCGCCGCGCTCGGCAGCAAGGACTATGTCGCCCTGACGAGTACCGTTGCCTTGACCGTCGCTGTGATGCTGGTGATCGCGCGTGTCTTTCGTCTGGGTTTTCTGGCCGACTTTCTTTCCCGCAGTGCGTTGATCGGATTCCTGACCGGCGTCGGCATCCAGGTCGCAGCGGGCGAGCTTGCCGGACTGATCGGGATCGCCAAGCAAGGGCATGGGCCGTTGATGCAGATCGCATCCGTGTTGCAACGCGTGGCCGAGGCGAACTATCCGACCACGATGCTCTCAATCGGCGTGCTCGTGGTGATCATCGGCTGCAAGCGCTTCGTGCCGCGCGCACCGGGTGCGCTGATCGCCGTGATCGGCTCCATTGTGGCAAGCGGCGTGTTCAATTTCGCCGGACATGGCATTGCGGTCACGGGCGAAGTGCCGGGTGGACTCCCGTCATGGTTCCTCCCGCCATTGCATATGGGCGAGATCAACCAGGTACTGGTCACGGCCGCCTCATGCTTCATCGTCATCATTGCCCAGAGCGCTGCAACGGCACGTGCGTACGCCAATCGCTATAACGAGCGGGGCGACGACAACGCCGATATCATCGGGCTCGCGGCCGCCAACGCAGCAGCGGCCTTCACGGGAACGTTCGTCGTGAACGGCAGCCCGACCAAGACCGAGATGCTCGACGATGCGGGCGGCCGCACCCAGGTCGCCCACCTCACGACAGCCGCCATCGTGCTGCTGGTGCTGCTATTTCTCACGAAACCGCTGAGTCTTCTGCCTGCCGCAGTGCTGTCGGCCATCGTCTTCATGATCGGCGTAAAGCTGATCGACGTGAAAGGCATGATCGAACTGTACCGGATGCAGAAGGACGAGCTCGTCGTGGCGTTGCTGACTGCCGGCGTCGTCGTGTTCGTCGACGTGATGCACGGCATTCTTGCTGCCGTCGTGCTTTCGCTGATCGCGCATGCACGCCACAGCTACCGCCTGCGGACTCGGGTGCTGACGCGAGGCCCCGGCGACAGCTGGATCGCGCGACATGTCGAGCCCAATCTGCTCGCCGCGCCCGGTATCGTCGTTTACCGTTTTGAAGCCGACCTGTTCTACGCGAACACCGGCCGATTCACGGAAGAGGTGCTGAAGCTTGTCAACGAAGCGAGTCCGGGGCTGCGCTGGGTGGTGATCGACGCGTCGGAGATCAACAACATCGACTACACGGCGGCCAAGACCTTGATCCAGCTGGGCGGCGAGCTCGACAAGCACGGCGTGGGCATCGCCGCGGTCGCCCTCCCCTCGGGCGTGCGACACGAAATCGAGCGGTACAAGGCGTTGCGTGTGACCGGCGTGCATCGCGAGGTCTTTGCCACAGTCGATGCCGCAATCGAGGCGCTGCGGGATATTTCGCCATCTACGTCCTCAACTTCCCAGGATGCCAAACCGCAATGAAGCGACCTGAAATGACACAGGTCCGGTTCGGCCTGGCATCGATCAAAGGAGTAATGCGTGCCTGATTCCGCTAACACAAAGCGCGCCGCGCCTGGCGCCGATCTCGCTGCGCCGGGTACACCGGCGGTCCAGGAAGACCCATCCACACTCTTTGCGGGGCGTGGCTCGCTGGCCGATCGCGTCAGACGGGGCAAGACGGCTCGCAGAGAAGTGCCGCGCGAGAAGCTCGCCGAATGCAGGATTGGCGATCGCGACCCCATCGCACTGCTCGACGCTTCCAATGTGGGTCGGGTGACGGAACTGATACCCATCCGTTACGGACGGATGGTCGCGAGTCCGTTCGCGTTCTATCGCGGCGCAGCGCCGCTCATGGCGCACGATCTGTCGAAGCTGCCGCATTCCAATGTGATCGTGCAACTGGGTGGCGATGCGCACCTGGCCAACTTCGGTCTGTTCGCAAGCCCGGAGCGGCGCATTCTCTTCGGCCCCAACGACTTCGACGAGACGCTGCCTGGACCATTCGACTGGGACGTGCGCAGACTCGCGACATCGTTCGTGATCGCTGCGCGCGAACGCGGATTTGCCTTGCGCGACCAGCAAGGCATCGTGCGCCGGTTGTGCGCAACGTTCCGCCAACGGCTCGCCGACTTCAGCCGCATGGACACGCTCGATGTCTGGTACTGCCAGTTCAAGGCGGCGACCATGCTGGCCATTGCCGATTCGGTCGAGGAAAGGAACAAGGAACTGGCCGTCATCGAAAAGGCAAGACAACAGTCGTCGCGTTCCGTGCTGACTCATGCAACCGAGGTAGTCAATGGCAAGCTGCGGATCAAGGACGAACCGCCGCTCGTGTATCACGTACCGCTGGAGAGCGCGAGTGACAGCAAGCAGTACAACGCGATGGTACGGCGCTTCTTCGCCGATTACCGGCTGACGCTTCCCGACGACAGGCGCGCACTGTTCGATCGATATGAACTGGTTGATGTCGCCATTCGTGTCGTGGGCATCGGGTCGGTCGGAACGCGTTGCTATGAGGCACTTTTCATGGCCGACGGCGAGTGCCCACTTTTCCTTCAGCTCAAGGAGGCGCGCGCTTCCGTGCTGGAGGGTTATCTGCCGCCGAGCCGTTATCCCAATCATGGTCAACGTGTGGTCAACGGGCAGCGTCTGCTGCAGTCGGCCAGTGACATCTTCCTCGGGTGGTCCAAGATGCGCCACACCGGCAACGACTTCTATGTGAGGCAGTTGCGCGACATGAAAGGCGCATTCGACTTCACGGCATTCGACGTTGAAGATCTCGGCGAGTATGCGATTTCCTGCGCTCACGCGCTAGCCCATTCGATGGCGAAGGCAGGCGATCCCGCGCTGCTCAGCGGCTATGCCGGCAAGTCGGCGGCATTCGACGAAGCCATCGTGCGATTCTCGCTCGCCTACGCAGAACAAAATGAGAGAGACTGGGCGGTTTTGAAAGCGGCAGTCAAGGCGGGACGCATTCAGGTCATTCGTCAATAGGATTCGGGCGCCCTTCGCCGAACGCGGTTGATCCGACTGGGCCCGACAGCAAGGTGAGGACATGACAAAACTCAGGCGCCTTATCGCCATTGTTCTTGCTTTCCTGTTGGCTGCGTGCGCCAGTCTGCCGCCGCAGACGAACCAACCACAAACGCTTGCCCTTCAGAACACGGAATCCACTCGACTCGGCGTGCTCTTTGTGCCTGAAGAGCAGAAGCACCCGGGAGACAGTGCGTTCCACTTGCTGCCCGACCCCACCGATGCAATTGTGGCCCGCATCGTACTCGCGGCAACGGCAGAGCGTTCGCTAGACCTGCAGTACTACATCTGGCACGACGACCTGACGGGCCGCGAACTGGCGGCCGCGTTGCTCAAGGCGGCAGACCGCGGCGTACGCGTTCGTGTACTGCTCGACGACCTTGGCACGAACGCAGATGACCAGGTTCTGCTCGCACTCAGCTCGCACCCCAACGTAAAGGTACGGCTATTCAATCCGGTCGCGAGCCGTCACTTCAAGTCACTCGCGACTGCCCTGGAGTTTTCCCGCGTCGACCGGCGCATGCACAACAAGGCGATGATTGCGGACAATGAAGCCGCCATTCTAGGCGGACGCAATATCGGCGACGAATACTTCGGCGCTTCGAACGTGGTGGCGTTCGGCGATCTCGACGTGCTGGTGCATGGTCCCATCGTCCGGAAAGTCTCCGGAGCATTCGATGCGTTCTGGAATTCCGAATCGAGTTATTCGATAGAACAGCTGGTGGGGCATCCGGCGGATCCGTCCGCGCTAGCCGCCTACCGCGCGAAGCTGGACGAATATATCAAGTCCGAACATGACGCGCCTTACGTCGTGCAAGCGAGAGAGCAGTTGGCCACGGTCCTGATACCTGGCGATACCGCCTTTTCATGGGGAAAAGCCACGCTTCTATACGACGACCCTTCCAAGGTGACACGCGCCCCGACTGACCCGCAAGGTCACCTGATGACGCAATTTGCGGCCCTGAATCTCAAACCCACGCACGAGATGCTCATCATCTCGCCATACTTCGTGCCGGGAAAAGAGGGCGTTGCGTGGATAAGCGACTTGACCGCGCATGGCGTACACGTCACGGTGCTCACAAACTCGCTGGCTGCAACCGACGTCGTTGCCGTCAATGCCGGATACCAACACTATCGTGAAGCCCTGCTAGCGGCAGGCGTGCGCCTCTATGAACTGAAGCCGGTGGGGTCGACCAGCGTCAAATCGCAACGCAAGTTCTTTGGCTCTTCAAGGGCCTCGTTGCATGCGAAAACGTATGTATTCGATCGACAGAGCATCTTCATTGGCTCGATGAATCTCGACCCTCGCTCTAGCAAACTCAATACGGAAGTTGGCGTACTCTGCGACAGTCCGGCGATTGCGGGCCAGGTGATCGATGACGTCGAGCCGCATCTGGACCAGATCGCCTGGCGAGTGGAATTACGCACTGACACGAACGGCAAAAGCCGGATTGTCTGGATTGATACCGCCGCAAACGGGACAGAAACAGCACTCGACTCGGAACCCGACGTCTCGTTCATGCGGCGTACAAGCGTCTGGTTCCTTGGCCTTCTGCCGATCGAATCCGAGCTATGAACTCGCGTGGCGCGCGCCGCTCGCGCCCTGCGCGCCGGTTGCGTGGATGCCACTCAGCGCCTTCACGCCCCCAATCCGTACTGCTCAGCGTCCTCACAACTGTACCGGTACTGTACCGATTACTGTCGATAAACTGGTTCCGTCGATTCTGTCTTCTCTTTCCGGAGCCCCTCGCATCATGCTGCCCGAAATGCTCAGCGCGCTGCCCGCCGGCATGCTCTTCGTCGTGGTCACGAGCATCACGCCCGGCCCCAATAACACCATGCTGCTCGCTTCCGGCGTCAACTTCGGTTTTCGTCGCACGGTGCCGCACATTCTCGGCATTAGCGCGGGCGTGGTCGTGCTGATGCTCTCGGTGGGCTTCGGGCTTGGCCAGGTGTTCAGGCATGTCCCGTCGCTCTATACCGTGCTGGAGATCGCGAGCATTGCGTACCTGCTGTATCTCGCGTGGAAAATCGGCACCTCGGGCGACATCAAAGTGAAGAGCGGCGAGCACCGGCCCATGCGCTTTCACGAAGCCATCGCGTTCCAGTGGGTCAATCCCAAGGCGTGGATGATGGTGCTCACGGCCGCCACCACGATCCGCCTTTGCGCGAACTTCGGCACCAACACGATGGCGATGGCCTTCCTGTTCTATGTGATCGGTCTGCCCTGCATCTGCATCTGGGCCGCGTTCGGCACCAGCATGCGGCGTTTTCTGTCGAATCCGCGGCGGCTGCGCGCGTTCAATATTTTTATGGCGCTTTCGCTGGTCGTTTCGCTGTATCCGATGTTCGTGCACCTGCTTCAACGTTAAAACGACCCGCCGCCATACTCCGGCTCAAACGCTACAATCGCAAGCGGGAAACATGGGCGGCGGGGTCACACTTTGTCTGAGTTTGAAGCGGGCTTTATTCTCACCCGCCATTGGCGCGATACGGGCGAACACACCGAGGTCGACTTCTGGCTCGCGACCGACGCAGGGCCGCGCCAGTTGCGCCTGCGCCCCCAACCTTCTGTCGCATTCGTGCCGGCCGCCCAGGAAGCCGCGGCCCGCGCCGCGCTAAAGGGCGACGCACGCACCGAGTTACGCCCGCTCAATCTGCGAGACTTCCAGCGCCGCCCGGTGCTGGGGCTCTATTCGCCGCAATATCGCGCTCTGGCCGGGCACGCCAAGCGCCTCGCCAAAGCGGGCGTCGACGTCTACGAAGCCGACATCCAGCCGCCGGAGCGCTACATGATGGAGCGCTTCATCACGGCGCCCGTGCTGTTCCGCGGCGATGTGGATAGCCCTGACGAAAGCGGCGTGCTGCTCGACGGCGAGATGAAACCCGCCAACGGCTATCGCCCGCGCCTGCGACTGGTGTCGCTCGACATCGAAACGAGCGCCCAGGGCGAGCTTTATTCCATCGCGCTCGAAGGCTGCGGACAACGCCAGGTCTACATGCTCGGCCCCGCAAACGGCGACGCGAGCCAGATCGACTTCGACTTCGAATACTGCGAGAGCCGCGCGCAGATGCTCGAACGCCTCAACGCATGGATGGCGCAGCACGATCCCGACGCGATCATCGGCTGGAATCTCGTGCAGTTCGATTTGCGCGTGTTGCACGCGCACGGCCAGCAAACCGGCGTGCCCCTGCGTCTTGGACGCGGCGGCGAGGTCATGGAGTGGCGCGAGCACGGCATGCGGGAGAATCACTTCTTCGCGGGCGCCGCGGGCCGCCTCATCATCGATGGTATCGAGGCGCTACGCTCGGCCACCTGGAGCTTTCCGTCGTTCAGCCTCGAATACGTCGCTCAGGCGCTGCTCGGCGAAGGCAAGTCGATCGACAATCCGTATCAGCGCATGGACGAGATCCAGCGCCGCTTCGACGAAGACAAACCCGCGCTGGCCCGCTACAACCTCAAGGACTGCGAGCTGGTTACGCGCGTCTTCGAGAAAACCGAACTGATGGCCTTTTTGCTCGAACGCGCATCCGTAACGGGGCTTCCCGTGGATCGCAGCGGCGGCTCGGTAGCCGCGTTCACACATCTGTATCTGCCGAAAATGCATCGGCTCGGCTACGTCGCGCCGAATCTCGGCGACGTGGTGGGCGAAAACAGCCCCGGCGGCTTCGTCATGGACTCGCGCCCCGGCATCTACGATTCGGTGCTCGTGCTCGATTACAAGAGCCTCTACCCCTCGATCATCCGCACCTTCCTGATCGATCCCGTCGGGCTCATCGAAGGTCTGGGCAACCCCGGCGACGACGCGTCCGTGCCCGGCTTTCTCGGCGCGCGCTTTTCCCGCGAGAAGCACTGTCTGCCGGAAATCGTGCGACAGGTCTGGGAGGGCCGCGAACATGCGAAGCGGCAGCACAACGCTGCGCTTTCGCAGGCGCTCAAGATCATCATGAACGCGTTCTACGGCGTGCTCGGATCGACCGGCTGCCGCTTCTTCGACCCGCGCCTCGCCTCTTCGATCACGATGCGCGGGCACGAGATCATGCGCAGAACCCGTCAGCTCATCGAGGCGCAAGGCTACGACGTGATTTACGGCGACACCGACTCGACCTTCGTCTGGCTCAAGCACGCGCACAGCGAAGCCGGCGCCACGCGAACCGGCCAGCAACTCGTCGAGCACGTCAATGCCTGGTGGAAGGCCGAACTGCAGGAACGCTTCGGTCTCCAAAGCGCTCTGGAACTGCAGTTCGAACGCCATTACTCGCGCTTTCTCATGCCCACGGTGCGCGGCGCGGAAGAAGGCAGCAAAAAGCGCTACGCGGGCCTCACGCTTGCCAGGAACGGCGGCGAAGAAGTCGTGTTCAAGGGCCTCGAAACGGTGCGCACCGACTGGACGCCGCTCGCGCAGGAATTCCAGCGCGAACTGTACCGGCGCATTTTCCAGCGCGAGCCCTACGTGGAGTACATCCGCGACTATGTGCGGCGCACGCTCAACGGCGAGCTGGACGACCAGCTCGTCTATCGCAAGCGCCTGCGGCGGCCGCTCGTCGAGTACCAGCGCAACGTGCCGCCGCATGTGCGGGCGGCTCGTGTCGCGGACGAGTTCAATCGCGCGAAAGGCCGACCGCTGCAGTATCAGAACGGCGGCTGGATCAGCTACGTGATAACGACGGCCGGCCCCGAGCCGCTCGAAACGCTGAGTTCGCCGCTCGATTACGCGTTCTATGTGAGCCGGCAGCTACAGCCCGTTGCGGACGCGATCCTGCCTTTCCTGCGCGAGGATTTCGATACGTTGATGTCGGGGCAGCAGAGTCTGTTTTAACCATGCGCCCTCTCGCACGCCCTAGCGCGCGCGCTCGATAAACCGCCACAGCGCATCGTCGGTCGAATACGGCGCGTTGAAGCGAAACCACGCGCTCGGTTCGTCGTCCGGCCTGAAATAGGAGCCAGGCGCGAGCCAGATGCCATCGCGCAGCGCCGCCGTGGCGATCGCGCCGGACCGTTCGGGCTCGATGGCAAGCCGCGCCCACACGAACAGCCCCGCGCGCGGCCGGTGGAATATCTCGAGCCCCAGCGCGTCGAGCCGCTCCTCCACGCAGGCATGCGCGGCCTTCAGCCGTTCGTTCACGAGTTCGACGTGGCGCGCGTGGCGCCCTTCGAGCAAGACCTTGTCGACCATGCGCTCGATGGTCGCCGACGAGGTGAGCCCCACCGCCATCTTCGCGCGCGCCAGTTCGCGCAGCACATCGCGCTCGGCGACCACATAGCCGCAACGCAGCGAAGGCGTGACCGTCTTCGAAAAGCCGCTGACGTACAGCACGCGCTGCAAGCCTTCCATCGCCGCGAGCAGCGGCGCGCCAGGCGGCGCAAGCTCGCGGCTCACATCGTCCTCGACGACCCACATGCGCTGGCGCTCGGCGATCTGCAGCAAGCGGAAGGCATTCGACATCGCATACGTCGCACCGGTGGGATTCTGCAGCGTCGTGTTCACGAAGATCGCCTTCGGCTGGTGCGCCGCCACCTGGCGCTCGAGCGCCTCGATGTCGAGCCCGGCGGGCGTGCGCGGCACGCCGTGCACCGTGAGCCCCGCGAGCTTGAGTATCTGCAGCAGATTGCAGTAGCCGGGGTCTTCCACGAGCACCGTGTCGCCGGGCCGCAGCAGCGTACGCACGATGAGATCGAGCCCCTGCGTCGCGCCCTGCGTGAGCAGGACGTTCGACACTTCGACAGGCAGCCCCTGCCGGTCCAGTTGCGCCGCGATGCGCTCGCGCAGCGGCGCGTAACCGTACGGGTGCCCGTAGTCGCCAAGCCGCACGGCCGGCACCCGGCTCATGGCGCGCAACGCGTGCTGCAGGCCGCTTTCGTTGATCCACTCGCCCGGCACCCAGCCGCAGCCCGCCTTGATCGGCACCGAATGATCGGCGAACACGTCGGAGAGCAGCCAGGTCGCCGTCAGCGTGGGCGGCTGCCAGCCCGCTGCGCTCGCGCGCGCCGAGTCGTTGCGGGGCGCCACGCGGTAGCCCGAGCCACGCCGCGCAACGACGAAGCCCATCGAAACGAGACGGTTGTACGCCTCGGTCACTGTATAGGTGGATAGCTCGTGGGTTTGCGCGAGCTGCCGCACCGAAGGCAGCAGCGCGCCGGCGCGCAGCGATTGCGCTTCGATCGCGCGCGTGAAGCCCTGCACGAGCTGCTCGACAAGCGTCGTCGTGACGCCGCGGCCGCGCTCCAGTTCGAGTTCGATCATCGGGAAAGCAAGCGTATAGTGCGAGGGAAAACCCGTACGATTCGGGGCGCCGACCAATACAGTTGGCGAGAATTGTCCAGCACGGTTTGCAGAGCAGTATAGAGACTGTCTATGCCGTCGTTCAAGCCTCGGCGCTACAGTTGAACCAAACCCACCTGAGGAGAAGCACGCATGACTTCGCGCCCCGTCATCGACGATCTCTCGTCGTTCTGGATGCCCTTCACCGCCAACCGCCAGTTCAAGGCCGCGCCGCGCCTGCTCGAATCGGCCAAGGGCATGTACTACCGCACGACCGATGGGCGCGAAGTGCTCGACGGCAGCGCGGGCCTCTGGTGTGTGAACGCAGGCCATGCGCGCGAGGAAATCGTCGCGGCCATCGCCCAGCAAGCCGCGACGCTCGACTTCGCCCCCACGTTCCAGATGGGCCACCCGCTCGCGTTCGAAGCGGCCCAGAAGATCGCGGAAATCATGCCGGCCGGGCTCGACCGCGTGTTCTTCACGAACTCCGGCTCGGAGTCGGTCGACACCGCACTGAAGATCGCGCTCGCCTACCATCGCGCACGCGGCGAAGGCCAGCGCACCAAGCTGATCGGCCGCGAGCGCGGCTATCACGGCGTGGGCTTCGGCGGCATCTCGGTGGGCGGCATCGGGCCGAATCGCAAGGCGTTCTCGGGCCAGCTGCTGCCCGCAGTCGATCATCTGCCGCACACGCATGATCTCGAGCACAACGCGTTCTCGAAGGGCCAGCCGGCCTGGGGCGCCCATCTCGCTGACGACCTTGAGCGCATCGTCGCGCTGCACGACGCCTCGACCATCGCCGCAGTGATCGTCGAGCCCGTGGCGGGCTCGACCGGCGTGCTGATTCCGCCGCAAGGCTATCTGCAGCGTCTGCGCGAGATCTGCACGAAGCACGGCATCCTGCTGATTTTCGACGAGGTCATCACAGGCTTCGGCCGCCTCGGCAAGGCCACGGCCAGCGAGTATTTCGGCGTGACGCCCGACATCATCACCATGGCCAAGGCGATCAACAACGCCGCCGTGCCGATGGGCGGCGTGGCCGCGAGCCGCACGGTTCACGACACGATCGTGAACAGCGGCGCGCAGGGCGCAATCGAGCTGTTCCATGGCTATACGTACTCGGCACACCCGCTCGCCGCCGCGGCCGCGATCGCGACGCAGGACCTGTATCGCCGCGAGGGCCTGTTCGAGCGCGCCGGAGCGCTCGCGCCGAAGTTCGAGGCCGCCGCGCATGCGCTGCGCGGCGAGAAGCACGTGAAGGACGTGCGCAATCTCGGCCTCGTTGCCGGCGTTGAACTCGACTCCCGCGACGGCGCGCCGGGCGCGCGCGCTTACGAGGTTTTCGTAAAGTGCTTCGAGGCGGGCGTGCTGATCCGCTTCACGGGCGACATTCTCGCGTTCTCGCCGCCGCTGATCGTGACCGAAGAGGAAATCGCTCGCCTGTTCGGCACGGTGCGCGACGTGCTCGCCACCGTGCAGTAACGCGCGAGGCACGAGCGAACCAACACTCGCGCCTGCTTTCATTTGGTAATCCGCCGCAAAGGCGGCCCGGGGTCGGGCCGCCTTTTCTTTTTTCGGCCGTTCGACCCATGCAATACGCAGGCAGCAGGATTGCGCAGCCGTACGCGCGAGGACCGGGTTCAAGCACAGCGCGCGCCATCGGCGTATCGTTGCCCTATCCGCCATAACAAACGCGATTGCGGCGAGCGCGCATCGACCGACGTGCGCTGGCCAGGAGGGAATCTCATGAAGATGCCAGTCCGCATCGGCACGCATATCGAGGGCGTCCACTGGATCGCCGAGTATGGGGAAGCGACCCGTCAAATCCGTGTGTTCCGTGACGGCCGCGTGGTCGACACGATCCCCGCGCCCGCGGCCATGTTCGGCGAAGAACGCGACGCGGGTTCGGCCAGCGACGCGGCGAGCCGCGCCGAGGAGGCCGCGCTGCTCGCCTGCCTGCGCCGTTATGTAGCCGACGTGCAGCCCGAAGAATAGGACTCTTGATCATTATCCCTGCCTCTTGCAAGGAGAGCTCGCCGATGAACGAGCGCAACGTTTACTTCCCGCCCCAACTTGTCGAAACCGATGCGCTCATCATCGGTGCCGGGCCGGTGGGACTTTTCCAGGTGTTCGAACTCGGCCTGATGGAAATCCACGCACACGTGGTCGATTCGCTGCCGGTGGTGGGCGGCCAGTGTGCCGAGCTTTACCCCGACAAGCCGATCTACGACATTCCGGCGGTGCTGATGTGCACCGGGCAACAACTAGTCGATGCGCTGATGCAGCAAATCGAGCCTTTTGGCGCGACGTTCCATCTCGGCCAGGAAGTGCAAATCGTCGAGCCGCGCGCCGACGGCCGCTTTTTCGTGCAGACGAGCAAGGGTACGCAGTTTCTGACGAAGACGGTGTTCATCGCGGCGGGCGTGGGCTCGTTTCAGCCGCGCACGCTCAAGCTGAGCGGTATCGAGCGTTACCGCGACACGCAGTTGTTCTATCGCGTGCGCGATCTCGAGCGCTTTCGCGACAAGGACGTCGTGGTGTGCGGCGGCGGCGATTCGGCGCTCGATTGGGCGCTGCAACTCGTGGACGTCGCGCAGAGCGTGATTCTGCTGCATCGGCGTGAGGGCTATCGCGCGGCGCCGGCAACGGTCGCGAAGATGCACGCGCTATGCGAGGAGTGGCGCATGCAGTCCATCGTCGGCCAACTGACCGGCTTCGACGACGAACGCGGCAAGCTCATGCGCATCAAGGTAACCGGGGGCGACGGCGTCACGCGCTCGCTGGATCTCGATTACCTGCTGGTCTTCTACGGCTTGTCGCCACAACTCGGGCCGATCGCGCAATGGGGTCTTGAAATCGAACGCAAGCAGTTGCCGGTGGATACGGCGCGCTTCGAAACAAGCGTGCCGGGCATCTTTGCCGTCGGCGATATCAATACTTACCCGGGCAAGAAGAAGCTGATTCTCTCCGGCTTTCACGAAGCCGCGCTCGCTGCGTTCGGCGCGGCGCATCATGTGTTTCCCGAAAAGAAAATTCATCTGCAGTACACGACGACCAGCACGCGCCTGCACAAGGTGCTCGGCGTGGAGTCGCCGGTGTTCGACTGAACGCGGGGCGAGTGCCCCGCGTGTTGTCACCGCACGATCAGGCCTGCTCGGCGTCCTGCTCGCGGAAGATGCGGTCGGCGAGATGGAACGCCGAGTTCGCCGCCGGCACGCCGCAGTAAATCGCGGTCTGCAGCAACACTTCCTTGATCTCGTCGCGCGTCACGCCGTTGTTGCGCGCGGCGCGCAGATGCAGCGCAAGTTCTTCGCTGCGGTTGAGCGCGACCATCATCGCGATCGTCAGCAGGCTGCGCGTGTGGCGCGGCAAGCCATCACGCGTCCAGATCTCACCCCACGCGTAGCGCGAAATGAAGTTCTGGAATTCTTCGGTCACTTCGGTGCGGTTGGCGAGCGAACGATCGACGTGCGCGTCGCCCAGTACCGCGCGGCGCACCTTCATGCCGGCTTCGTAGCGGTCTTCGTCGTTCATCACGCCCCCAGCAGGAAATCGACCACGATCTTGTTGTACTCGTCCGCCTGCTCGACGTTCGAGATGTGCGCGGCGTTCAGCTCGACATAGCGTGCGCCCGGCACCGATTCGGCCAGTTCGCGTCCTTGGGCGGGCGTCGCGGCCAGATCGTGCGTGCCCGAGATCACGAGCGTACGCGCCTTGATCGACGGCGCCTCGCCGCGCAGGTCGGCAGCGTTGATCGCTTCGCAGTTCGAAGCATAGCCGTCCTTGTCGGTATGCACGAACACGTCGCGCACTTGCGACATCACAAGCGCATTGTTCGCGATGAATTCGGGCGTGTACCAGCGCGGCAGCACCGCGTCGGCGAGTGCGAGCATGCCTTCGCTGCGAGCCTTCGCCGCACGCGGGACCCACACTTCCGGCGAGCCGATCTTCGCGGCCGTATTGCACAGCACGAGGCGATCGATGCGGTTGGCGTAACGCGCGCCGAGGCCGACGCCGGTCAGGCCGCCCATCGAAACACCCACGAAATGCGCGCGTTCGATGCCAAGCTGGTCCATCAGGCCGATTACGTCGCCAGTCAGTTGCTCGATGGTGTACGGGCCCAGCGGCGCCGCCGAGTGGCCGTGGCCGCGCGTGTCGTAGCGCAGCACGCGGAAATGCTTCGTGAACTCGACGATCTGCGGCGTCCACATCGACACGTCGCTACCGAGCGAATTCGACAGAACCACCCATGGCGCCGAGTGGTTCTCCGCACCGTCGATGCGGTAGAACAAATGCGTGTCGTTGACGGCTGCGTAAGGCATGCGTGTTACTCCTCGTGTGTCTTCTATGATCAATGGGACGTGCGTTGCTTCGCTTTCGCTTCATACGACGCGAGCACCGCGTCGACGAACGCGTGCGCCTGTCCCACGTAATTGGCCGGATCGAGCAGCGCCTTGAGGCGCGCTTCGTCCAGGTGCCGGGTAACGGCGGGATCCGCCGCGAGGACTTCATACAGAGTCCGGCCGCTTTGCACCGCCGCTTTCGATGCGTGCTCAACGAGATGATGCGCGTCCAGACGCCCGATCTGGTCGCCGAGCGCGAGCATCACGGCTTCGCCGAGAATGAGGCCGTGCGTGAAGTCGAGATTCGCTGTGAGCCGTTCGGGCCGCACTTCGAGTCCGGCAGTGATCTGTTCGATCTGCGCGAGCGCGCCGCCAGCGAGGCGCGCAAGATCGGGCAGCGCATCCCACTCAGCTTGCCAGCCGCCGAGCGCGCGCTCGTGTTCCTGGACCATGCCCGCGAACACCGTCGCGACGAGGCCCGGCGCGCGCGCGGCAGCCGTCAGGACGGCTGCGCAACCGACGGGATTGCGCTTGTGAGGCATGGTCGAGGAACCGCCCTTGCCTGCCACCGCCGGTTCGCCCAGCTCGCCGATTTCGGTCTGCATCTGCAAGGAAATGTCGCGCGCGATCTTGCCGAGCGTGCCGATGAGCATGCCGAAGAACGACGCGGCTTCGGCAATGCGGTCGCGCTGCGTGTGCCACGGCAAGGCAGGCGGCGCGAGCCCGAGTTCTTGCGCGAGCGCGGCGCTCACTGCCGGGGCGGCGTCGCGCAGGCTCGCGAGCGTGCCGGCCGCGCCGCCGAACTGCAGCACGAGCGCCCGCTCGCGCAGCACGGCAACGCGCTCGCGATGGCGCAGCATCGCGTCGAGCCATTGCGCAAACTTCAAGCCGAGCGTGATAGGCAGCGCCTGCTGCAGCCACGTGCGCCCGACCGCCGGCGTCGCGCGATGCGTGCGCGCGAGGTCCGCCAGCGTCGCGCAGAGCGCGTCGATGCCGCGCTCGATCAGCGCGAGCGCGTCGCGCAACTGCAGCACGGTGGCCGTGTCGATGATGTCCTGGCTCGTGGCGCCCCAGTGAACGTACTTGGCGGCTTCGGGGTCGGCGGTCTTCACGCGCGCCGTGAGCTGCTTGACGAGCGGGATCGCCAGGTTGCCGCCCAGCGCGGCGTCGCGTGCGAGCGCCGGCGCATCGAGCTGATCCGCCGCGCAGGCCTCGACGATCGCGGCCACGGCCGACTGCGGAATCACGCCATGCGCTGCCGAGGCGCGCGCGAGCGCCGCTTCGACGTCCAGCATGCGTTGCAGCGTGGCATCGGGAGACCAGACCGCATTCATCGGTTCGGTCCCGCAGATCAGGCTCGTGAGGCGTTCAATCATGGAGAGTGGCGCGCGGAAAAAAGCAGGCGTTCAGATACAGACGGAATGAAGCGGGCGCGGCAACCGTCGACGAATGCCGACGGTTGCCGCGCCACTCACGTGCGAACGATGCGCACGTCTACGAACAGTTTACGCTGCGCGGCGGTTTTGCGTCGCGTCGATCAGCGGCACGCCGGCTAGCTTCTGCAGCGCGTCGAAATCGATGTCCGAATAGATCTCGCGCACAGCGAGGCCTTCGGGCGTGACGTCGAACGCGGCGAGGTCGGTATAGATGCGGCCCACGCAGCCCACGCCCGTCACCGGGTACGAGCATTCGCTCACGAGCTTGCTTTCGCCCTGCTTCGTCAACAATTCCATCATGACGAACACCTGCTTGGCGCCGAGTGCGAGGTCCATCGCGCCGCCCACGGCCGGAATCGCGTCGGGCGCGCCGGTATGCCAGTTCGCGAGGTCGCCATTGACCGACACCTGGAACGCGCCGAGCACGCAGTAGTCGAGGTGGCCGCCGCGCATCATCGCGAACGAGTCGGCGTGGTGGAAGAAGGCGCCGCCGGTGAGCAGCGTGACGTGCTGCTTGCCCGCGTTGATGAGCTCGTCGTCTTCCTCGCCGGGCGCGGGCGCCGGGCCCATGCCGAGCAGGCCGTTCTCGCTGTGCAGGAAGATTTCCTTGCTCGGATCGAGGTGGTTGGCCACCAGCGTCGGAACGCCGATGCCGAGATTCACATACGCGCCTTCGGGAATGTCCGCGGCCACGCGCTTGGCCATTTCATCGCGATTCAGTCGTTTCATTGCCTCTCTCCGTTCCTTCAGGCTGCCTGGCCGCTTTGGTCGGCGTGCGCTTGATGCGCCGCTTGCGGCACTGCCACGACGCGTTGCACGAAAATGCCGGGCGTCACGATGTTTTCCGGATCGAGCTGGCCGAGTTCGACGACTTCCGAAACCTGCGCGATGGCGACCTTCGCCGCGCTCGCCATGATCGGCCCGAAGTTGCGCGCCGTCTTGCGATAGACGAGGTTGCCCCAACGATCGCCCTTGTACGCCTTGATGAGCGCGAAGTCGGCGTGCAGCGGCGCTTCGAGCACATAGTGACGGCCGTCGATCAGGCGCGTTTCCTTGCCTTCGGCGAGCTTCGTGGCGTAGCCCGTGGGCGTGAAGAAGCCGCCAATGCCGGCGCCAGCGGCGCGGATGCGCTCGGCCAGATTACCTTGCGGCACGAGTTCGAGCTCGATTTCGCCGGCGCGATAGAGCGCGTCGAACACATACGAGTCGGTCTGGCGCGGGAACGAGCAGATGATCTTGCGCACACGCTTCGCCTTGAGCAGCGCCGCGAGGCCGATGTCGCCGTTGCCTGCGTTGTTGTTGACGATGGTGAGGTCGCGCGCGCCCTGCTCGATGAGCGCGTCGATCAGTTCGGCGGGCATACCGGCCGTGCCGAAGCCGCCGATCATCACCGTGGCGCCGTCATGCACATCGGCCACGGCGGCTTGAAGCGAGTCGAAAATCTTGTTGATCATGCCTGTTCCTGAAAGCGATGCGCATCGCGGAAGGTCCACGTCACTCGATCGCGAAAAGTTCTATATACGAACACTGATTCGTTTAGCGAACGTCAAGCGCATTATCGGAGCGGATTCCAGCGCTTGTCAAGGCGGGTCTACCCACACAGGAATCTACTTCAAATCGGCGCCGGCGCACGCCGGATCGCACGCGCGGCCCGTCCTTCAGGCGAGGCGCGCCCGTGGGCACATACCCCAATATCCGGAATTCCGATTCATCGACTAGTCTTTATCCGATTTCGACATAATCAGCGCCGCCGCCTTTCATGCAAGACCTCGATCTGAATCTCATCCCCTTTCTCGTGGCCATGGAGGAAACGCGCAACGTGAGCCGCGCCGCCGAGCGCCTCGGCGTGAGCCAGCCGCGCGTGAGCACGGCGCTCGGCAAGCTGCGCGAGTTCTTCGGCGACCCGCTCTTCGTGCGCACCTCGCGCGGCATGGAGCCCACGCCGCGCGCGCTCGGCCTCATTCCCGCCGCGCGCGACGCGCTGGTGCGCATCGAGAAAGGCATGCTGCAGGCGCAGGACTTCGATCCCGCCACCAGCACGCACACGTTCTCCATCGCGCTCTCCGACGTCGGTGAGATCGTGTTTCTTCCGCGTCTCCTGCAGGTGTTCGCCGAGCGCGCGCCCAACGCGAACCTGCGCTCGGTGTCGCTGCCGCCAAACCAGGTCGAGCGCGGTCTCGAATCGGGCGACATCGATCTCGCGGTCGGTTATTTCCCCGACCTCGGCGGCAACAACTTCTTCCAGCAGCGCCTCTTCACGCACCGCTTCATCTGCATGATGCGCAGCGGGCATCCGCTCGCGGGCAAGGCCATGACGATCGAGCAGTTTCTCGCCATGGGCCATGCCGTCGTGCGCGCCGAGGGACGCAGTCAGGAAGTGCTGGAACAGTATCTGGAGAAAAGGCGCATGCGCCGCCGCGCCGTGCTCGAAACGCCTCACTTCATGAGCCTGCCGTTCATTCTCACGCGCTCCGACCTCATCGCGACCGTGCCGCATGCCATCGGCTTCGCCTATGTGTCCGAGCATGCATCGATCACGCTCGTCGAGCCGCCGCTGCAGTTGCCGCGTTTCGATCTCAAGCAGCACTGGCATCGCAAGTATCACAATGCGCCGCGTGGCGAATGGCTGCGAAGCATCGTGGCAGAACTGTTCAACGACGCCATGGACGAATGGCCCAAATGAGCCCTCGCGCCAAGCACGGCAAAACATGAAACAATGGGCGCTCGTGGTGCACGCCAGAGCGGCGTCCTCCCACCTGTCAGGAGCCCATGCATGAGCGAAGAAAAAAAGGCCGGGAAATCGAAGCAAGGCGCGAAACAAAGCGCGACCCAAGGTGCGAAGCAACGCAAGAGCGTGACGAGCACGACCGCCACGCGCCCGTCGCGCGCCGAAGCCGAGGACGCCGTGCGCGTGCTGTTGCGCTGGGCCGGGGACGATCCCGCTCGCGAAGGGCTGCTCGATACACCGGGTCGCGTCGTGCGCGCCTATGAGGAATTCTTCGCGGGCTATGAGATCGATCCGCGCGAAATCCTGTCACGCACCTTCTCGGAGGTGGACGGCTACGACGAAATGATCGTGTTGAAGGACATCCGCTTCGAGAGCTACTGCGAGCATCACATGGTGCCGATCATCGGGCGCGCACACGTGGCGTATTTGCCCGAGCATCGCGTGGTGGGTATCTCGAAGCTCGCGCGTCTCGTCGACGCGTTCGCGAAGCGCCTGCAGATCCAGGAGAAGATGACCGCGCAGATCGCCGACACGCTCAATGAAATCCTGCAGCCCAAGGGCGTGGGCGTGATACTCGAAGCAGCGCATCAATGCATGTCCACGCGCGGGGTGCACAAGGCGGGTGTGGCGATGGTGACGTCGCGCATGCTCGGCACGTTCCGCACCGATCCTTCCACGCGCCGCGAGTTTCTCGCGATCGTCGGCAATCCGGGTGCAATGAGCGTCGCGAATACCTGAACGCAACCAGCCGATAAAGAACGGGACCGCGTGTCCCGTTCCCCTCCTTACTTGAGCGGACCTTCGTCGCCCCGCTCGATCTCGCGAATCTTGCCCTGGCGCACGCTGCTGCCCGGCGGCACGCTATGCGTGAGCCACACGTTCCCGCCAATCACGGAGC
This sequence comes from Paraburkholderia sp. CNPSo 3281, assembly GCF_024206515.1. Taxonomy (NCBI): domain Bacteria; kingdom Pseudomonadati; phylum Pseudomonadota; class Betaproteobacteria; order Burkholderiales; family Burkholderiaceae; genus Paraburkholderia; species Paraburkholderia sp. CNPSo 3281. The sequence continues at coordinate 74,529 of NZ_JAMBPS010000021.1, read as the reverse complement.
CGCGCCCGATCGTCACGCGGCCGAGAATCGTCGCGCCCGCGTAGATCACCACATCGTCCTCGACGATCGGATGGCGCGCATTGCCCTTCACGAGCGTACCGTCGAGGTCGGCCGCGAAACTCTTCGCACCGAGCGTCACGGCCTGATACACGCGCACGCGCTCGCCGATGATCGCCGTCTCGCCGATCACGACGCCCGTGCCGTGGTCGATGAAGAAGCTCGAACCGATCTGTGCGCCTGGGTGAATGTCGATGCCCGTTGCCGAATGCGCGATCTCGTTGATGAAGCGGGCGAGCAGCGGCACGCCGAGACGGTGCAGCGCATGCGCGAGCCGATGATGCGTCATCGCCCACACACCCGGGTAGCACAGCAGGATCTCGGTGATGTGCTGCGCGGCCGGGTCGCCCGTGAACGCTGCCTGAATGTCGCTTACGAGTAGCGCGCGAATGTCGGGCAGTTGCCGGCCGAACTCGCGCGCCACGTCGAATGCGCGCGCGCGCAGTTCGTCGTCGCTCGCCTGCGAGCTTTCCGGCAGGAAGCGCAACGCGCGGCGAATCTGCTCGGCAAGCAGCCGCAAGGTGCTGTCGAGCGTATGGCCCACGTAGTAGTCGATGCTCTCGTCGGTCAGGTCGGGGGCGCCGTAATGCGTTGGAAAGAGCGCGGCGCGCAGGCCGGCCACGATGTTGACGACCGCATCGCGTGACGGCAGTTCGCGGATACCGAGTGGATGGCGCGTGCGGTGCCGCTCTTCACGCGACGCACGCAGATCGGCGACGATCTGTTCGAGACCCCAGTCGGGGGAAGCAGCTTTGGACATGGTGATGCGGCAGCAGACGCAGGGTCTGTGCGGGAGTGGTGTATCGACCCCAGAGATTACCGCGTTTTGCGGGAGTTCGCCGAAGCGCCCTCGAAGTCGGGCTATGCCCGCGGGGCGCGCGCGCTCAAAGCGTGACCGTGCTCGCGTCGATCCAGCGCACGGCCCAGTCGCGCGCATGGGCGATCGCGGCCGCCTCATCGGAAAAGCGCAATTCGGCAGGGAAAAATCGGTTGGCAACGAGTTCGCCGTCGCTCGAGCGCGAAATCACGACATACGGTTGATACGTGCCGTCACCGGCACGCGCCGGTGCGCAATTCAGCAAATAGCCACGATGCGTAAATGCAGCGTCGAAGTGCATGTGTGTCACCCGCCCCTGACTGCCTCGTCCATTTTATTTGGCGCGTGCATTCAAGATCGTGCGGCAAAGCCACAGCATGAGCCCTCGCCCGGCCCATTAATCGAAAGCGCGCCAACTCGTTGAAAGAGGATCATACTCCTGGGAAAAAGCGCAAACCAACGAAAAAAATGCAACATCGCTGGAGGCGTTCTCCTGGCGAACCGGCTTGCTTTTCATCCCGATTCAAGGGTGCGGCGCTGCAGCGGAACGGCGCTTGCGGAATGGCCTGCTGAACGCAGGCACCCAGATCTTCCAAGGAGGAAGCATCATGAATCGTCCCGACGACATGCAAAAATCGAATGTGGGAGATGTGAGCGCGTCGACGTCGCGGCCGCGCAGCGCCGAACTCCACAACGACCGCACGCACGACAGCTCGGTCGACACCGACGGCAAAAACCGCGAGGCGGCACGCCTGGCGGGCGAAGGCTGCATCGGCCCCGATGAAGTGACGACCAGCAATGCGACGCTCGTCAACAGCGTGGCCGAAGCCGATGACGGCCTGGCGGGCTTCGACAGTCGCAAGGGCGTACACCGGCTGCCGATCGCGCTGGAGTCCGGATACGAGGCCGTCGACCTCGGCATGAGCGCGCCGGAAGGGCCCAGCGACGCCGACTGGCAGCGCAACGCCGCACGCGAAGCGGGCGTGCGCCGCAGCCCGGGACGCCTGCACTTCGCGCTCAACCACCTGCGACCGACGCGCGTGATCGAGTTGCAGCGCAAGCCCTGAACAACGATTCGCCGCTCACGACGCGGCGAATCGTTTGCGATTATCCAGGCGATTTCGTAGCAATGGCGGATATAGACAGTATCCAGTCGAGTGCAGTTAAAACTCGAAATGAAAAGCCTGAAAATTAATGAAAGCCGATAAATCAACGGCATTGTCCCGGCGAATTGCACGCTTTTGCCGCTTTCGAAATGCCGTCTGGCTTTGTCTCAGCTTCGGTGCAGTGCACTTTTTTCGTGCAGACCTGCGCTTGTTCAGGAGCCGCAGAACTCTCTCCGATGTCACCGAAATCTGACAGAAATGACCCCACAAAGCGGGAGGATTGCAGACGAGGGGGGATCAGATAGGAATTTAGTGATAAATTCTTACATCATAAGAAGCGAGGAGCGAGTGTCTGAGGGCTTGCCCCGCGATCTCGCCCAGCGCTGATGGAGAGTGTTGAACGTGCCTCTACATTTTATTGAGCAGATGTCGCCCGTGCTCGACGCGCCCGAAGAGGCAGCGTGGTTCGACGCGGTGGCGAAGCTCGCCAGCTCGTGGGGATTCAGCCAGCTCATGCTGGCTATCTTGCCGCGCCCGGGCATGAGGCTCGAGGACGCGTTCATTCGCACGAACTACTCGGCCGCCTGGCGGCAGACGTACAACGACCACGGAATGGCCTACTTCGACCCGACCGTGTCGCATTGCACCACGCGTTCGGCGCCGCTCATCTGGTCGCCGGAGCTTTTCGCGACCGAGCAGCAACAATCGATGTATGAGGAGGCCCGCTCGTACGGGCTGCGCGCAGGCATCACCCTGCCGATCCATGGCCCACGCCAGGAAATCGGCATGCTCTGCTTCGTCAACGACGCGAATCCCACAGACAAGTTCTGGGACGACGTGAACCGCGCGTTGCCGAATCTCGTCCTGCTGCGCGATCTCGTGCTGGACACGAGCCAGCGGCACCTGAACGACCACGTTCAGTCGCTGATTCCCAAGCTCACGCCACGGGAAAAGGAATGCCTCAAGTGGACTGCGCTAGGCAAGTCCACTTGGGAAATTTCTCACATCCTGAATTGCTCTGAGGCCGTCGTGAACTTCCACATGAAGAACATTCGCGGGAAGTTCGGCGTTAACTCACGGCGAGCGGCAGCCGTGATTGCGACCCAGATGGGTCTTATTGACCCGGGCTAAGCACCATCGGTGCTTCGCCGCGCAACACGCGCTCGGCACGCCCAAGGTCGCCGTCCGAAATCGTCTTGTTGAAATACAGCCCGAGCAGGATCGACACCGGCGGCGGAATCTCCGCGCCCGACTCGAACCGGCTGCCGCGCGACTGCGTCACGCCGAAACGCGCCCAGAAGCGGCGCTGGCTCTCTTTCTTCTTCTTCCGATACGCAATGATCAGGACGCGGTCGACGACCGAGGACAGATCCCCGGGGGACGACATGGTATTCGCACCCGAGTGCCATTGATTGCCCATAAGTTCCATGATGACTCTCGCTGTCAGATATGCCTGATGAGTGACTGCCGCGGAAGTGATTCTCCTTAAGAGGCCCTATCTGCGCACCTACCTATCTAGATAGGTGTTTTTTTATATTCATAACGCATAGCTTTCGAACCGTACTGCCGCGCTTCCACACAAATCGGGAGAGTTGTCATGCAAGCTGCGATACGGATCGGACTGAGACAGGACTTCGACAACGAGGACATCAATGAAATGTACCGGCTGCGCGCGCGGGTGTTCCGCGACCGCCTCGGCTGGGACATTCCCACCATCGCGGGGATGGAAATCGACGGCTACGACGCGCTCGGGCCCCATTACATGCTGATTCAGGACGGCACGGGCCACGTGCGCGGCTGCTGGCGCCTGATGCCCACCGAAGGCCCCAACATGTTGCGCGACACCTTCCCGCAACTGCTGCAGGGCAAGGCTGCGCCCACGGCCCGCAACATCTGGGAACTGAGCCGCTTCGCCATCGAGTCGGGCAATGACCAGGCATTCGGCTTCGCCGACGTGACGATGAGCGCGATGCGCGCGGTCGTCTCGTTCGCCGACCGGGCGGGCATCAACAGCTACGTGACGGTGACCACGACGCCGATGGAGCGCCTGCTGCGCCGTACGGGCATCGAGCTGACGCGGCTTGGCGCGCCGATGCGCATCGGCGTGGAGAATGCCGTCGCGCTGGAAATCGCCATGAGCCAGCAAACGCACCACGCGCTGTTCGGGGCGATGGCCCACGCCGCCTGAGGGCGACGCCGCGCAGAGACGAATACGCGCTGCCCTTCTCGCTCAGCCAGACACGCTGTTGTTTTTGTCAGACAAATATAGCGCGAAAACCTGCGCCGACTGCGTACACCCGAACGCGGCGGCCCCTAATCGGCCTTGACCTCGTCGGCGCGCGCTTCAGCGGTTTTCTGCGCCGCCGAGGCGCTGCGGCTGAAGCGGATATGGGAAATCCGCCCCACGCACAGGGCCGCCGCGAGCGCCGCGCAGCCCGTCAGGCCGATGCCCAGATGGATCGCATCCACCAGTACGTGGCGCACCGCATCGATCAGCGCCGCGCCGTCGAGCCCTGCCGCCTTCATCTGCGCGACGAGACCCTCGCGCAACGACGGGTCGATGAGCACGCGCGGATCGGCGAGCTGGGGCTGCCAACGCTGCTGCAGCGGCGCGCCGATCACCGCCAGCGCGTCCCCCACTCCGGCCGCATAGCGATGGTTGACGATGGTCGCCACGACGCTGGTGCCGAGCATGCCGCCCACCATCCGCGTGGATTGGAGCAAGGCGGTCGTGATACCGAAACGCTCCCGCCCGGCAATCTCCTGACCGAAGATATTCAGGTTGTTCAGGATGAAGCCGAGCCCGATACCCACCGCCGACATCGCCAGCTCGAGCCAGAGGTGCGCCGTGTGCCGGGACGCGAAGGCAAGACCGGCGGAAGCCGCGACCAGCAAGCTGAAGCCGGCCGTCAGAATCGTCGTGGGCTTGCGTAGCCGGATCACGATGCGCGTGTTGATCAGGCTGCCTAGCGCGATACAGGCGGCAATCGGCGTGGCGAGCAGCCCCGCCTCCTGGGGCGACAGCCCGAAACCGCCCTGCAGCAGGAGCGGCGCGAAAAAGATCAGCGAGAACATCACGAAGCCCGAGAGCGTCGAGAGCGTAAACAAGGTGACGAGCTGCGGGTCGCGAAACAGGTCAAGCGGGATGATCGGGTGCGTCGCGCGGCGCTCGCAGGCCAGCAGCGCCGCCGCGCCGGCGAGCACTGCCAGCGCGAGCACGCCGTTGCCGGTCGTCAGGCCGCTCCGGGGCACCGCCTCGATCAGGGTCTGGAAACCGCCCAGCACCAGTGCGACGAGCGCGGCGCCCGTCCAGTCGATGCGCACCTCGCCGGTACGCCCCGGCTGGTAGCGCGGCAGATGCGCCCAGATGAAATAAAGTGCAAGCGCGCCAACCGGCAGATTGACGAGAAAGGTCGAGCGCCAGCCAAAGTGCTCGCTGAGCCAGCCGCCCAGTGAAGGCCCCGCCGCCGTCCCGATGCCGTAGGCGGCCGCCATGACGACCTGCCAGCGCACCCGCGCACGCGGGTCGGGAAAGAGATCGGGAATCGAGGCGAACGCCGTGCCCACCATCATCCCGCCTCCAACGCCCTGCAGCGCCCGCGCCGCCGCCAGAAAACGCATGTCGGTCGCGAGGCCGCACAGCACGGAGGCCGCCGTAAACACAATCACCGCGGCGATCACGAAGCGCTTGCGGCCAAAGTAGTCGCCGAGCCGGCCGAACACGGGCACCGTCACGACCGAGGCCAGCAGGTAGGCGCTCGCGATCCACGCGTAGAACTCGAAACCGTGCAGTTCGGCGACGATCGAGGGCAAAGCGGTGCTGACGACGGTTTGATCGAGTGCGACGAGCATGTTGACGAGGCCGATGCCGAGCATGGCCAGCAACGCGTCGCGAAACGGCAGGTTAGCGGAGGAAGGTTTCACGGGAGGGGAAGACTGCGCGGAGCGAAAAAGAGGCAACGATAGCGGTATGCCGGTGCGCGTGCAACATAACGACATAGCAAATGAAACCAGGCGGCGCTGCGATATTCCGACGCAACCCACTTGATCTTCCTTCCTGCACCTTCCACATTTCATACAGTCCGGCTGCGTGTTTACTGGCGATCCATTAAGCTTCTCGCCAGTCACGACACGCCGCGCCCGCCTCGTCGCAGCATCGCCCGGGGCCGCGCGATTCTCGATCCCACTCAAAGAGGAGGTCTTATGTACACACGCATCCTTGTCGCCGTCGACGGCAGTGCCACCTCGCGCCGCGCCTTCGAAGCCGCGCTCGATCTGGCGAAGGCGATGGGCGCGACGCTGCAGCCGTATTACGTGATCGAGAACACGCCCATGTATTTCGACGCGCCCGGCTACGACCCGTCGATCCTGCGCAACCAGATGATCGCGCAGGGCAACGAACTCGCGGAAGAAATGAACAAGGCCATGGGAGAGCATGGCGTGCAGGGCGCCATGCTCACGGGCGAAGCCTCCTCGCTCGACGACGTGCCGACACTCGTGCTCAGCGCCGCGAAAACCGCAGGCTCCGACCTGATCGTAATGGGCACACACGGCCGCCGGGGCTTCCAGCGCCTCATCCTCGGCAGCGTTGCCGAACGCTGCGTGCGGCAGTCCACGCTGCCCGTCCTCCTCATCCCGTCTGCCGCCGGAAATGCCGGGCAGTAGTCGCATTGAGCACAGGCCGTTTTGCCTGTTATTGGAGAGTCGCTTGCGCGCCGTCAGACGCCGCGCGAGCGGCTTCTGACAAGGCTCAAAACGATTCATCTTAAATGCGCGTCGCTTTGTCACTAATCTGAGATTCGACCCCGGTGGACAATGCCTGGACAGAAATCAAAGGAGCATTGTCCATGCTGAACCATACCGTCGCTTCTCAAGCCACCGTGCGCCGCAGCAATCGCACGCCCCTGACGACGGCGCCGCGCACGTCCACGCGCTGTTCGGTTTGCGCCATGCGGCACCTGTGCATGCCTCAGGGCCTCACGCTCGACGACCTGCCGAAACTCGAAGCATTGATTTGCTCCGCGCGCAGTGTGCGGCGCGGCGAAGCCGTGTATCGCGCCGGCGACGCATTCGACAATCTCTACGTTGCGCGTTCTGGCTCGCTCAAGACGGTCATGGCGCACCGCGACGGCCGCGAGCAGGTCACCGGCCTGCGTCTGGCCGGCGACCCGCTCGGCCTCGACGGCATCAGCACCGGCTTCCACACCTGCAGTGCCGTGGCGCTCGAAGACAGCTCGGTCTGCCTCATTCCCTACTCGGCCCTCAAGCATTTGTGCCGCGAAACCGGCGCTATGCAAGACCGGCTGCTCCGCCTCATGAGCGAGCAACTCATCCGCGAATCGTCGCAAATGATGGTGCTCGGCTCGCTCTCTGCCGACGAACGCGTCGCCGCGTTCCTGCTGGACGTTTCCGAACGCAACGGCCAGCGCGGCTATTCGCATGCGGAGTTCAACCTGCGCATGACGCGTGAGGACATGGGCAGCTATCTCGGCATGACGCTCGAAACGGTGAGCCGCACCCTGTCGCGATTTCAAAAGCGCGGCCTGATCGACGCACAGGGCAAGCTGATCCGTATCATCGATATCGAAGGTCTGCGGCATCTGTAATTCGCGGCAAACCCCGGGTGGGCGGCCCGCCCGGGGTGCCGGCGCCGCGCCTCGCTGGCGCGGCAACACCGTTGGCACAACTCCTGCGCAGGGTTAAAGTTTCGTACTACGCCCACGCAAGGAGAATCGCCGAAATGCATCTCGCGCAATCCCCCACGCTCGCGGCCCGCCTCGAAGCGGCGCGCACCGCCAGCGACGCGCTCTTCAACGTCGTCAAGCCCGAGTTTCTGTACGAGCGGCCCATTCGCGAGCGGCACCGCATCGTGTTCTATATCGGTCATCTGGAAGCATTTGACCGCAACCTCTTCGACAAGCGCCTGTTCGACGTGCCCTCCGCCGATGCGCGCCTCGACCAGCTGTTCGCGTTCGGCATCGATCCGGTCGATGGCGGCCTGCCGACCGATGTGCCTGCCGACTGGCCCGACCTCGCCGAAGTCCTGGCCTACGGACGCGACGCACGCAGCCGCATCGACGCACAGCTCTCGACGCTCGACCTGCCGCCCGATGCCTCGAATCACGACACGCCAGGGCAGTTGCTGAACGTCGCGATCGAACATCGGCTCATGCACGTCGAAACGCTCGCCTACATGCTCCACCAGTTGCCGTTCGCGCAAAAGCAGGCGCCCGCCGCTACGGGCGCGCGCGCCGACCCGCTCTATACGGTCAAGGCCGGAACGGTGCCGGTGCCCGCGGGCCGCACGGAACTCGGCATGAGCGCCGAGCGAGGCCTGTTCGGCTGGGACAACGAGTTCGGCGAGCAGCAGGTCGACGTGCCGGCCTTCGAGATCGACCGCTACATGGTGACGAATGCCGCGTTTCTCGAATTTATCGAGGACGGCGGCTACCAGAAGCGCGAACTCTGGAACGACGCGGACTGGGCCTGGAAGGAAAGCGCACTCGTGGCGCACCCCGTATTCTGGTCGCGCGGCGCCGAAGGCTGGACGCTGCGCACGATGTTCGAAGACATCGCATTGCCGCTTGCATGGCCCGTGTATGTGAGCCACGCCGAAGCCAGCGCCTTTGCGCGCTGGCGCGGCATGGCGCTGCCGAGCGAGGCGCAGTGGCAGCGCGCGGCGCATGGCGCGCTGCCCGGCCGCAGCGACAACTTCGACTTCCGCGACTGGAACCCGGTGGCCGTCGACGCCACACCGGACAGCGCCAGCACGTGGGGCGTGGAAGGCCTGTACGGCAACGGCTGGGAATGGACCTCCACGCTCTTCGGTCCACTGCCGGGCTTCAAGGCGTTCCCGTTCTACGAAGGGTATTCGGCAAACTTCTTCGACGGTCAGCACTACGCAATGAAAGGCGGCTCGCCGCGCACCGCCCAGTGCATGTTGCGGCCAACGTTCCGCAACTGGTTTCAGCCGCGTTATCAGTATGTTTATGCGGGATTTCGTTGCGTTCGCAACTGACTCGCCAATCGAACCCGACACAGAGCGCGATCGGCAAGCTACCGGGCGAAGTCAACGAAGCGGCGAGTCGACGGTCGGAATCCAGATCGTGGAAGTCGCTTCGTGGAATTGCTCCGGTCCGCCTTTCGGCGGCCAGATGCCGTCGGCAAACGATTTGGCGCGAATCGCGATGCGCTCATCGAGGCTGTTCCAAGGCCAGATGTGCGTGATGCGTGGCGCGCCATCGAGCGCATACATGTTGAGTGTCAGCGGCGACCGCTTTGAGCGCTCGGGCATCGCGGCCTCCCATGCCTCGATGGTCGGCGTCAGTCCGCCTGGCTTGAGCCAGTAGGTGCGGAACTCGTAATACTTGCCGAAGACTCCCGGCTCGACAATCGGGAGGAACGGAAAACCGGCGTAGCTCTCGCTCTCGAATGTACACGCGCTGCTGGCGGCCCCGAACGGATCGGGATGGTGCAACTCGCGGTACCGTTCGCGCGCCAGTTCTTCCGCATCGGCAAAGCCGCGCAGAACGCGCACGCTTCCGAGCCGGCCGTTTTCCGAGGTCCAGACCCCGAGCCTGCGTCCCGTGGCCACCGGACGATCGAGCCACGTCTGCGCATTCGCGATCACCTGCGGAAGCTTCAAAATGTGCGACGACAGCGTAGTCAGTTCGTAATGCATAGCGAATCTCCTGAGTCCATGAACGCCCCTTCGGACGTCCTTGACGAACGAGCTTAGACTGGTCCCATTCAGAAGAGAATTCCCTCTTTGCTCACACACTCTGTCTGGAAATAGCCATGTTCGACTGGCAGGATCTACGCTACTTTGTCGTGCTCGCGCGCGTGGGGACGCTCTCCGGCGCCGCGGGCACGCTGTCGGTCGAACATGCGACTATCGGGCGACGTGTCGCGTCGCTGGAGACGGCACTCGGGTTGAAGCTTGTTTATCGCCTGCCTCGCAGCGTTCGCCTGACCGAGGACGGCAAAGCGATCGCCGCGCTGGCAGCACCGATGGTCGAAGGCGCGCTGGCGGTCGAGGCCTATGCGTTGCGTGCTTCCTCCTCGTTGTCCGGCACGGTACGTATCAGCGTGCCGCCTACTCTCGGCAGCCATTGCATCGCGCAGCACATGCGCGCGTTCCGCGAAGCCAACCCAACTGTGAAGATCGTCATGGAAGGCGCCGCCGGCATCGCACCACTGGATCGCGGTGTCGCCGACATTGCCATCCGGATGGTCGAGCCCAAGGAAGGCAGTCTGGTCACGCGGCGGATCGGGGCGATCCGCTTCGGCTTGTATGCCAGCCATGACTACGCCTCGCGCCCCGCGCCGCAATGGGAGTTCATCGCTTATGACGCGTCACTGGACCATGTGAGTCATCAGCGCTGGCTGCGCGCTTATCTCGACGGGCGCCCCATCGTATTCGAAACAGGCGATGTGATCGGCCAGCAGGCGGCGGCTCGAAACGGTGTCGGCGTCGCACTCCTGCCGACGATGATCGGCGATGGCGACACGGCACTCGTCAGGGTCGGCGGCGCAGCGGCGCCGCAGGAAACGCCGCTTTGGCTCGTGACCTATCCCGACCTCCGTCGCACGCCGGCCGTCAAGGCCGTCATGGCATTTCTGGTGGAATGTGTTGGCCGCGAACCGCATTTCTCAGATTCTTAGAGATCCTGTTTAATCGATGTTACTGACCTTCCCTTCGGTCGTAGGCATCCCGGGCGTGCTCAATCTCGTCCAGATGCTTGATCGACCAATCATATACGGCGCCAAACGGCACTTGCAGCGTGCGCCCTAATTCGGTAATCGAATATTCGACCGCCACCGGCGAGGCATGGATCACTTCGCGCGCAATCAGACCATTGCGCTCGAGACGCCGCAGGGCCTGCGTGAGCGCCTTGTGGGTGATGCCTTCCAGCCGCCGCTTGATTTCATTGAACCGTGTCGGCTTCTCCGTGAGCAGCGTCAGGATCATTACCGACCACTTGTTGGCCACCTGATCGAAAAACGAACGCGCGGCACAGTCCGCAAAGAATACTGCGTCAACCTCGCAAGCCATGCAGATATCCTCCTGTATATCTACGCACTTCGTGGTGCGTAATTGACCGTAGATCTCCAACGTATACCATGAGTATCACGCATATTGCTTCGAGCCCTGGCGCCTGAACGGCTCTGCCTGGGCGCAAAGCGCCCGATCGGCTCGATCACCACGGAGAATACAGAATGGAAGCAGTCCAGAGCAGTTCGGCATTACTCAATGTAGCCGATTTCGCTGTTCCAACGAACGTCTCCACTGCACGACTTTCTGCATCGGACCGCGGCACCGGGAAGAACGTGATGTTTTTGCACGGCTGGACCTGCGATTCCCAGGACTGGAGTGGGCAATTGCCCTTCTTCGAGAGCAGGTATCACGTCGTCGCCGTTGACCTGCGCGGGCACGGTGCGTCCGAGGTTCCGCCGTCCGGCGCTTATTCGCCCAAGGACTATGTTGCCGACATCGAGGCGCTGATTGTGACGCGCTACCCGAACGAGCGATTCATCGTCGTGGGACATTCGATGGGCGGCCAGATCGCAGCCCGTCTCGCGGCGCGCCGGCCCGATCTGGTCAGCGCCGTCGTCTCCGTTGACGGGGCAATTGGATTTTCGGGCGATGCCGCTGAAGTCTTCGACAAAACGGCCCATGAACTGAACGCAGGCGACCCTCGCGCCGTCGCCGCCGCGTTATTCCAGCGCGTCTACGGGCCCGCGACCGATCCGGCTCACAAGCGTCGGCACGCGATCCGGCTGCAAGGCATGCCGCTGCACGTCATTCGCGAATCCTTCGCCCCTTTGTTCTTCGGCGACGATCAGATAGGCATCGGAGACGCGAGCGCAAGATTCTGTGCAGGCTTGCAGGTCCCCTTCTATCACCTGTGTGTCGACCCAGTCCAGGCCGACGCCATGCGGCCGTGGTTCTCCCACCCAAAATCGAAAGTGCAAGCATGGCCCAACGCGGGTCACTGGATCATGCAGGACCGCCCGGACGACGTGAACGCCGCCGTGGCTTCATGGATAGATTCGCTTTAGCCGAACGCCGCCATTTGACTTCGCCAGGCGCGCCCTGCTTTGGCGCGATCCCGGATTCTGGACGGCCGTCGCTATGCACCCAGAATCGACAGGTCGGTCGAAAGCGTTCTTTTGAACAGCGTGAGGAGCCGACGTGCGTCCCGTGGACTCATGGCGTCGTTCGCACGCACACCACCGGCAGCCGGCATAGCGGCGATGAACACGATCAACACGCAGATCGTGAAGTCGCCGTTCATGGCGGTCTTCTTCGGTACTACGCTCACCGCGGCCGCGCTCGTGATTCTCGCCTTGTTCCGCTTGGGTCAGCCCGGTGCGCTTTCCACGCTGTCAGGCGGTGCGATTTACGTTCTCGGCATGTTCGCTCGTTGCCGCCATCGCAACGCGTTAGCGAGCAGGATCGGGTTACCGCGACCCGGGCATCCGCTGCCCCGGCAGGAAACCGCCATCGAAGCCAGACAGCGCAGGAAAACCGGTCGATTTGCCAGGCGCGGCGAGGCCGCCAGCATTGCTCTGTGCGGTTCGCAGGCCCGGGGCCAGAAACAGGAACTTCCACCCGTCATAGGTCTCCGCGCCCTCGAAATCCTCGTATTGCCGCGGAAATCCTGCGCGCTTGATCGTGGCCTCGTCTGACCGGCTGAAGACGCCGTAGAATCGATCGCCCTGCAGCATGGGTACCCAGTCATTCTTGCCCGTAATCGGATCCGGATACGCAAAACGCAGATGATGCAAGGACTTGGGAAACCGCTTGTCGTCGAGCAGTTCGTCGACCGATGCGGGATAAGCGCGGCCGACGCGGTAATACCGCAGAATCGCCAGCCGGTACTGGTTGCCAGCGAACAGCAGTTGCTTCTCCTGTTCGCGGCGGCGTTGCAGCGACCACACGTCGAGTGCGCCCGCCAATGCGATCGACATCAGCATCAGCGCAATCAGGAGCGTCAGCAGCACGAGGCCGCCCTCACGCGCGGCACGCCGCCGCGAGCGTCGCCGCGCCCGCGCTTTTGCGCGCGAGCCGACGCGCCGCGTGCCTGCCGAGTGGCTCATTTGGCGCTCCCGTCCGCGCGCGGTGGCGCTCCCTGAGGAGCACTCGCCGGCGCCACGTCGTAGACGCCCGGCCTGGTTTCGTCCGGCGAAGCAATCACCGCCCATTTGTCATCGCCATTGACCGGATCTACCGGGACGGCGCGCAAGTAATGCTTCGCCACCAGTTCGTCGAGCGTCTCAGGATACTGGCCGTTATCTCCGTAGTACTGATCGATCGCGTTGCGCATCACCGCGACGTTCTGCTGCCTGACCTGCTCCTTGCCGCGTTCGATGCTGTGCATATAGCGCGGCACCGCTATTGTCAGAAGCAGGCCGATGATGGCCATCACGACGACGAGTTCGATCAGCGTGAAGCCGCGGGCCTTGTGCGTGCAAGCGGATTTCATGATGCATCGTCACCATTGTTTGTACGGGATGCCGTTAATGCCGACGCGATCGGATTTCGACGACACGTCGAACACATCCTTGCCAGCCTGTTCGCCGCTCATGCCCGGGTCGCCGCCTGCTGCCTGATCCGGCGGCTCTCCATAAGAGCGCACGTTCCACGTCTCTTCGGCAAGCGTGTCCGGGTCGCCGCTAAAGAAAGGATCGCGCGGCACGTGACGCAGGAACATCAGCAGTCCGCCTTTCGGATCCCTGGCGTTCTTTACGCCCGTCACGAGCACGCTCAACGTCGGCGGATAGCCGGACGCTTCCGCATCCTTGTCGATGAGACCGGTATCGCTCGCCTCCTTGTAGGCGTCGAGCGCGGTACGGATCTCGCGCAATGCGTCGCTCAGCTGCTGCTCCTTCTGACGCTGCACCATCAGTTCCGAAAACGGCATGATCGCGAGCGCGAGAATGCCGACGAGCGCGAGCGTGACCACCAGCTCGATCAGCGTAAATCCACGTTGATCGAGCTGGCGTGTGACGCGCAAGCGCATCGTGCTATTTCCGGTAGCCACGGCTCAGTACCCACCCTCGACCGGGCGAAGCGGGTTATCGCTCGGCATGGTGCCTGGCGGCATCGTCAACATCGGCGGCGGTGCGGCGGACGTTGCAGGCGCTGCGGGCGCAGGCGGCGGCGCTGCGGCCGCAGCTTCGCCGCCCGCCTGCTCCGCTGCCGATGGTTCGGCTGGCGCCGGCGCCGCGCTCTGGCCGGACTGCGGCGCGGGAACCGCTTGCGGTGTGGGCGTTCGCGAGAAGCGTCCACCGTACGGTTCGGGCGGCGGCGTCGTGCGCGGCGGCGGGGCCATCTGCCCGAACGCGCCATTCGAAGGCGACGGCAGTGCGGGGTACGCCTCGGCGCCTCCTCGCGAAGACGCCCCTCCAACCGTGCCGCCGCCGACCATGCCTGGCATCGGCTTCACCGGAGGCGCCACGGACGTCGCCGCGTTCGCCACGACGGGGTCGAGCCGAAGCTGATCGGCGTGCACATTGACATCGGTGCCCGACCACAATTCCTGCGTATCCGCATCGGCGGCAAGCTGCGGCCGGACGATGTGCGGTGTGATCTGCAAGACGATCTCCGTCTTGACGTGGTCGCCCTGGTGGTTGGAGAACAACCTCCCCAGCACCGGCAACTGGCCAAGACCGGGCACCTTGTTGGCATTCCTACGGTCTTCGTCCGAGATGAGGCCGCCGAGAATCTGCGTTTCGCCATCGCGCAAGCGCAGACTCGTCGAGGCGCTGCGCGTTCCGATCTGATAGGCGAGAGAATTCAGGCCGTTTGAATTGCTGCTCGAAATCGTATTCGTGATGTTGCTGACTTCGAGATTCAGCTGGATGCCGACGTCGCCATCGCGATAGACCCGTGGCTGCACCTCGAGCTTGATGCCGACATCGAGGTACTGAATCATTTGCGTATAAGACGGGCCGCTCGTGCTCGGCGTGCTGGAACTCGAAATCACCGGTACCTTATCGCCAATCATGATGCGCGCCTTCTCGTTGTTGCGCGTCCTGATGCGCGGGCTCGCAAGGAGATTCGCGTCGGTATCGGTGAGCTTGAAGTTCGCCGTGGCCGAGAGGCTGCTGACATTCAGTTCATTGATCGTCAGATGATGCAGCAGGCCCCATGTCGTCGCGGTGCTCGGGGTCGACATCGTGAACGAATTAGGCCAGTCGATACCCAGATCGGTGAGGCGCTCGTGCGACACCTCCAGCACCTCGACCTCCATCATCACCTCGGGATCCGGCAAATCCTGCGCGGCGATCATCTCCTCGGCCACCTTGATCGTGTCGGGTGTGCCGCGAACCGTCACGGTATTCGCACGCTCGTCGATCACGACTTCCTTGACCTTCAGAATGCTCTTGAGCAACTGCTGGATCTGCTTGGCGTCGACGTTCGACAACTGGAACGTGCGCACCTTGAGTTCCTGATATTCGAGCTGCTTGGCGGGCGTGGCGGGATAAATGAAAAGCGTGTTCGCGTTGAGCTGCTTCTTGTCGAGCTGATTCTGCATGAGGATCATGTCGACCGTGTCCTGCACCGACGCGTTCGTCACGAAGATCGTCGTCTTCAGATCGGCGCGGACGTCGCGGTCGAAGATCACGTTCAATCCCGTGGTGCGCGACAGCGCTTCGAACACCATGCGCACGTTCGCGTCGCGAAACTGCAGCGTCACGGGCTTCTGCATGATCGACGAAGCCGCAAGCTTGTCATCGCGATCCGCCCGCTGCTGACTGAGTTGGGCGTTGAGTTCCGTCTGCATCTGCTGCGCAAGGGTGTTGGTCGGGTTCTCCACCAGCACACGGTGCACCCGCTCGGCCGCCTGCGCATACGCGCCGCGCTTCATCATGCGTTCGGCCTCCTGCAGGATGGCCAGATCCTTGCGGTCCTGATCGATCTGCAAGCCGATCTTGCGTATGCGCTCATTGGTCGGATCGATGTCGTACGCCTGGAAGAGATTGCGGATCGCTTCGTCGAACTGGTAGTTCTTGCGGTACTGATCGGCCTGGTCGAGCAGCGTGTTGACCTGAGCGTTGCGCTGGTTCAAATAGTCGACTTTCGCCTGGGCATCGGTCGGATCGTCATGAACGTTCGGGACGTGCATGCAGCCGCTAAAGGCGAGCACCGACACGGCAATGGCCAGCGCCCGTCTTCTCGCGGCCTGTATCGCGTCCGGGCACGGAGCGGGCAACCGGATGACAGGCGAGAGGCGTGCTGCTGGGCCGCCGTCTCCATCGCGGCCCGCACCCCGTGTGCGTGAGGTTTTCATTTACTTGTCCTCTCGTGGAATGGCGACCACCTGTCTTTCGTGCAGCGGCAAATAGGTCAACACGACGTCCGACTCCGACACCGACTCGACGCGGTACTGGTTGTCGATCACGTCGCCCGGCGACACGATCAGCAACTGGTCTCCGCTGCTGAGAAAGACTTGCGGCTTCGCCGCCTTTGCATCGAGCTGCCCCACGTAGGCGAAAGGCACGGGCGGCGCGGTGGGCGGCGCGGGCCGCACCGGCGCGGCCGGCACTTCGACGGGCGGCGGCGGAAGCCACGAAGACGCCGTGAAGGGATCGTGGGCCGATTCGAGGGAAAGCGGCGCGCGCAACGAAAGTAGCCTGGCATGGGCCGCCGCAGACGCTGAGGCCTGCGCCGCAGACGCTGGCGCAGCCTTCGCGGCCGCCTCGGACGAGTGCGTGCGGCGCCTGGCATCTGGCCGCGCGTGCGCGTCGTTGCGATGCTGGCTGTCGAGCGCGGCGACTTGCGCCGGCATCTGGCGTGCCGCGACCAGCACGCGATACCCTGCCCCGGCGGCCGCGATTGCGCAAAACACCAGCAGCACACGCATGGGCAGAGCGGGTCTCATGGCTGGGCGCTCCGGTAAATCAGTTCGATGCGCACCCGCGCATCGAGAATATTGCCGTCCACCGCGGGACGTTCCACATGGATTTCCCGTAGCGCTGCATTCGGCACCTTGTTGAGCACCAGTGCAAGGAAATGCCTGATCGCGCCGTACTGATCCTTGACGGGCAGCATCACCTGATAGCGGGTAAAGCGCGCGCCCGCATCCGTGCTCACCTGGTACTCGGCAGACCCGAGTGTCAGATTGCTGCCGCGGGCCTGCTCGAATATGGACGCGATATCATCCGCACTTTGAGAAAAGTGCGGGAACAGTTCCGGCAACGCCTCGAGCGCTATCGCATCGACTTGCGCATCGTGCTTGCCAGCTGCATGGCGCGTCCTGGCCGCCTGGACGACATGAGCCGGGGCCCGCATCTCCTTCGTATCGGCTTCCACGCTGGAAATCTCGGCGCACATGAGGGCCGCCGCGCCAATCATCAGGATACCGACGAATCCAGGCAGGCCGAACAGGCGCCGCAGCTCGAACCGCAGTGTCAGCAGCCGGTCGCGCAACTGGTCCACATTCATGACTTCCTCCAGACAGCGGTGATCTGGAAACGAACCGGCTTGCCCGGCACATTGTTCTCGACCAGGTGATCGTTGAGCACGGCCTCGCGAAGCAGCACGCTCGTCTGCAGATACTTCAGGTACGCGATCATCGCGTCGATATTCTTCGCTTCGGCCGTGATGCGAATCTGGCTCTGCGCAGGGTTCTGGTCGATGCCGATCAGCGCGACGTCATGGTCCGGATAATCCTCCACGATCGAAAAGAGGTCTTGCCACGGCACGGTCAGTTCGCGCAGTATCGACAGGCTCTGCTTTTCCGCCAGCCTGGCGGCCGGTGTGGGCGGCGGCGTCACCGCGTGTCTCTGCGCGAACGTCGGATGGCGCATGGCGTCGAGCTGCGCCTGCACGCGATCGTTCTCGGCATACGCACGCCAGAGCCGCGCGCCGCACGCGAGCAGCAGCAGAACGGCGACGCACAGCAGGATCAGGCCGCTCGTCCCGGTGCGTGCGCGCCGCCTGCCGAAGTCGATATCGAGGACCTGGATCATTGCGCATACTCCATCAAGCGCCGCGCGGGCGAGTTGTCCGTCGCCGGCTGTGCCGGCCGGATCGCAGCCGCAAAGCGCGCTTCGAACGGCGCCGGGTCGGTGTCGTTGCCGAACAGATAGATCGTGCAGTCGTCCCGCTTGAGGCCCGCTCGCGTCGCCGAGCGTTCGAACAGCTGCTCGGCCAGTTCGGCAAGCCGTGACGCATTGCCCGCGTCGCCGGGAAACAGGCGTTGCGCATCGTAGGCGGCCCAGCCGCGCCGCTCGATCATCACGGCCTGCATCAGCTCCTCGGCGACGAACATCAGCAGTGCGTCGCCGCCCGCCGCCACGTCGATGCAATTGAGCATTTCGGGCAGTCCCAGTTTCAGGCGCGAAATCCGCACATGTCCGGAGGCACCGACCTCATGAATGCCGTCATGAAGCGCGCGGGACATGGCGCTCGCAAACAGCGCACGGCCGCCCTGCTGCACGCAAAAGCGCACTAGCAGCGTGGCGCCGTCGATCCCGTAGGTGTCGGTGAAATGGGCCAGCGCGACCTCTTCGAGCTCGCGCGCCCGCAGCGTGCGGAAGTCGCCGCGCAATATCGCGTGGATGCCCCAGAAGTCGTCCAGCACCACATGCGCGTTGCGCGTCGACGGCTTCGCCTCGCGGGGCGCCGCTTCATCCGCATCGCCTGCATCGGCGCCGGGCGTGGTGACGAGCGCCGCGCGCAGCGCGTCGAGCAGACCCGACTCGGTACCGTACTGGTCATCGGGAATCGTGAAGCTGGCGGGCTCCGCTGGTGGCAGATGCTTGCGGGTGCGCCACAGCCGGGGCGCGCGTGCGCCGACGACGATCTCGCGTGTGCCGACTCCGATCGCAACCGGACTATTCGACCATCGTGACACGATTGATCTCCTCGAGTGTCGTTTCGCCGCGCTTCACCAGATCGATTGCGGCCACGCGCAGCGTCTGCATGCCGTAGCGCATCGCCGCAGCCTTGATGTGACCGAGCGGCGCGCGCTCCGACAGCAGTTGCCGAAGTTCGTCGTTCATGCGCAGCGCCTCGGCGATCGCACGCCGTCCGCGATAGCCGCTGCCACGGCAGGCGCCACAGCCGGCGCCGCGGCGGAAGAGGTAGCCGCCCGCTGCGTCCGGGTCGATGCCCGAGCGCATGAGCGTTTCCGTGTCGATCCTGTCTTCGGTCACGCAGTCCGGGCAGCATTGCCGCAACAGGCGCTGCGCGACTACGCCATTGAGCGCGGAAACGAAGCTGTACGGGTCGACCTCCATGTTGGTGAACCGGCCGATCACGTCGAACACGTTGTTCGCGTGCACGGTCGTGAATACCTGGTGCCCGGTCAGTGCGGCCTGCACGGCGATCTGCGCCGTTTCCGGATCGCGGATTTCCCCTACCATGATCTTGTCCGGGTCATGCCGCAGAATCGAGCGCAGTCCGCGTGCGAACGTGAGCCCTTTCGCCTCGTTCACCGGGATCTGCAGGATTTCGCCCAGCTGGTATTCGACCGGATCCTCGATCGTCACGATCTTCTCGAGACCGTTGTTGATTTCCGTGAGAATCGCGTAGAGCGTCGTCGTCTTGCCGCTGCCGGTCGGCCCCGTGACGAGCAGCATGCCGTATGGCATCGACGCGAGCTTGCGCATGAAGCGCGTATCGCCCTCCTGAAAGCCGAGTGCCTCGAGCGTCAGGCCGCCCGCCGATTGCGATAGCTGATAGCGGTCGAGGATCCGCAGCACCGCATCCTCGCCGAACTGGTTCGGCATGATCGACACGCGGAAGTCGATTTCACGCCCCGCGTACTGCGCCTTGAAACGGCCGTCCTGCGGCACACGCCGCTCGGCGATGTCGAGCTCGGAGATCACTTTCACGCGCGAGAGCACCTGGTCCGCGACGTCGCGACCCTCGGCACGGCCGACCACGGTGAGCACGCCGTCTAGGCGGCACTTGATCATCAGGCCGTTCGCGCGGCATTCGAGGTGAATGTCGCTCGCCATCATCTTGAGCGCGTCGTAGATCGTCGAGTTGAGGAGTCTGACCACAGGACTGTCGTCGCTGCTGATGCCCTGCAGCGTCAACGCCAGCGAGGCCGGATCGACTGTGTTCTGGATCGGGTCGTCGAACGCGAGGGAGTCCATCGCGCGCACGTCCTTTTCGCGCACGGTCAAATACGCATTGATGTCTCCCGCGCTCGCGAGCG
This sequence comes from Paraburkholderia sp. CNPSo 3281, assembly GCF_024206515.1. Taxonomy (NCBI): domain Bacteria; kingdom Pseudomonadati; phylum Pseudomonadota; class Betaproteobacteria; order Burkholderiales; family Burkholderiaceae; genus Paraburkholderia; species Paraburkholderia sp. CNPSo 3281. The sequence continues at coordinate 54,370 of NZ_JAMBPS010000021.1, read as the reverse complement.
CCCAGCTATACGGCACGCCCGGCTGCGAGCGCATCCGATGCTCGATCCAGCCGCGCGTGCGCGCATCGAGCGGATCGGCGATCGCGAACAGCAGCCCGTGATTGGCGTCGGGATCGTGGAAGCACACGCAGAGGCGAGTCGTCGCTTCGACGAACGAAACCACTTCGAAATCCGGTTCGAGCTGATTCAGCTCGCGCATACCGATCGACTTCATGCGGAACAGCGCTGCCAGTTGCACGCGCAGTTCGTCCGCGCTGAGCGAGGTTTGCGCCATCAGCTCTTCGAGCGCGCGAATGCCGGAACCATGCCGCTCGCCGAGCGCTCTCAGTGCGTCGCGCAGATCTGCGCGCGCTTCGGCTTGTGTGCCATCCGGCTGGGCGATGAGTGTATCCACGCGCTTCCCCGATTCGGTCTACTGAATGCTCGACGCAATTTCGAAAATCGGCATGTACATCAGCACCACGATGCCGCCTATCACCACGCCGATGAAGATCATCATCGCGGGCTCGATCAAGCGCGAAATCAGATCGATCGTGCGCGACACCTGCGCCTCCTGGAACGCCGCGATGCGGTCGAGCACGGGGCCGAGACCGCCTGTCTTCTCGGCCACCGTCAACAGGCGGTACGCGATCGCGTTGGCGAGCCCTGCCTCCTGAAACGCGTCCGAAACCTTCGCGCCGTTGCGAACCTGGTGCAGTGCGCCCGCGAGCGCTGTCTGGTCAGCTCGTCCAACGAGGCCCTGTGCGAGGTCGAAGGCCTTCACGGCGGGAATGCCGCCGTCGACGAGCATGGCCGTCGTGCGATAGAACTGCGACTGGCGAAACACGCGAAAGTGTCGCCCGATACCGGGCAGTGCCAGCATGCGATCGGCGATCCAGTTACGCACGAACGGGCGGCGCAACGCGAAGCCGGTCGCCACGGCCAGCACCGCGACGCTCACGGACAGCCCGGACCCGTGCGCGTGTACCAACCCGCCCCAGGCCATCAGCATGCGCGACAGCAGCGGCAACTCGCGCCCGCTGTGTTCAAGCAGGCTCGCGAAGCGCGGCACCACGAAACCGAGCAGGAACAGAACGACCGCCGCGCCGACGAACAGCAGGACCGTCGGATAGATGGCCGCGGACACCACGCGTGCACGCAGCTCGTGGAGCGTCGCGCTGTTGCGCGAGTAACGCGTGAGGCTGTCGGCGAGACCGCCGGTTTGCTCGCTCGCCTTCACGCACGCGACCAGAACCAGCGGGAAGATATGGCTTGCGTGCTCGAGCGCCGCGGATAGCGAGTGCCCTTCTTCGAGCTGGCGCAAGAGGTCGCGATACACTTGCGCCGACGTCTCGCGGCGCTCGTTGCCGCCAAGCGTGCGCAACGCGTCGACAACACCCACGCCCGCATCGAGCAGCGCGGCGAGCTCGCGCGCAAAGAGCTCGACGTTGAACCGGCCTCCGGGAATCCCCAGCCGGTTCGCACGATGCCGCCGACGGCCGCCCTCGGCGCGCACCGAGACGACGCGCAGACCGCGGGAACGCGCGAGTGCCGTGGCTGCCGCGGGCGTTTCGCTGTCGATGCGAAGCGTCTGGACCGAGCCATTCGTATCGAAGACACGCAGCACGTACTTCACGTCGACTCTCCTTGCAGACAACCCACCAGCGGCGCGGCGGCCCCGCCGCGCGCCCCTACCACGACGAGATCGTGACGTTCTCGCCCGCGCCGTCACCGCGCCCGTTCTTGCCGAGCGAATACAGGTCGTAGTCGCCGTGTTCGCCCGGCGAACGATACTGATACGCGCGATCCCACGGATCCACGGGCACCGCCTTCTGCAGATACGGCCCGCTCCAGTGCGCGGCATTCTGCGGCTTCTCCACGAGCGCCTCCAGGCCTTCTTCGGTCGTCGGATACGCGCCGACGTCGAGCCGGTATTGATCGAGCGCCTGGCCGAGCGACACGATCTGCGCACGCGCGATCTTGACGTTCGACTTGCCGACCTGTTCGAAATATCGGGGCGCAACGAGACCGGCCAGCAAGCCGATGATGACCATCACGACGAGCAGTTCGAGCAGCGTGAAGCCGCGCCGCGCATACGTGCGTGCCGGTGCCGCAAAACCGGCGCAATGCCGCGGCGCCTCTGGCTCGGGCATCTGCACACCGGGTTGGAAAGAGGTCGATTCGCTATGCACGGCTCCCCCCTGTATCGACTCACCGCTTCAGCGCCGCTGAAGCCGTTGAATGCATTTTTGTTCAGGTCGATACGGGCAAGAAGTAGGGAGTGCCGTCCAAAGACATGGGTAAAGACCCTCCAGTTGCAACTTCCCGTCTGGAGGGATTTCACACATGTTCGTCGTCGGGCAACGACAGCACGCCCATGTCGATCGCAATGCGCACGAGGCCATTCAGGTTCCTGATGCCGAGCTTGCGCATCAGGTTCGCGCGATGCTTTTCGATGGTCTTGGGGCTGAGACTCAGGCACGCGCCAACCTGACGGTTGGTGTGCCCTTCGACCACGAGCCGCAACACCGTGCGTTCGCGGCCCGTCAACGCGTTCCAGAGCTGCGCCTTGTGCGCGATGTCCTCCTGCGATCCGTGCGCCCCTGCACTGATCCGGTTCGCGCCGGCCGCGCGCTTGCCCTGCATCACGAAGCGCATTTCCCGGACCAGTTGATCGAACGACGCGTCCTTGACCACGTAGCCGTCGGCACCCGCGGCGAACGCCTCCCGCACATGGTCTTCGCTCCAGTGAACGGTGAGGACGATGATCCGGACGCGCGGGGACTCGCGCTTGATGGCGGTGATCGCTTCGAAGCCGCTGCCGCCGGGCATCGTCAGATCCATCAGGATCAGATCGGGCAGCGTCTCCCTGGCGAGGCGATGAGCTTCGAGCCCGCCGCTCGCCTCGCCGACGATGCAGCAGTCGTCCAGTTCGGAAACCATGCGACACAGGCCGCTGCGCAATAGATGCTGGTCCTCGGCAATCAGCACACGATGTCGTTTTTCCAATTTCGTCGCTCCTTGCGGGACGCTGCAGGCCTAGTTGGAAGCGACGACGTCGTGATAGGCGGCGAGCAGTTCCGACGGCGTGGCGAAGCCGTCGATGCGCAGCCATGGCTTGCCCGGCGCGGCGCGCAGGAAGGCAACCGGCGTGTGATTCATCTTGTCGCCCCGATAGACGTTGAACGCGCGCTGCGCCGCAATGCTCGCCTCGACCGTGCCGGTGTAGTGCTGCCACTCGGGGCCGGCTTCGAACCTGGCCGCATAGGCCTTGAGGCGCGCAGGCGTGTCCTCTTCCGGATCGATCGAGATCGAGACGATATGGACCTTGTCCCGGTCGCTGCCCAGATCGCTCTGAAATTTCTCCAGCGTCTGGCTGGTCATCGGGCAGATCGTCGTGCAGGTCGTATAGATGAAGGTCACGATCACCGGACGACCATCGTTCAACTCGTCGACGAGCGAAACAGTCTTGCCGTCATCGCGCACGAGGTCGACCGAAGGCAGCGTGTATTGTGCCGTCGTGCGCGTCGTCATGCCCGCCATCATGTGATGATGCATGTGAGGATCGGCAACGGCCGCAGCGTCGTCGGAAGGTGCGCACCATGCCGCCGTTGCCGCGAGCGCCATGCCCGTCAGCACCCCGATCCTTAATTTTGCAGTCCTGTTCATACCGGTCTCCAGAAATGAGGAAAAAGGTCGCTTCTAGCGATGCGCAGGTTGCGGCGCTTTCACTTCCTCGCAAGTTCAGTGTCATGAATTTGCCTACAAGCGTCATTGGATGAGGGACCCCAAACGGCGGTAGGGTATGCCCGCTTGATGGAAAACCCGCACCGTGCAATGGGGGGTGTCCCCACACTACGACCCCACAAATTCCCCGTTGCAGCTTGCGTCGACCACGGCCTACAATCCCGATAGTCTTACGATTTGATTATTTCGACGCATCGGGGAGCTCCAATGGATGAAAGCCAGCCAGGGGGACCGCAGGTTAGATTGCTCGATCTGATCGAAGCAATGCGCAAACTTCGCAGCGCGGCCTACGCCAGCCAACCCGACGCCGGCGTCGTCACCGACGCGCGCGGCGCAGCGCTCGCGATTCTCACGCCCGATGGGACCTTCGTGTCGGCAAACCGCAGCGCCGCCGCGCTGCTCGGCTATTCGAGCGCCGAGCTCGTCGGCAAGGGTCTCGCCGACCTCGCGCCCGACGACTCTCATAGCGACCTGGCAGACGAATTGTCCGCGAGCAAGGCTCGCGAGTTTCATTCGTTCAGCGCCGTCCTCACCGGCCGAACGGGTCATCCAACGCGGCTGGCGCTGCATCAGCAATGGGTCCCCACGAAACAGATGGAGGCGCGCGTCTTGCTGACGCTTTTCGAAGAGCCGCTGATCTTCGAGCCCAGGTCTGCCGACCCGGCCGACACGTTCGATGCAAGCGAGCGGATGTGCCAGATGTATCTGATGATGGGCCAGCAGAAGGAACGCCAGCGTCTTGCTGCGGAGTTGCACGACGGCCTCGGCCAGGCGCTAACCCTCGTCAAACTGATGACAGAGGACGCACTGATGCGCATACGCCGCGGGCAGGTCGACGATGCGGTACAGCTGCTGGATGCGACCGTGTTCAGGGTCCGCGAAACGATCGGCGACGTGCGGCAGATATGCGGTGAACTGAGGCCGCTCATGCTGGACAAGCTGGGGCTGCCCGCAGCATTGGGTTCGCTGTGCCGGCGCATCGAACATGGCACGGAGGCGATCTCAGTCTTGTTCGACTGCGATGTCGCGGACAAGGACGTACCCGAGCATCTGAAAGCGGACATGTTCAGAGTCGCTCAGGAGGCGCTGAACAATGCCGTCAAGCATGCCGAGGCGACGGAAATTTCCCTCAGCCTGCGGAGTGACGCGGGCGGCCTGCTGTTGACGATTCAGGACAACGGCATCGGCTACGAGAACCACCCGTTCGCTACAGAAGACGCCTATTCGACCGGATTGGGCCTCATCGGCATGCAGCACCGCGTGGAGATGCACGGCGGCGCGTTTTCGATCGGGTCGTCCGCCGCGACCGGTACGCGCGTCTGCGCGAGCTGGACGCGCTAGTGAAGCCTTCGTCGCACTCAGGTTCCCGTTTCGCCCAGGCGGTATTCGGGCAGTTCGCCTCCTGGGCCCGAGCCCGGAGCCGGATCGGTGCGTTCCGGCAAGTGCGCATCGTCAACGTTCGGCTCAGCGCACTTGGCGGCGAGCGAGGTCAGCAAACCCATGCTCATCGCGACGAGAACCAGTTCGGTCAGGTTGGCGATATGGAGTTTGTGCATCATGCTCGCGCGATACTTCTCGATCGTCTTCGGACTCAGGTTCAGATATTGTCCGACCTGCCGGTTGGTGCGTCCTTCCGCGATCAGTTTGAGCACGCTGCGCTCGCGCGCCGTCAACACGTCCCAGGCATGCTTCGGCGCGGGCGCTTCGCGGCCGCTGACGAACGAGTCGACCATGTAGCCGTACACGTCTGCGCTCAGATGTTTCTTTCCCTGCATGACTGAGCGCATCGCGACCAGCAGTTCCTCGAACGAGACGTCTTTCAGCACGTAACCGTCTACGCCAGCACGCAGCGCTTCCCTCACGTACTCCTCGCTTTGATGCACTGTGAGCGCGATGATCCGTATGCCCGGCGATCGCCGTTTGATTGTCGCGCTGGCGTCGATACCGTTCATCCCCCGCATCGACAGATCCATCAGGATCAGATGGGGGGCGAGCGTCATCGCCTGCTGGCAGGCTTCCTTGCCGTCCCGCGCTTCGCCGACGACGTCGTAGTCGGCTTGCGCACACAACATCGAACGTAGACCATTTCGCAGCAGATCGTGATCCTCTGCGATTACAACGCGACATTTGGTATTCACGTCTTGTCTCCCAGTGCCCGTGCCCTCGGCCGTCATTACCGCATTCACTATTTGACGAAAATTCTTTCCTTCCGCAAAGCTTTCACTCTTTACATTCGAATTCCTAACTGTTAGCTTTATGTTATTTTCGGGGTACTGTGTACGCCTGCCCACCGCAAGGTTCACGCCACTTCCCGCAGAGCACGCAACGGCGCGCGTCTCCACTTGCCGGGTCATTTCGGGAGCGCATCAAGCACCCAAAAATGTTTCAAATTCGAACCCTTTTGAAATCTCCAGAAGGTTAGCTATCGCAATGGATAGGGGAAACTCGTTCATTTTTATCATTGGATGAAAATTGTTCCATAAAAATTGCATCCAGTGAGAAGAACGAAGACACTGTGCATGACGGCTGAGTTGTTTCCGTTGATTACCGTCTCTTACCATTTGTTTCGAATGTTAAGTTTTTGCAATGGGCTTTTTTGCCGCTCTTTCGCGTCTCAAAGTGTAGGGAGGTGCCCCATTGCCGAGCGGTTTTTTCTTCCACCACAATTCAGGTGCAGGAGAAAAAACAATGCATTGCCACCCTTCATCCAGCTTCGGAAACGCGATCATTGCCGCATTCGCGATGCTCGGTGCGGTGTTGCCGGAAACGGCCTGCGCGCAAATTTTTGGCACGGTCGGCAGCGACGGAGCGATCGTTCTGACGAACGTGCGGGGCAAGCCCGGATTGAAGGTGATCGTTGCGGGCGAGCCGATTGCCGCACCAGGCGCCAGGCGCCAGTCCCGCAAGTCACCAGGCGGCGCCGACTCTCCCTTGTACGCGGACGTGATTGATGAAGCGAGCCGCTCCTTTCGCGTTCAACCCGAACTGCTTCGCGCGGTGATCGACATCGAGTCGGGATACAACCCGAAGGCGGTGTCGGAGAAAGGCGCGCTGGGATTGATGCAGTTGATGCCGGACACCGCCGCGCGATTCTCGCAGGGCGACATGTTCAATCCGCGAGACAACGTGCTGGCCGGCGCCCGCTATCTGCGCTTTCTTCTCGATCTGTTCAAGGACGATGTAGAACTCACGCTGGCCGCCTACAACGCCGGTGAGAACGCGGTGATTCGCGCCGGCTATCGTGTGCCGTCGCTGCCGGAAACACGTCTGTACGTTCCGCGCGTGCTGGCGCGCTACAAGCAACTTCTCGCGGCCAGCTGATCGCCTGATTGCGCGCCCCAAACGGCATGCATAGCGAACCGGCCGACTGGGGACCAGTACAGTCGGCCGGACGCCCTCTGCGACATAGAACGCGAACACTTGCAGGGGTGCTGCGTCCTATGCCCTCCCACCGGTGTCGACTCCGAGCCGGCGCACGTCACCGGAACAAGGGAATGGTCTTGCCCGTTCCCTCGCTGTGCGCCTGGGCACAGTGAAGCTCGATCATCTGCTCGATCTCCTCCACGCGCTCCTTCGGGACGTCGATCATCATCAAAAGCTCGCCCCGAAGGATCGCCTCTTCGAAGCGCTTCAATCGCGTATTCGGCATTTCGACGCCGATCATCGCCGCTACCCCTGCGCCGAATCCTGCGCCCGAAAGCGTGAGGATCACCACAGTGCCGCCGGCGATCCGAACGTCTTCGGACGGACAGAAAAGGGCAACCAGCGCCATCAGCAATCCGGCCGTACAGCCTGCTGCAGTGCCACGTGCCAGCGAAGCGAGCAGATCGCTGCGTTGGGCGAGCGATGCCTGCGGCAAGCCGTCGATCGACACATTCTCGTTGGCGATGACATGCATATGCCGCCACTCGACCCGATGCATCAGCAGTTCGCCGACGACCGCCCGTGCGCGCTGTGGGGTGGGCAGCAGAAAATAGACGCGTCGCATTTGAGCCATTCCAGCTTCCCGTCGTGAGTGCGCAGATGCATGAGACACGCTCCCGCAAAACGCAGTCGATCTCACGGCACGATCCAGTCCCCGTCGGCCACGAGCTTGATATGGTCCGGCCCGGCAAAGCGGACGATATAGCCGCCCTTGGACGCGAATGTCTGCCCCGGCGCCAGCGTCAGGCGCGGATAGTAGCCCGTCAGGATGCGGCGTTCGAGCATGTCCTGAATCCGCTCCACCAGATAGTCCCTCACGAACGCATCGACCATATGGCTCAGGGTCTCGGCGAGCAGACCGCAGGCAAGGTAGGTGTCCGCCTGCACCTGGGGAGCCACCATCGGAATCTGTCTGATCGAGAACCAGCCGAACGCGTAGTCGACGCGCACGCGCCGCCCTTCCGGCAAATCGAACGGATACGCAAGGCGCGTGACGCCACGCCAGCTCGTCGGCAGGGGGGTGCTATCCAGCCCGCCCATGAGGCCCGACATGAATACCGTATGCGTCGCCGGAGGGATTCTCGCGAGCGCCGCAACATCGGGCGGACGCAGCCACAGCACAAGCACATCCGAGCGCGGTATTCCATGCATCGCACTGGCAACGCCCTCGCCGGCGGCGAGCGCGCGGTTCGATACCGTAATGCCGTGAGCCGCCAGTGCCGTGGCGAGCGACTGCGCTCCGCGTGCGCCGTTGTCGCCCGTGCGATAGACCTGCCAGACGTGCGTCCGCGCGTTCGCCTCTTTCGTGCCCTGCGCCTGCGGCGGCGCGCCAGCTTCATCGACAATGCGCGCCGCAATCAGCTCAGACTCGAGCAGCACGCCCTTCGAGAAGTACACGGAATAGAAGTCGCGATCGTCTTCGACCGGCACCTCCACGTTGGGAAAGAGGCACGGCACGGCCTCCTGCTCGCAGAAGTCGTGAATCGGCGCCCAGTTTTTCCCTCCGAGCCCCGACACGACCGCGAACACAGGCTGCCGGGCCAGAAACTGCGTAAGCTGCCCGCGCCAGGTCTCCGGCGGACCTTTGAGCTCCCACACGTGCAGTTCCCAGCGGCGATTCACCATGAACATCATCTTGCGCGACGCACGCAACGGCGGCACCGCACCGAGCGGAAAGACGTTCTTGTCGGCGAAGTAATGCGTAAGCACATCGAGCATGCCCGCGCGTTTCACCGGGTCCGCATCGGGGGTGATGATCGTCGCGAAGTGCAGCACGGTATCCGTGACGCCCGTCGGCCTGCGCCGATCGAGCTGTTTCAGATAGCCGATCAGCGCCTGCATCTCGGCGTCGTTCAGCGCGTACTGCGGCATCAGGCTGCTGAGCGGCTTGCCTTCGGAGTCGATGCCTTCGCGAATGGCACGCGCGACCGTCGCCTCCGTGTACGGTTCACGTTCGGCGCGCATTCCGGGAACGTATGGCAAGTCGCCGTCTTCCGGGTTTTGTGCGCGCGGCTCGACGAGGTAGCGCCAGGTGATCGGCGGGATGCTGCTGTTGCCCTCCCTGGAGCCCAGGCCACTGCGCCGATGACAGTTCACACAGGCCGCGGCAGCGCCTTGCAGGCGCACGCCTCCGTCGTGCATCGCCTCGAGCGCTTCGCCCGAACCCAGTACGCCCTGCTGATAGAGGGCCTGCCCGACGCTCGACGTCGCGACCGGCGGCGCGGCAGGCGCGCAGCGCGCCTCGCGCACGGGCATGATCAGCGCGGCGAGCAACGCGCATGGAGCAAGCCATCGCGCCGCCAGCGACGGTGTCCGTGTGCGGCCTGCCGGCCCGCTTGCGACGCGATTCATGGTCAGGGCGACGGATGTCCGGCGCCAGGCAGCGCCGGCGAGGCATCGACGTCGATCGAAACCGATTTGCGGTGCATCTGCGGCGCCGCGGGCCTCGTGAAGATTCCATCGTCCAGCGCCGGATTGAGCGACACCTTGTCGATTGTCAGCTTGTCCTTTTTGTCGGACGCCGCTGCGCCGCTCTCGATCTCGAGCGGTATCTGCAACCCCTCGACGCTTCTGAAGTCGCTGTAATTCACCTCCACGACGACCGACTGCCCACGCGGCGTGCGCACCTGGTGGTCGACCTGCACGTCGAGAAACGTTTGAGCGTCGATCCACACATGGCGGATCACGCCGGAAGGCAGCTTCGCGGCAAGGCGATACGCATCGCGCCCTCCCACTTGATCCTTGCCCTCGAGCGTGACCGTGATGCCCTTCGCTTCATGGTCGATCAGGAGCCCGTCGATCACCTGCTCGTCGCGCGCCGAGGTCGCCTCCTCCATCGAATACGGACGCGGCGTCGCGCTGCCCATGCCATTCGGGCCCAGTCTCCAGCCTTGTTTCCCGTCGAATACGCGCATGGACTTCTGGTTGAACACGGTGACCTCGAAGCGTGTCTTGTTCGGGCGCTTCATGGCGAGGACAAACGGCAGATGCGGCGCAGGTGCATTGGGGCTATCCACGTGACCGGACCAGATCATGGTCTGGACTTTGCGCCACGCGTCGAGCCCGCCTCTCGCCCCGACGTTCTTCTCGATGATCTCATCGGTGCTCAGATCGTGCGCGGGCATCTGCTCGCCCGCGAACACGACCGCCGCAACGCTGCCGGCGAGCACCCATACTGCGACTGGTTTCATGGCCGTCAACCTCATGGGGGCACCCAGCGGCTAGTGGCTTGCGCTCTGGCGTGGGCTCGCGTGCGCGCCGGCATTTGCACTTGCGCCTGGGCTCGTACTCGCCGCCGGACGCGGGCTCAGGCCCGGGTTCGCGCCGAGGACCGGCGCGGGGTGCGTCACCTTCGCCACCATGATCTGCGGCTTGGCAAAGAGCGTGTCGTCTGCCTGCGGGTTCAGTGCGACTTTGTCGATGATCAGCTTGTGCGTGCCTCTCGCGCCGACAACAACCGTCTCGAGCGTATGCGGCATGACGAGGCCGCCCTCCTTGCGGTAATCGCGATAGAAGATGGCGACGTTGTGCATCTTGCCGTCGAGCTTGCGCGGATCGCCGTCGATCTTCAGTTCGAGAAAGCTGGCCGCATCGATCCATACACGGCGCGATGTGCCGTCTTTCATCGTCAGCTTCAGCACATACGCGCGATGGCCTTCGACCATTTCCATGCCGAGCACGTCGATTCGCGTACCCTTCGCCGCATAATCCATGAGCGCACCGTCCAGTTCGGCCCACGATGCGGCCGCTTTGGCCTCCGCGGGCGTGTAGGGCTCCACTTCATTGCGGCCGAGGAACGGCCTGACCTTCCAGCCCTGCGCGCCGTCGTAGACCTGGAATGCCGTCTGGTCGTTGAAACGGACCTCGATGCGGCTCTTGCGCGGGCGCTTGAGCGTCATCGTGAAGGGCAGCCTGGTGTTCTTCGTGCCGCCCGCCTCGAGCTGCCCCGACATCGTCATCGCGTTGACCGCGTGCCACGCCTGCAGGCCGCCGCGCGCCGCGACGTTGCGCTCGACGATCTGCGCGGCGCTCATGTGCGCCGCACCCGCAGTCTGGGCGCTTGCCGCAGAAGACCCCGCGAGCGCCACGGGCGCGCTCGCCAGGAGCGTCGCCACCGAGGCGGTCCGAATCGCCAGCGAAAGAAAGCGGTTCATGAGTCATCTCCTCTTCATCTGCGCACGAACAGCCCTTGCGCAATCATTCGACTATCAGCCCGTCGACGTGGAACGACCCCACGAATACGTCGACGCGCTCCCCGGCCTTGATCAGACCGCCCTTGTTCGAGAACACCATCCAGTACTCCTGACCGGTTTCCAGCGGACCGCTCTGGCGCAGCGCCCCGACCTTGTCCATCACCGGGATTTCGAGCAACGCATGGCTCGTGCGCCCGAACATCACGGCAGTCGCGGTCTTTTCGCCGAGCGGCCGCGCGGCCACCGGGTCCGTCACGCGATAGCTGAAACGGATCAGGTTGCCCGACGCCGTGCGGCGCACGCTCAGGTGGTCGATGCCCTGCATCAGCTCGTAGTAGCCCTTCGCGCGCTGCGGCAGGCTCGCTGGCGAGTACGGCGACTGCTTCGCCGCCGCGCTCGCACCGGCCTCGCCCGCCGCGGGCTGAAGCAAGGCCGCGGCGAGGCAGACACTGCCGGCCATCAGCACTCCCCGCGGCGACCGGTGGCAACGCTGGCTCATGGCAACGCTCCCAGTGTCTTCAGACCCGCCGGTGTAGTGATTGCGGGCGGCGTGCCCACCGGCAGCGCAGGCTGGCCCTGATTGCCCTGGTTGCCCTGTGCGCCTCCGGCGCCGGGCAGCCCACCGCTGTTCGCGGCGCTCGGCAAGATCCCCTGCAGCAATCCGAGCAGCGTCGCCGGATTGTTGACCCCAAGCGCAAGCGGGTACGGCTGCGAGGCGAACACGCCAGGCCTCACGAACTCGACTGCGCCGATGTCGTAGCCACCCAGCTGCGGCCGCGGCGTGCCGAAGATGTCGCGATTCGGCGCACCCGCCGCCGTGGCATGGTTGACCGCCGGCGAGGTCCCCGGGATCGTGTAGTTGCCGAGCAGCGTGTTGAGTTGCGCGCCCGTGCTCGCCTCGTTGAACAGCGACAGCGGACCGTACGACATGTTGATCCAGTTGTTGCCCTCGTCTGGCGTCGCCGACGGCAGCAGGCTGAACAACGGATTCGGCAGCACCGTGTCCGCAATGCCCGGGGGCACCGCGATGCCGATGCCACCCGCCTCCGGCGGCACGCGCGCACCGTTGCAGTACTGATGCACGACGCCCGGATTCGATCCGCTGTTGTTCGCGTTCGGATAGTCGCCGGCGTCGGTCAGGATCGAGTAGCGCGGGCTCATCGTCAGACCCGAACCATGGTTGGCGGCTCCGGTGTCGCCGAACGCGCCGATGTCCCAGTAGACCGCCTTCGGATCGCAATAGCCCGAGGCGTGCCCGGCCTGATTCAGCGACGGATTCAGCGTGACCACGTTCTGCAGCCCCGCGATACCCGGATCCAGTCCTCCCACTGTGATGTAGAACGTGCGGTTCTGCCAGAACAGGTCATTCGTCAGCACCGGGTTCGAGAACGTCGTGCAGCTCGGGTTGCCTGCCGGACACGTCACGCTCGGGACGGTGAATGCCGCCACCAGGTTCTGCGTATGCCGCGCGGTCTCGAGCCCGGCCGGCTCATACTGCGACGTCGTGGTCGGCTGGCACGTCGTTTCCGAACCGGAATTCGTGCAGTTCGGCGGCCCGACGTTGGCCTGGCTCGCGGCGGCTGTGTTGAACAGCACGCCGGCCGTCGCTGTCGTGTCGTTGGACATGACCGTGTTGTTGATGAAGCTCACGGCCACCGCATCCTGCAGCGACACGCCACCGCCAGCCCAGCCCGCCACGTTGTTCGCGATGATGTTGTTGATTACCTTCACGCGATACCACCTGGAGCTGTCGTTCGGACTCCGTTGCACGTCGGTGCCGTTGACGTTCTGCAGACGCAGGCCACCGCCCTTGCCGCTTTCCGCCGTGTTGCCGACGATCAGGTTGCCGTCGATCGTGATGCCCGGGCCCGCGCCATCCGAAAGCTGCGGCGCGCAGTCGACGTCCGTGGTCGAGTTCTCGCAGAAGGTGCCGTCGGGCGGCACACCCTGAACGATCAGCCCGCCGCCGTATGTCGGCAGCGTCGGGTTGTTGCTCTGGTTGAACAGGATCCAGTTGTGCGACAGGTCGCCGTTGTAGCTGAAGCCGAAGTGCGCGACTCCGCCGCCATCACCACTGCTGATGTTGCCGCATACCCAGTTGTAGTTGAACTTGTAGTAGTCGGCGCCCGAGCAGAACGTCACCCCTCCGGCCGAAGACGGCGTGGTCGAATTGATTTCGTCGCCATACGAAGCGTTCGACGTGACCTGGTTGTTGTGCACGTTCACGTGGACGTTGTACTGGAACGCCAGTTGGGTCACGTTATCCGCCGCGATGTTGCCGTCGGGCACTTCGACCTGGCCGACGATGATCCCGCCCGTGAGCGTTCCCGCGTTGGAGAAGACGCGGTTGTTCGATACCTCCGTGTAGTGGTTCCAGCCATGCAGGTAGATACCGCCGCCGCCTTGCGAGCTGTTCGTGAACGACATGCCGTCGATGCGCGACGGGTTGCACAGGAAGTTGCTCGGATAGGTAGTGCAGTCCGCGGCGCTGTTGGTGAGCGGCGTGCAGATACCGTTCGCCACGCAGTTCTGGTCCTGTGTCAACACACCGCCCACGAGCACGTCCTTCACGCCCTTGCCGAGCACGGTAATTGCCGCGCCTTCGTACGCGCCCATCAGCGTCGGCTCGATCAGCGTCTCCGCGAGGTTGCCGTTGAGGTTGAAATCCCAGCCGGAAGTCGGCTCGAACGGGATTCCGTCGATCTTGCGCTGCATCGAAGCGAGGCAACTGTACCCGCCGGTCGGATCGTACGGATTGCTCGCCGAGATCAGCCCGCCGTTCAGCGCGTCGCCGAACAGGCACCCTACCTGCCTGCGCCACGGGTCGAGCTTGCCCGACGGATGCGGGTTGGCGTCGACCGTCACGGACGTGGCACCCACGCCTTGCAGCCGCACCGGCTTCCACATGAGCAGCATCTCCTTGTAGGTGCCCGGACCGACGACGATCATGTCGCCTGCGGTGGCATGGTCGATCGCCGTCTGGATCGCATTGCCCGCCGTGTTCTCGCCACCCACGTAGGTGGGCGCCTTGCCGCCGACGGTAACGGTGACCGCGTCGATCGAGCGCTTGCCGCTGGCTGCGGTGACGACGAGCTGGCCGCACTGGGTCGGCGTCGCCACCCCGCGCTGCTGCATCGTGCAGGCCGCATCGGCGCCGAACAGAGGCGGCACGATCACCGTGATCTTCGCGTCGCTCCACGCCGTCACCAGCGCAGGGATGCCCGCGATCGTCACGACACCGCGTTGCTGTCCGAAACCGTAGTTGCGCGTGATGAACTTCTGGTTGAACGGCGCGGCGGTGGCACTCGGACCCGTGTACGCGTGGTTCGGCACCTGCTGCGTGCCGACCGAGGTGATCGTCAGCGTCTTCAAGGGTCCACTGACCCACGGGCCTGCGCCGCCGTTGCTGCCCGCGGACGTATTGCCGGCAATCGCGTCGCCCGTCACCGAGGCAATTCCCGGCGTGCCATCCGGATAGGCGCAGTCGACCTGGTTATACGCGTCGGCGAAGGCCGAGACGGGCACCACTGGCGTATCCATGTACTGCGTCTGTCCGGGCATGAACGGAATCTCATAGCAGAACTGGCTGTATGCCGGGTTGAAGAGCGGGTCCTTGATGGTCTGGCCCGAGTGCGCGGGGTCAGGCATGTACGGGTCGTTCATGCAGGCGACCATCATCGTCGGCGCGTAGCCCGTCGGATTCGGCGGGTTGACTTGCCAGGTCGAGTAGGTCATCCCGTTGAAGATGCCCCACTGATCCGAATAGGTGCGCGAGATTTCATTGCCCGCGAAGTCCTTGAACGACACCGGCACGTTCGGCACGGCGAACTTCTCGCCGAATTGCGGCGAATACGGGTCGAACTCTGACGAGAAGTCGTCCAGCATGAAGCCGGTGTAGTGCGCGGCAACGTGCGTCGAGCTGAAGATCCAGAACTTCGCCAGCACCGCGCTCTGGTCGGTGAGTTCCACCTCCTTGCGGTCGCACAGATTCCTCGAAGCCCCCGCGAACGGCGAGACTTCCTGCGAACCCGGGAACAGGCTGATGTAGTCCGGCACGATCCGCAGTTCGCCAACACACGGCCAGAAGCGTTCGACGGAGCCGGTGTCGCCTTCGGCGTGCGGGGTCGATCCGAGATTCGAGGTCATGTTCTGCGCGTTGTTCCGGTTGTAAGTGGAGTTCATCGCGGCCTGGTCGGGCAGGATGTAGATGTCGCCGATGCCGCCGAACTGCTGCGTGACCGGCGCAATGTAGTTATCGCCGATCAGGATGTTCTTGTCCTCCTCCTTCACCAGTTCGTAGCCCGGCGGCACGATGATCTCGACCACGTACTTGCCGGGTGGCAGCATCTGCGTGCCGTCCTTCGTGGGATTCGCCTGGCAGATCGTGCAATTGGTGCCGGTCGGCAGGCCGCTATGCGGATCGCGGCCCGTCACGCTCGGGAACTGGTACATCCCGTCGAACGGCGCGGGCTGCACCTGGTTGAACACGTGCATGCCGTCATAGCACTTGAACTGCGAATTATTGGGCAGCGCACGCTGCTGCGGGTCGAGCCAGTTTTTGGTGTTCTGCAGCGTGAAGAAGTACGGATCGCTGGTGCTCTGGCCCGGACAGTTCATGTTCGGCACGCCGTCCGAACGGAAGCCCTGGGACCAGTCGTCCCAGCTCGCGGTCTTCGTCGTGTCGACGAGCTTCAGGCTCGTGGAGCCGTCAGCCGCGGTGCCTTCCTGGTACAGGTTCACCGTGACGTTCGGCACGTCGGGCGTCCACTTCGTGTGAATCAGCAACGTGGGATCGTCGAACGGGCGCGTGGAGGCATAGACGACTTCGCCGTGGATGCCGCCATTCTCGTTCGCCGCGTACTGCGTCTTGCCGAACTCGATGAACGAGCTCTGACCCGAGAAGCCTTGCCAGCCCATCGTGGTCACCCACGGCGGATCGACCCGGCCTGTCGAAGGATTCGAGCCCGAGCGGTCGTTGCAGTCCGCGTCGTTGCAGTACGCCGCGCCCGGCACCCGCAGGTTCGTGGGCAGATGGATCGCTTCCTTCGTGTTGGCGAAGTTCGCGGCAATGGTGGACGTCCCGCCGCCCGGCGTGCCGTCGGGCGGACCGCCCGCGTCATAGACGACGTGCACGCCCGTCTGCTTGAAGCGAGTCTGGTCGGTATCGACTACGTACCAGTTGAACAGCGGGAACTCTTCGTTGAACGACGCATAGCCGTTTCCGTCCGTGACATTGAAATCCGAATAGCTGCCGTCACGGAAGCGAATGTTGGTCGACAATAGCGCGAGACCTGGCTTGCTCGAATCCCCCACGCCGTTGCCGTTCGTGTCGAGGAACGTCCGCGTATAGAGATTCGTCTGCCACTGAAGCACCGCGATATCTCCGGCGTCCGTTGTCGCGCCGCCTCCGAGCGTCACGGCCGATGCGAGCCCATCGACGATCTGGTCGTTCCACTGGTCGAACACCGTGATGCGCGTAATCCCGGCAGGCAGGCCCGTGAAGCTGAACGTGCCGTCCGCGTTGCACTTGGTGAACGCGTAATCTTCGCCGTCCGGATCGCCCACGCTCACGTAGCATTGCGTGAAACTCAACGGCTTGCGCGACTGGCTGCCATACAGGTGCTCGTCAGGCGGACGGCTGTAGTGCAGGTTCGTCACCCGGCCCTTGAGCCCGTTGTTGCAGCTCGAGGTGGCGCACAGCAAAGGCAGCCGCGCGTTGATGATCTTCGGGTTCGCAAACCCGATCGACACGTGGAAGCCCGCCGGGCCGAATTCCTGGAAGTATGCCGGGCCGCCGATCTTGATGAACGAGTCGTGGGCCTTCTCTCCGTCCAGCGTGTTCGTCTGCAGCCACTCCTCGCCTCGTGCGATGCGGTCAGCCGCGGGCGTCGCGATAATGCCGTACCTGCCTGGCATCAGGTTGGCGACGATGGCCTGGCCGACGAGCGGCGATAGCGTCTTGCCGTCCGACTCGTATTTCGGGCAGGTCGGGATCATGCCGACGAGCCCATCGGTCGATGTCGAAATCGGGCACGCGTTGAGACCGCTGACCGGGTCGATCGTGCCTTGCAGCGAATTGGACAGCGGCATGTTGAACATGTCGTAGGTCATCTGTCCGGTCGGCTGGCCGCTGCCGCCGGCGTCGTCCCACAGCTTGATCTCGAAGCCGCCGAGTCCCGGCTCGCGGGCCGAGCCGAAGGTGTCGGTGCCGCCGCTCACGTCCACTTCGCCGTTCAGCGGTGCATCGTCCTCGAACACGAACACGGAAACCTTCGCTGTCGGGAATGGCGACTCCTCCAGCAACACGTTGACCGAGGTCTGTCCGGGGGCAATCGGCGCGCCGCCCATGCCGTTGCCGCACTTGCCCGTGCCCGGCGCGAAGTTCGCGACGGTCGGACAGTCTTTGGAAATGTCGAACTGACGCTGCGGACCTGAGGGGTTGGTCGGATCGACCGGCTGCGGAACACCGCCACCGTTCGTGAACGAGTTGTACGCGTTGCCCGGCAAGATCGAAAGGTAATAGCGCTTCTTCGGATCGAGCGCCACCTGCGACGGATCCACCGGCACCTGTTGCGCCGCCGTTGTCCGGCACACGCCGTTGCCGACGTCGCACACGGCCGGCTTATGAGTCTGGCTCGCCGGATCGTAGACCGTCTGGCCCGCTTCACACGCGGCGACGCCGACACAGCCCGCTGCCACCACCGGCATGTAGCTCGTGTGGAAATTCGCGCCGAGGCTCGGCACCGGCAGCGGCGGACACGTCGCTGGACGCGTGGGCGAGTTCACCTGGCAGGCCGGATCGATCTGGAAGGTACGGTCTTCCTCGATAATCCAGCGGTAGTCGCTGATCTTCACCGGCGTTTTGCCTGGCTGCGTGCTGGGCGCATCCAGCACGTTGACCACGAGTCCGCTGCCGCCCTTGAACGTCACCGTCACGGTCGCCGTGTTGCTCGCCGTATTCTGCGCATTCACCGCCTGATACTGGAACGTCACGTTGGCGGACGCCGCGCTGCCCGCAGGCGCTGTCGCCGGGCTCGCCGTGAACGAGCCATCCGGATTCAGCGTGACCGAACCGCCCGTCGGGGTGCCGACCAGCGTCGCGGTAAGCTGCAGTCCATTCGGATCGCTGGCATACGTGAGCACACCGGGCTCGGAGATCTGCAGCCGCGAGGCGATGTTGCTCGTATAGGCGGCATTGCCGGCCGTGGGCGGTCCGGACTGACACCCGTTGCCCGTCGTGCACGCAGTGAGCGTCACCGTCGCCGCGGCGTTCGGATTGCCGTTTGCCTGGTACACAAAGCTGTCAGCCGTCGTGCCTTGATTCGGTGTGTACACGAACGTGCCGTCCGGGTTCAGCGTGAGCGAGCCGCCAGTCGGTGGCGTCTTAACCTGCACGCCGTAGACGTTGGCGTCCTTCGCCGCTACGCCTCTCGCCGGGTCGGCCACGGTCAGCGTCTTGCCGGGCACGAAGAAATACGTGGAACCGGTGACCGAAGCGTTCGCCACCGCGGCAGCGGACGCCGCGGTAGCGTTGTTCACGCTGATGTAACCCTGCATGCCGCCGTCACGCGCGTTGTTCGTCGACAAGCTCAGTTCGCGATCGAACACCGGCAGCGCGGAAGCACTTGCGGCCGGCATGTTGACCAGCGCGTCGTACGTCTTGCCGGCCGCCATGAACACTTCCGACTGAATCCGCGGATTGCCGGGCAGCACATTGCCGTCCTCGGCGATCAACGCGAAGCCGGAGACCGGGGTGGTGCCCGTTTGCGCGCCGACCACGGCCGGCACGTGCATGCGCAGACCCGCGTTGACAAAGCGCAGCATCACCGGCCCGGTGGTCGCGGCGCTCGTCGCGGCGAACGTCGAAGCGCCAGGATTGGTGCGGTCGAACGAGACGCCGTTGATCAGGTAGTAACGCGGATCGTAGTTCACTGTGGGCGGATAGCAGGTCCCGAACGAGGTCGACTTCGAATCGCCGCAGCTGCCCGGCTGCCCGGACCAGGCCAGGGTTTCGCTAAAGCCCGGGGTCGCGACCGCGGCGGCGACCGCGGCGTTCTGCACCGGATCGATTTCGCTCAGCACAAGCGGCACGTCGGTGTCGTAGCTGATGCCCGGATACGCCTGCGCGGGCGTCGTGCCGTTCGCCGCCGTTCTGACCACCAGGACGCCATACAGCCCCATCGGCCCCTGGATCGACGGGTGCGTGCCCGACTCGATCAGGTAGGTGCCAGGGTTCAGGTTGTTCCACGAAAGCGCGGTGGTGCTCCCATGCGCCACTTCCGTCGCGAACGACTGCACGCGGGGCGCTTGTGCCGGTGGCGTAAAGGACGCGCCGCCGGGCGCGGTGGCGGCAGTCGGCCACGTAGTCGCGGTCTGCGTGGGGTGCGTCGGGCTCGGCATGGTGGTCGCCGTCGTGCCCAGACCGCCGCCCAGCTGCCCGACAATCACAAGCGAGGTCGGCACGGCGCCCGGCAGGCTGTTGGTGAGATTGATCGTGAGCTGCCCGGGCGGCACCGTGATCACCACGGGCGACCAGTTCGTTCCCGCCCCGGGGTTCGCGGCCGCACACGCGGCGGGCGCAACGGCCGCCGACGAGCAGGTGTAACCCCACATCGGCACAGCCTGTCCGTCCGGCATCACGGCAGTGGTGGCCTTCGCGGTCAGGTTGACGGTCGCCTGGGCGAATGCCATCCCGCTCGCGGTCAGCAACGCGGAAGCCGCAATCGATGCCTTAAGCATACCTAACAGATTTGCCTTGAGTGTGGTGGATCTCATCGCCGTTCTCCCCGCCTCTAATTCGATTCGTCGATCAGGAACGCCTGTGGATCAACGAGCATCATCATCATCATTCCGCCAGGAAAGATGTTGTTCGTGGTGATCTCGCGCTCGTTGTGCGAGTGCCACATGAATGCGAAGCCGGCTTCTGTTTGCGGCGGATTCACCGATGTGCCGCTTGGCGGCGTCGTGCCCGTGGGTGAGGTCGCGCGCATGGTCGCATCGGGTCCGAGATAAGGGCTGCCGCCGTACCAGAAGCCGTTGGTCAGCACGTGCGAGTCCGGCAACGTCACTGGCCCGCCGCTGCCCACCTTGCCGAACGGATGCGTTTCGAGCGCCTTGTTGTGATCCGCGCACCACTCGTAGTAGTTCGGCGCGGTCGGATCCTGCGTGTAGTAGCCGTTCGCATCCGGGATGCAGACGCTGCCGTCGCCGGGGTAATGCCCATAGACGTCCCAGTTCAGCCCCTTGCCCGTCCAGTAGAAGATCCCGTCCATCGCAAGGCCCGGTGTCGTCGTGGTCGTGAACAGCAGCGGGCCGGCTACCTTGGTCGCGTCCGTCTTTGCGAGCAGCATGTTGCCGTCGCGCGCGAGCACACGCACGTGATTGCCGTGCTCGTGGAACGGATGCTGCCAGCGGCCCGTGCCGATGATCCGCAGCAGCACCAGCTCGCCGGGGTGCATGTGCGGGTTGCCGTTGTACGGCTGATTCGGATACTGCGCCGCGTAGTTCGGGTCCATGTCGTCCGGCATCGAGCGTCCGTTCACCATGAAGTACGCCGGGTGATAGGGCTCCGTCTCGACGGTCATGCAGCCAGTCGGATTCGTGCACGCGTTGCTGGCCTGCTGCTCCGCCTGCGCATGAATGCGCGGATCCATTTCGGAGAACTGGAACAGATACTCGCGGTCGTAGCACGCCGCGCTGTGGTTGTAGGCCGCGGCGGCGTTGCGGAAGTCGGGCTGGCCATCCAGCAGCTTGCGCGTTCCGCCGATCGGGTTACAGCCGGTCGGCACGGCGACCGTACCGGGCGACGACGTCGGCAACACGATGATCGCGCCAAACATCCCCATCTCGATCTGCAGATCGCCCTGCGTGCCGCTGTAGTAGGCGTGCGTCCCGGGCGTGGCGGCGATGAAGCTGTAGGTGACCGTGACGGTATGGGACGCCTCGCGCGTGAGCAGCCCCTGCACGCCCGTTGGCGCGCCGGAGCAGAGCTTCGTCGTCGGATCGATGGTCCCCATGCAGACGTCGAACCCGGGAAAGAGAATCGACGTATTACCCGCCGCTGCCGGCAGATTGTTGGTGAGCGTCACCGTGACGATGTCGCCCTGGTTGACGATCAGCGTCGGGCCGGGAATTTGCATGGTCGGGCAATTCGCACCGGCAATGTTGGGCGGCGAAAATCCGGCCGGCGCCGTATTGCACCCGTAGCCCCACGAGTAGACGCTATTGCCATCCGGCTGGCTGATGCGGCTCGCCTCGGCGCGCAGATCGAAATGCGTGCCCGTGATGCCAGGTGCGGCCGCATGCACCGGCATGTAGAAGAGCGCCGCGAGCGCCGCCACGCCGAACCGTGCAAGCCGTCCGAGGCGCGCGAGGGTCGCGATCCCTATGCGGTAAGTGATGTGTCCCACGGCTCTTCTCCTAAGTGCAGGACTTCCTGGCCGAGTCCATGGCAGGGCAGCCGTGAACCGTTTTTAGCGAGTGCAAGAGGCGTTTCATAGCGCGCAAACCTTCGTCTTGGGGTCCACCGACCTGCAGATGTGCACCTCGGTCATCAGCCCTCCGAAGTTTTCCTGATCGTTCGCCAGATGATCCAGATTCGGCGTGTACAGGTAGAAGACCTGCCCTGACTGATATTTCGTCGTGTCGCTGGCGTCGAGGATCAGGTCGAGCGACTCCCCGCCGCCGAGCGTGATCGAGTTCGTGAAGTAGGTCATGTCGTTGCCGGCCATGTCGCGCAGCAGCCGCGCGTTGATCGCAACCACGTGCATCGGAATGCCGAGCGAGGCGAGCGTCTGATATTCGGTGACGTCGAGATCGGAGATGCGCAGCAGCACCTTGCCGCCGACGGGAATGTTGATCAGGGACGGCAGCGGTTGCGAGAAGCGCGGCACGCCGTCCGACGCGGGCGTCGAAAGCGGATTCGGATTGACCGTGTCCGGATAGCTGCGGCCATTCAGCATGAAGAACTTGTCTTTCATGTCGGTGAACGGTTCCGGATTGAAGGTCATGCCGACGAAGTGGAAGTTCGGATCGAAGCCATGTATCTGCACCGGATACTCGACGTCGTAGGCGGTCGAGCCGTCGCCGTCGTTGTAGGCGTAGAGCGTGGGCGTCCCGCTCAAATTGTTCACGTGCAGCACGCCGTTCTGCGGCGGCAGCGGTGTCGTGCACAGAATGTCGGTGCCGCACCGCGTGCGCAGATCCTGTTGCTGCAGCACCAGAGACTGGTACAGCGACTTGCCTGCGGGCACGCGGTTCTGACGCGGACGCACGAAGATCTGGCCGACCATGCCCATCTGCAGGTGCTCCGGCGGCGTGATGTGGCAGTGCCAGAAGTAGGTGCCCGCATCTGGCGCGAGGTAGTAGTAGGTAAAGCTTGCGCCGATGTTGATCGCGACCGACGCGTCGGGCACGCCGTCATAGAACGACGAGGCATTCGGATAGCCGTGGAAGTGCACCGTATGCTTCTCGAACAGGTCGGGGCGCATGATCATGCCGACGTTCGTGAGCGTGAGGAAGAACTCGTCGTCCTCGTCGATCGCCATCATCGGCGCGGGCTCGTTGCCGTTCATAACGCCGACGTCCATGATCGGCCGCGGGTCGACATGGCCCGTGAGCTGGCCAGGCGGCGTCGATTCCGGATCGGGCGTGAGACCGACTGCGCCGTTATACGTCGGATCGGTTCTGGGATCGCCAACGGTGTTGAACACCGAGGCGAACTCTGTGCCGGGCAGGCCCGCCTTGATGTCGGCGAGACCGGACAGCGGCCCGAACGCGAACAGATAGGTCTGCACACCATTGGCCATCGTCGCGTAACCGTCGCCCCCCGAGATCTGCTGGCACTTGATGGCGCCGTTGACGACACCTGTCGATGCCGAGGTCTGGCCCGTGGAGGACGGTCCCGTATACGGCGGTTCGCCGGCGCCCGCCGGCAGCGCCGTCGGATGGGACGGCGTGGTGCTCGGGCATTGAACCATGAACGACTGGGAAAATGAGGGGATCGCAAACATCATGCATAGCAGGGCTGCCACGCTATTGCGACACATGCGGATGCTGAACATATGACCTCCGTCCTTGGGGTCAACCAGCGCGTCAGGCGCTGAACGTCACGCTCAACTGCGATTGCGGGCTGATGCGATCACCACACTGACCCGTATGTGGATTTTGGATATGGGCAGCGTGGCCTGCGATGGGTCACCTCCCTACACTTGCAGTAGGGCAAACCCATCGCGATGCGCGGTCGTGGTCCTGACGGGCGATGGAGTGTGTCCTGGCCAACACAAGCGACGCGTCATGAAGCGATTCCGGTGTGGAAGTGGAACGCTGGCGCAGCGCCATTTCTTTCATTCGTATTTCAGATCGCCATGACTCGTCGAATCAATCTGAGGATTGAAACGTCGTTCTTATGTGCCCTTTGGCATATAGCAGCGAACTTTCCGATGGGTACAATCCCGCGTATTCACGTCATGCGCGCAAACTTGGCGTACTTAGCGGCGGGGGTGGGACATGGATTTTCTGGTAAAGAGAGCGGTGGTGAACCTCGTCGAACGGAAAGATCACACTCTTGAACTCGTCGAGCTGGAAAGCGCGAAGCGGACGTACTACCCCACCATGTCGATGTGGTTGAAGCTGGAACAGCTTCGGGTGGCGCAGCAACTCGTCGAGCCGCTGGACCAGGACCGGCAGCCGGTCCTGTCCACGTCGCTCCACGGGGTGGCGCATCTCGACGGCCAGGAGCTTTCGATCATTGGCGTCCCCCAGCAAGCGACGCGCATGCTTCAGGTGAGCTTCGAAGCCCGCGACGTCAGCACGGCCGACCGGCTTGGCCTGCGCGCACTGGAAGACGAACTGGGCAATTCGATGTCCGATGTGGCGCTCGGCACCGCCCGGCTGGGCTTCAATCCCGCCGATGACGAGACCGGAGAGCCCGATCAGTGGTGGCTCGCCTGCCACATTCCCCCCGCCTGCCTGCAGATGCTGGCGAAGGCAATCTCGGACGGCCAGCTTGGCGCGGTAGAGCTGGGGCTGGCAATGCGGCGCCTCTACACCTCCGAAGACCCCGCGGCTGAGCCCGCACGCCAGCCCCGGCTCTTTCTCCGTCCCACTGAAAGCGACGACACGATCGAATGGCCGAACATAGCGACTGGCTATGTCACCCATCTGCGGATCGACTTTGCTACGGCTTCATTGCGTGGCTCGGCGGCGAGCGGCGACCCGGAGGGAGCGGCGAAGGTCGTCGCGGAAGCCGTGAGCTCGCTGGGACCGACCCTCCTCAACCTCAGGCTGACGGTAAGGTGGATCGGCATCCTCATTGCCGTGCTGCTCTTCCTCGAAGTTCTCGAGCGGCTGCAGATCTGAACCGGCGCCTGTCCGGGGCTCGCAAACGCAAAGTTGGGCGCAGTTCGGGCGCAAAGGCGCGCCGCGAACGCGCCGCCCCGCCCCAGCCTTTCCCGGCGGGAAAGCACGCTTCACCCTTCCTCAATTTTCGCGCTCGCGAAAATCTCCCACACTTGCCATCACGCCTGTTCCGTACCGTTCGTACGGAGTTGCGCGCCGACCGTGGCTCGTGACGCGGCATCGAAAATACTGGAGACAGCATGAAGAGCCACCCCCTCGACCTCGGCGGCAGCGCGCCGGGCGAAGCGCCACGCCGCCCGCTCGCTGCGGAAGCCCCGTTTCAAAGCACCCAAGGCGTCACGCTCAGCAGCTTCATGGACGACATGCCCGTGGGCGCGCTGCACCGCTTCGTGGTGTGGGTGATCGGCATTGGCCTCTTCTTCGACATGTACGAGATCTTCCTCGTCAGTTCGATCGGCTCCGCACTGCAGAACGAATACGGACTCGATGCGCACAGCCTCGCGTTCAAGCTCCTGCTCGCCTCGGCCTTCGTCGGCATGTTTTTCGGCTCGCTCTTCCTAGGCAGTCTCGCCGACCGCATCGGCCGGCGGCGCGCCTTCCTGTTCACGCTCGTGTGGTACAGCGCGTTCTCGCTGCTCGCCGCGTTCTCCGTGAACGCCACCATGCTCGTGGTCTGCCGCTTTCTGACCGGCGTGGGCGTCGGCGCAATCTATCCCGTGGCCGATAGCTTCCTTTCGGAAATCCTCCCGAAGGAAAAACGCGGCAGGATGGCCGCGTGGGCCTATACCACCTCGTATGTCGCGGTGCCGCTGGTCGGCTTCCTCGCGGTTTGGCTCAACCCGATCCATCCTGCCGGCATGGCGGGATGGCGCATCATTCTCGCCATCGGCAGCCTCGGCGCCCTGTTCGTGCTGGCCGTGCAGCATCGCCTGCCGGAAAGCCCGCGCTGGCTGCTGGCGCAAGGCCGCGCCGACGAAGCCTATGCGATGCTGGGCCGCTTCGCGCAAAGCGCCGGCACGCCGATGCCGAAGCGCTTTGCCGAGCCGCAAACGCGCCAGCACCCGCTGCGCCTCTCCGAGCGCATTGCCGTGCTGCGGCGCGCGCCCTATGACAAGCGCTATATCATGCTCGTCGTGTTTCACCTGTTCCAGGCCTTCGGCTACTACGGCTTCGGCACGCTCGCGGGCGTCGTCGTGAAAAGCCGCGGCATCGACGTGACGGGCAGCACGCTGTTCGTCGCCCTTTCGTTTCTCGGCTACCCGATCGGCTCGCTGCTCTCCGTGCCGCTGCTCAACTGGATCGAGCGCCGCACGCTCGTGATCGCCTCGCTCATCTCCATTGCGATTTTTGGCCTTGGCTTCGCGTACTCGGGACAGGCTGCGCTGATCGTTTGCTTCGGCGTGCTGACGACCTGCGCGTCGAATGTGTTCAGCAACGCTTACCACGTGTACCAGGCCGAGATTTTCCCGGCCAGCGTGCGCTCGACGGCGATCGGCAGCACCTATTCGCTCTCGCGCATCATGAGCAGCGCCCTGCCGTTCATCCTGTTGCCGGTGCTCACGCAGCACGGCCCGATCGCGATGTTCGGCGTGATCTCCGTCGCGCTGGCCATCGTCGCCGTGACCCTGCGGGCGCTCGGGCCGCTCACCACGCGGCGCAGCCAGGACGAGATCAATCCGGTCTGACCGGCCGATGCTTCGAGCGTCCCTCGATCAACGGGGCGGCCTCCGCGTCATGCGGGGTCGCCCCGATTTTCATTGCGCCGCGCGCGCCGACATGTAGTCGAACAGGCTCACGATGTCCGAGCTTGGCGCGCTATCCGCCTTCATACCGACCCAAAGCGTGCGCGTAGCCCACGAGTCCGCCAGCTTGACCTTGACGACGCCGGCCTTGCCGCGCTCGTCGCTCACCGCGTCGCGCGGCAGCACGCCGATCCCCAGCCCCGCTTCGATCATGCGAAACACGCCGTCGAAGTTCGAGGCCTGGATGCGCAGCTTCAGCGATCGCTCGATGGCGAACGCCGCATCCGTCATGCGCGCGAGCAGCGAGCTGCCATCGCTCAGGCCCACGTAGTCTTCGTCGAGCGTATCGGCGAAGCGAATCACGTCGAGTTGCGCAAAGCGGTGACTGCGCGGCACGAGCAGCACGAGTTCGTCGCGGCGATAGAGGCGCCGCTCGATGCCGGGCGCAGGCACGTTGTCGGCGAACACGCCGAGGTCGGCCTTGCCCGCGCCGAGCGCCTCGACGATTTCGTGGCTCAGCCGCTCTTCGAGACTGACCTTGATGCCCGGATGCTCGTTCAGGAAGCAGGCGAGATCGACGGGCAGAAACTGCACGATCGCCGACGTATTCGCCCACATACGCACGTGCCCGCGCACGCCGGCGGCGTAATCGCTCATTTCGGTGGCCATGCGATTGACCTGATCGACCACGCGCGTGGCGTGCTCCAGCAGCGCATGCCCCGCGGGCGTGAGATCCACGCCGCGCGCGCGACGGATGAACAAGGCGCAGTCGGTCACGCTTTCGAGTTCGGCAATGCGCTTGCTGACGGCCGAAAGCGTTAGCTGCCCGTGCTCGGCGGCCTTGGTGAGGCTGCCGTGTTCCGCGACGAGCAGAAAGACCCGCAGCGACTGCAGATCGAAGTGAAGTGGATTGACCATGATGAATGGGGCAAAGCCGGCGCGAGAGACGATTGTCCTGCATCGCGGGCCTGGGAGGAAGTGCAGATGTGGGAATGGAGAGGCGGACGTGCTGCGATGCACGCCCGCGTGCCGGCCACGCGGGCCGGCGTGCTCGCCGCCCAACCGGCGCCCCCCGGCTCAACGGCGAAAACGGCGAAAACTGGCGAGAGGGATAAACCGCTCTAGATCGGCTCGGAAATTTCGATGAGATTCAGATCCGGGTCGCGCACATAGACGGAGCGAATCTTCTGCGTCGCGCCCGTGCGCTCGACCGGACCTTCGACGATCGGCCAGTTCATCTCTGCGAGGTGCACGATCACCGCATCGAGCGGTACCGCGGCGATGAAGCACAGATCGAGGGCACCCGGCACCGGCACATGCGCCTTGGGCTCGAATTCTGCGCCGCGCACATGCAGATTGATCTTCTGGTTGCCGAAGCGAAACGCGAGCCGCCCCGCGCCGAAGGTCTCCAGTTGCATTTGCAACACTCCCGTATAGAAGTGCTTCGTGGCCTCGGGGTCCACGCAGGTCAGCACCAGATGGTCGAGGTGGTCGATCAACGCCATGCTTCGCTCCTTGTCATGAGTACGCGCGTTGTACGGGCATGCCCTGCGCCTGTTCCGGCACCGGATGCAGGTCGAGGCGGCGGCCGGCCTTGAGAATCTGGCTGGGCACGTCGTGGCCGATCAGGCCGGGCAACAGCGCGGCGGCATCGAGCACGGCGGCGAGATTGACGCCGGTGTCGTAGCCGTCGAGTTCGAGCATGTGCACGAGTTCTTCGGTGCACACGTTGCCGCTCGCGCCCGGCGCGTACGGACAGCCGCCAAGGCCGCCGAGCGAGGCGTCGAAGCGCACGATGCCCGCATCGAGCGCAGCAAGCGTGTTGGCAAGCGCCATGCCGCGCGTATTATGGAAGTGCAGCGTCAGTTCGAGCGCGCCGAACGCCTGCGCAGCGCTTTCGCACAACACGCGCACCTGCGCCGGATGCGCCATGCCGGTCGTATCGCAAAGCGTCACGCCCTGCACGCCGAGTTCGGCGAAACGCTGCATCCAGCCGAGCACGTCCTCCACGGGTACGTCGCCTTCCATCGGGCAGCCCATTGCTGTGGACAGCGAAACATTGATCGCCACGCCGGTGCCGCGCACCGCGTCGATTACGTCGCGCAACTGCGCGAAGGACTGCTCGCGCGTCATGCGCAGGTTGGTGCGATTGTGGGTCTCGCTCACCGACATCACGAGATTCACTTCATTCACGTTGCACGACAGCGCGCGCTCCGCGCCGCGGACGTTCGGTACGAGCACCGTATAGACGACGCCCGGCACGCGCTTGATCCCATGCATCACCGCCTCGGCGTCGCGCAGTGCGGGAATCGCCTTGGGCGACGTGAACGAGGTCGCCTCGATCTTCGCGTAGCCGCAGGCGCTCAGGCGGTTGATCAGCGCGATCTTGTCGTCGGTGTCGATGAAGGCGGTTTCGTTCTGGAAGCCGTCGCGCGTCGCGACTTCGTTGAGATACAGCACCTTGCCCTTGAAGTTTGCTTGATTTCCGGTCGTCATCTTGCCGCTCTCCATTCAGATCACACCGCGCGCGCGCCATGCTTCGCGCGTTGCGGCGTCCACGCCTATCGATTCCAGCACCGTGTCGGTATGCTCGCCGAGCTTCGGCGCGCTGCGCTCGATCGTGCCGGGTGTCCCGCACAGCTTGGGCACCACGCCCGGCACCTGCACCGCCGTGCCGTCAGGCAAGGTATCGTCCACGATCATCTCGCGGGCGTGGTAATGCGGATCGGCCGCGATGTCCGCGACATCGTAGATGCGGCCCGCCGGAATGCGCGCTTCGTTGAGCGCTGCGAGCACCTGGTCGAGCGTGTGCCGTGCGGTCCATTCGCCGATCGCGGCGTCGATGCGCTCGACCTGCGCGACGCGTCCGTCGTTCTGCGCGAGCGCGGGGTCGCTGCCCAGGTCCGGGCGGCCGATCAGCTCCATCAGGCGGCGATAGATGCTGTCGCCGTTGCCTGCGATCAGCGCGTACTTGCCGTCACTGCAACGGTAGGCGTTGCTCGGCGCGATGCCGGGCAGGCTGCTGCCCGCCGGCTGGCGCACGGCGCCGAACACCGAATACTCGGGCAGCAGGCTTTCCATCATGTTGAAGACGGACTCGTAGAGCGCGACGTCCACGACCTGGCCCTTGCCGCCCTGCTGCTCGCGGTGCCGCAGCGCCAGCAGGATGCCGATCACGCCATGCAGCGCGGAGAGCGAATCGCCGATCGAGATGCCCACGCGCACCGGTGTGCGCTCCGGCTCGCCGCTCAGGTGACGCAGGCCGCCCATCGCTTCGGCGACCACGCCGAAACCGGGCCGGTCGCGATACGGGCCCGTCTGCCCGTAGCCCGAAACGCGCAACATGATGAGGCCGGGATTGATCGCGCTGAGTTCGTCCCAGCCGAGGCCCCAGCCTTCGAGCGTGCCGGGGCGGAAATTTTCGATCAGCACGTCGGTTTCCGATACGAGACGGCGAATCACGTCCTGCCCTTCGGGCGTGCGCAGATCGAGCGTGACGGATTCCTTGTTGCGCGACTGGGCGGCCCACCAGACCGACGTGCCGTCGTGCAGCAGGCGCCACTTGCGCAGCGGATCGCCCACGCCGGGCGGCTCCACCTTGATGACGCTCGCGCCGAATTCGGCGAGCATGCGGCCGGCAAACGGACCCGCGATGAGCTGTCCGAGCTCCAGAACGCGGATTCCTTCGAGTGGTCGTGGCATGGCTGTGTCTCCTGTCGACCAGAGTTGGGGCAAAGCTGTCGATCAGAGTTAGCGCTTTAGCTGTCGATCAGAGTTAGCGCTTTAGCGCTTACTCTGATCCCATGCAAAGCTCCTTACTCTGATCCCATGCAAAGCTCCTTACTCTGGTCCCATGAAAGTGGTTATTTCGGACTGTTTGCGACTGACTATGGGAGACATGATGAACCCGACCGCACCCTTTGATAATCGATGCTTGCTCAATCTGGCTTGAGCAAATGGAAAGGCTCTGTGAACGCCTCGCGCGCTTGCGTATTACGTGTCGTTTCATCTCGTGCGCGGCGTTGCTGCGAATTTCCTCATCGGAAAGTCAGTTGGCGGATCGAGCAAACCAACCGGGCACACAGTGCGCGACAATGGATGGACTGCCCCTCTTTCGCTCAGGGCCAAATACCATGCACTTCGTTTTTCTCGATCGCGCGACGCTCGCGCCCCAGACGCGGCTTCGTCCGCTAGCCTGGCCGCGTATCGCGATGCCGTGCGCGCAGGCCGCTGGCTCGAATCGGGACAGTTCTGCTTCTTTGATTTTCCGATCCGCAATCTCGCGGGATCGACGCTCGGCGTCATCGGCGACGGCGCATTGGGACAGGCCGTTGCGCAAATGGGACGCGCGCTGGGTCTGCGCGCGCTGTTCGCCGCGCGCAAGACGCGCAACGACGCGCAAGCGGGCTACGTGCCGCTCGAAACGCTGCTCGAAGCAAGCGACATCATCACGCTGCACTGCCCGCTCACCGCGGAAACGCGCGATCTGATCGACGCCACGGCGTTCGCGCGCATGAAGCGGCGGCCCTTGCTGATCAATACGGCGCGTGGGGGACTCGTGAACGAAGCGGCGTTGGTGGACGCCCTGCAAAGCGGCGCGATCTCAGGCGCGGGCTTCGATGTCGTGACGCAGGAACCGCTGCCTGCCGATCATCCGCTTCAGGCCATCGTCTCGCATCCGGCGTTCATCCTCACACCCCACGTTGCGTGGGCGAGCGATGAAGCCATGCAGGCGCTTGCGGATCAAATCATTGAAAATATTGCGGCGTTTTACGAAGGCAAGCCGCGCAATCTGGTCAGTGCGCGTTGAGCGCGAGGCGCGGCAACCGCAGCGGGGTTGCCTGCGCCTGAATCATCAGGCCATTTCCGGCTGCTTGGCTTGCCACCATTCGTCGACGGCCTGCTTCGCCGTTTGCTCGACCACGCTGAGCGCCATCAGCACATCGATCTTCAGCTTGGGAATGGCAAGCTCCACGCAAGGCAGCTTGGCCGTTTCCACTTGTGCGTCAACACCTTCCAAAACCGCGCGGCACAGCCATTGCATGTCCGTCGCGTCTGCTTTCGCTTCGACAGTGACTCGAAAGCCACGATATTCGACTGCCATATACTCTCCGGAAACCTGACAAAACGTAATGCTCGCCCCGCCGGACGGCGGTGAGGGGGCGACTATATCACCACTTTCGTAACGCTTCAGCGAGGTCTGCACGAAGTCAAGAAGAAGGCGTGCAAGAATACCGCGCCCGCATTCACGCCCTGTTTTAAAGGGAGATTCTGCGGGCACAATGACAATCGGGTCAGTTCGGACTTCAGACTTTCAGCTCGCGAGCGTGGTCCGCATCGAAGCCTGCCGCATAGTCCGCCAGCCGACGATCGCGAGCGAGACACCCGAGATCACGGCCGCGAGCAAAACGTAATACGCGGGCGCGAGCGTATCGCCCGTTACGTGAATCAGCACTTCGGCGATCGTCGGCGCGAAGCCGCCAAAGAGCGTCACGCCAAGGCTGTACGCGATGGAAAGCCCCGCCGAGCGCACGTGCACCGGAAAGATCTCCGACATCAAAGCGGGCATCGGGCCCGAATAGGCCGCCTTGAAGATGCCCGCCGAGCCCTGGAGCACGAGCAGCCAGCCGAGCGTGGGGTGACGCTGCAACAGCGCGAACATGGGATACGTGAGCGCTGCAAGCAGGATCGACGTGGTCAGCATGATGCGAATGCGCCCGATGCGGTCCGAGAGCGCGCCCATCACCGGCGAAAGCGCGAACTGCAGGCCGCCGTTGAGCACAACCACGCCGAACGAGGTTGCCGCCGCCATGTGGAGTTGCTTCACCGCGTACATCGGCATGTAGAGCTGGAGGATGTACACGCCAACGGTGGACTGCGCAACGATACCCACCGCGAGCAGCAGGTTCACCCATTGGCGGCCGAGGCCCGGCTCATTCGTTGCGCGCGCATCTTGTCCGCTGTGCGCTTGCTGGTTCGCGATGAATTCGGGCGTCTCATCCAGATGCGAGCGGATGTACCAGCCCACCGGCCCGAGCACGAGCCCGAAGAAGAACGGCACGCGCCAGCCCCACGCCTGCAGTTGCTCGGGCGGCAGCCACCATGCGAGCACGCCACCGAACGACGCCGCGAGAATCGCGGCCGCGCCCTGGCTCGCGAACTGCCAGCTCGCGTAGTAGCCGCGCTTCGCGGGGCTGTGCTCGACCATGAACGCCGTCGCGCTGCCAAACTCGCCGCCCACCGCAAAGCCCTGCACGAGGCGCGCGAGCAGGATCAAGAGCGGCGCGGCGATGCCGATCGACGCATACGGCGGCATGACCGCCATGGCCAGCGTGCCCGCCATCATGAGCGCAATGGCGAGCGTGAGCGCGGCCTTGCGTCCCTCGCGATCTCCGTAGATACCCAGCACGATCGCGCCAAGCGGACGCATGAGAAAAGAGATGCCGAAGGTGCCGACCGCCAGCAGCGTGGAGAGCCATTCATCGTGCACGGGAAAGAACTGCTTCGCGATGATCGGCGCGAAGTAGCCGTACACGAGAAAGTCGAACCACTCCAGCGCATTGCCGATCGACGAGGAGAACACGATGCGGCGCACCATGCCGCGGCTGAGCGGCGCTCTCGAAGCCGATGAACCGGTCTCCATGTCAGTCTCCTCCATTTTTATTTGGTCTACTCATTGTTTGTCGTGAACCGCGAGCGCGGCGTTCCCGCTCGCGGCAAACGCGGCTCGCCGCCTAGAAGCCCGCCGCGAGCCCGTCGCGGCGCGTGTCGCTCGCGGCCACATAACCGCGCTCGGGATCGTTGCGATCGAGCTTCCAGATGAACTGGCCCGAGCCGAAGTCCATGTACGGATCGTCGATGCCCTTGATCTCGTGGCCGAGCCCTTGCAGCGCGCGCGCCGTCTGCGCATTGAAGGTCGCTTCGATATCGAGCGTGAAGTCGCGATTGACCTTCCAGCGCGGCGCATCGCACGCGGCCTGCGGCTGCTGGCCGTAGTCGAGCATGCGCACGACCGACTGCAGATGCCCTTGCGGCTGCATGTCGCCGCCCATCACGCCGAAACTCATCACCGCTTCCTGGCGGCCGTCCACCTGCTGCGTGAGGAACGCCGGAATGATCGTGTGGAACGGGCGTTTGCCGCCTGCCACGACGTTCGGCGATGCCGGGTCCATCGAAAAGCCGCAGCCGCGGTTCTGCAGTGCGATGCCCGTGCCCGGCACGACCACGCCCGAACCGAAGCCCATGTAGTTCGACTGGATGAAGCTCACCATCATGCCGCGCTCGTCCACGGCGGAGAGATAGATCGTGCCGCCCGAGCGCGGCATGCCGAAGTCGAACTGCGTGGCGCGCTTCGTGTCGATCAGCTTCGCGCGTTCTTTCAGGTAGGCGTCGTCGAGCATCTGCTCGGGCGTGACTTCCATCGAACGCGGATCGGCAACGTAGCGATAAACGTCGGCGAACGCGAGCTTCATGGCCTCGATCTGCAGATGCTGCGACTCGAGGCTGTCGAGTGCGAGCGAGCCCATGTCGAACTGTTCGAGAATGCCGAGCGCGATCAGCGCGGCAATGCCCTGCCCGTTCGGCGGAATCTCGTGAACCGTGTAGCCGCGATAGTTCTTGCCGATCGGCTCGACCCATTCCGGGCGATAGTTGCGCAGGTCGCCCAGCGTGAGCGCCGCGCCGCCTTCGCGCGCAAACGCGGCGATGCGCTCGGCGAGTTCGCCTTCGTAGTAGTCGCGCGGGCCGCGTTCCGCGAGGCGCCGCAGCGTGGCGGCATGGCCGGGGAAGCACACGCGCTCGCTCACTTCAGGCGCACGGCCGCGCGGCATGAAGGTCTCGGCAAAGCCAGGCTGATTGTGCAATTCGGGAATCGCCGCCTGCCACTTGCGCGTGACGATGGTGGCCACCGCATGGCCGCGCTCCGCGATCTCGATGGCCGGCTCCATCAGGTCCCCGAACGGCAGCTTGCCGAACTTCGCATGCAGCGCTTCCCAGCCCGCGATCGCGCCCGGCACGGTCACCGTGTCCCAGCCGCGCTTGGGCTGCTTCGCGAGACCGTTTTCCTCGCCGTATTTGCGGCGGAAGTAATCGACGCTCCACGCCGCCGGCGCATTGCCCGACGCGTTCAGGCCGTGCAGCTTCGCGCCGTCCCACACGAGCGCGAAGCAGTCGCTGCCAAGCCCGTTCGATACCGGCTCGACCACGGTGATGGCGGCCGCGGCGGCGATGGCGGCGTCGACGGCATTCCCGCCTTTCCAGAGCATGCGCAGCCCGGCCTGCGCGGCAAGCGGATGCGACGTCGAAACGATATTGCGGGCGAACACCGGCAGGCGCGGCGTCGGATAGGGGTTTTGCCAGTTGAAGCGCGTCATGGAAGTCCGGATTCCGGTAGTGAACGAAAGCAGCGGCACGCGCACCGCCGCACTCAGTTGCGGCGCGCACGGCTCATGCCGATCTATCGATTATCTTGAAGGATCAGGCAAAAAAATATTAATATTTTATTCTCGACACTTAAGTTTTATTTACATGCTAACCCTACGCATGCTGCGCACCTTGCAGGCCGTCGCACGCAGCGGGTCGTTCGCCACGGCGGCGGAAAAAACGGCGCTCACCCAGGCGGCCGTGAGCCTGCAGATGCGTGGGCTCGAAGAGGCGCTCGGCCGGCAGATCTTCGATCGCCGCGCACGCCAGGTCGCGCTCACGCGCGAAGGCCGCGAGGTCTGCGCGAAGGTCGAGCACATTCTCGCGCTGATCGACGAGTTGCCCGCCAGTGCGGGCGACACGATGCACGGCTCGATCATCATCGGCGCGGTGGTGTCGGTGATCGGCGCGCTTTCGCTGGCCGTCGCGCATCTGAAAACGGGCCACCCGGAACTCGAAGTGCGCCTCACCTCGGCGCGCTCGAACGAACTGGCGCGCATGGTGGAAGTCGGCGACGTGGACCTCGCCGTCGTGGTTGGCAGTGCAGACGGTTCGCTTCACGAGTCACTCGCGTGGACGCCGCTCTACGAAGAGCCCCTCATGCTCGTGACGAGCCGCGCGACGCCCGGCGACGACGCGCGCCGCATCCTGCGCGAGCGCGGTTTTCTGCGCTTCGACCGGCGCGTGCCGACGGGCGTCGTGATCGACCACGCACTGCGCGAGCTAGGCATCGAACCGCTCGAATACCTGGAGCTGAACTCGATCGAAACGATCGTCTCGCTGGTGCGCAACGACGTGGGCGTGAGTGTGTTGCCCGTACTGCAAGGCGGCAAATGGCAGAGCGATCCGAATCTGCGACTCATGCCGCTCCCCGGGCGGCCATTCATCCGCACGGTGGGGATGATTCACCGGAAAGCACACAAGCAGACGTTGCTCACACAAACGATTGCAGACATGCTGCGTCGGTGACAGAACGCGTAACTGCGACCATCTGTCATGCAAATTCCTCAATGGCCTATGAATAGGCGCATCGCGGCCGCACTGCCACGTCGCTAGAGCCTCCCTCGGGTTGACCTGCCTCAACTCGAAAGTAAAATGAAAGCTCTGAAAAACAAGGGCAGCCGAGGCCACCCGCCTCTGATCGCTCGACAGGCCGCGCTCCCGCTCTTACCGGAGCATGAGCATTAGTTAGTAATACAAAGTTATTTGCCGGAGAGAAACTCATGAAAGTCAGAACTCGCACCGTTGCCGTCGTCGCCATCGTGGTCAGCGCCCTGTTTGCGGGCCAGGTGTTTGCACAGCCCCCCGCCCCGGCAAACAAGGAAGGCCAACCCGCCACCACGGTGACGCATAACGACCCGATCGTCCAGAAGCGCATGGAAGTTCGCGAGGCCAACCGTCAACAGCGGGCCCGGACAGCGGAGGCGCGCCAGACCTTCAACCAGGAAGCGCGTGACGCCAGGGCCGAGCGCAACCAGTCGGCGCAAGACTCGCGCGCCCGCGCCCAAGCCGCGCTCGACGCGCACTAAGATCGCACCACCCACGCGTTCGCTCCCGGGTCTGTTCACATGAATAACGGGTCCAGGGGCTGTACGCCTGGCGTGGTGCCTGCCACGCCAATCGCGTAAGCTAACCTCGTTGCACGCTCACTCGCGAAACCCCGCGTTTCGCGCCTCGAAGCGGGATCGACACGGACAAGCGAACGCTCCATGCAAAGATCGCTCATCGCGCTGGCTGCAAACGGGTCGCGAAAACTGTGCGCCATGGCGTTGCCGCTATGCGCAATCGCGCTCGCCACAGGGCTTGCCGCGTGTCAGCAGCTACCCCCGCTCGGCGAGCGCACGCAAACCACGGCGCTCACGTCAGCCGAGGCGCGATCGACTCAACTTGGCAAAGCCGTAGCGGCCGAACTCGCCACCCACCCCGACTTCACCGGCATCGACCCGCTCGCGAACCCGCTCGACGCCTTCGCCTCGCGCGTGGCGCTCGTGCGCAACGCCCAGCGTACGCTGGACGTCCAGTACTACATCTGGCGCGACGATCTTACCGGCACGCTGTTGCTCGAAGAACTGCGCGAGGCCGCCGACCGCGGCATACGTGTGCGCCTGCTGCTCGACGACAACGGCATTCCGTCCTCACTGGACCCCACGCTCGCGGCGCTCAATGGACATCCCAACATCGAGGTTCGGCTCTTCAATCCGTTCGTCACGCGCAAGCCCAAAGCCATCGGCTTTCTCACCGACTTCTCGCGGCTGAACCGGCGCATGCACAACAAGTCGCTCACGGCTGACGGCGTGGCGACCATTCTTGGCGGCCGCAATATCGGCGACGAATATTTCGGCGCGACCGATGGCGTCGTGTTCGCCGACCTCGACGTGCTCGCCATCGGCCCCGCCGCCACCGATGTCGCGAACGACTTCGACCGCTACTGGACCAGCGCTTCGTCTTACCCCACTTCGCAAATCCTGCCGTATGTGGCGCCCGATGCACTCGCCACGCTCGATCGCGCCGCGCTTGCCGCGCGCACCGATCCCGCCGCGGCGCAATACATCGAATCGCTGCGCAAGACCACCGACGTGCGCCGCCTGCTGGACGGCACGCTGCCGCTCGAATGGGCCAGGACGCAACTGGTCAGCGACGACCCGGCGAAAGCGCTCGGCACAGCGCCCAAAGAAACGCTCATCCTCGGTCAACTCCACGAGATCATCGGCGATCCGCGCCGTGAACTCGATCTGGTTTCGCCGTACTTCGTGCCCGGCGAGGTCGGCACGCAATACTTCACCCAGCTCGCCGCCCAAGGCGTGACCGTGCGCGTGCTGACGAACTCGCTCGAGGCCACCGATGTGTCAGCCGTCCATTCCGGCTACGCGCGGCGCCGCGTGGCACTGCTCAAAGGCGGCGTGGAGCTGTTCGAACTGCGACGCGCGGCGGGCACCAGCAAGGCTACGGACAAAGCCGCGGGCAAGGGCGCAGGCAGTGGTCCGTTCGGCAGCACGGGGTCGAGCCTGCACGCCAAGACCTTCGCCGTGGATGCGGAGCGTGTATTCGTCGGCTCAGTGAATTTCGACCCGCGCTCGGCCAACCTCAACACCGAACTCGGGCTCGTGATCGACAGCCCCGTGCTCGCCAGCCGGATCGAAAAAGCGTTCTGGACGCGCGTGCCGCAGCTCGCGTATCAGGCGCACCTCGACGAGAACGGCAGGCTCTACTGGACGCGCCTCTCCGACGATACGGTCATTCGCTACGACACCGAGCCGAACACCACATGGAACCAGCGACTGAGCGTCTGGTTCTTCTCCGTCCTGCCGATCGAGTGGCTCCTGTAAGCCACCCATCGAGAGGGTTATCCCCTATTCCACCCAAGTTGTCTATACAACATCATGCGGACATTCCCATCGTCCGCGATCCGCGGGCGCCATGCACTCACCCCAACGTTCGGAGCCGTCCGTGGCCATGCCTGAATCCGTCGCCAACCTCGAAACCGATGGCCGCAAGATCCTGGAAACGCGTTCGATCGATTACATCCCCGACGCGGAGCGCCACGGCAGCCTGTTCAGCCAGTTCACGCTCTGGCTTTCCGCGAACCTGCAGGTCACCGCGATCATTACCGGTGCGCTCGCCGTCGTGCTTGGCGGGGACGTCTTCTGGTCGTTGATCGCGCTATTGGCGGGACAACTCATCGGCGGCACGGTCATGGCGCTGCACGGCGCGCAAGGCCCGCAACTCGGCCTGCCGCAAATGATTTCCAGCCGCGTGCAGTTCGGCGTCTACGGCGCGGCCATTCCGATCGTGCTCGTTTGCATCATGTATGTCGGCTTTTCCGCGAGCGGCACGGTGCTCGCCGGTCAGGCCACCGCGCAACTGCTCAACGTTTCCGATACTTCGGGCATCTGCCTTTTCGCGGTGCTCATCGTCGTGCTGACGTTGCTCGGCTATCGCTCGATTCACTTCGTCGGGCGCATTGCCAGCGTGATTGGCGTGCTCGCGTTCGTGTTCATGTTCGCGCAGCTTTTTACGCATCACGATATCGGCGCGCTGCTGGCAAACCGCCACTTCTCGATCGCCAGCTTCCTGCTCTCCATGTCGCTTTCGGCTTCGTGGCAGATCGCATTCGGCCCCTACGTTGCCGACTATTCGCGCTATCTGCCGCACTCGACTTCGTCCCTGCGCACGTTCCTCGCCGTTGGGCTCGGCTCGGTGATCGGGGCGCAGGCGGCGATGGTGTTCGGCGTGTTTGCGGCGGCGCTCGCGGGCCACGCGTTCGCGCACCATGAGGTGGCGTACATCGTGAGCCTTGGCGCGAGCGGCGCGGTCGCCGCGATGCTCTACTTCAGCATCGCCTTCGGCAAGCTCACCGTCACGACGCTCAACGCCTACGGCAGCTTCATGTCGATGGCGACGATCGTGAGCGCGTTTCGTGCGAAGCGCGCGATCTCCACGCACCATCGCTTCCTATACATCATCGGCATGGTGGGCATCTCGACGCTCGTCGCACTCGCGGGCCGCCACTCGTTTCTCAAGGAATTCACGGCGTTCATCCTGTTCCTGCTCGCGTTCTTCACGCCGTGGAGCGCGATCAATCTGGTGGACTTCTACTGCTTCACGCGCTCGCGCTATGACGTGCCGGCGCTCTCGAACCCCGATGGCCGCTACGGCTGCTGGAACGCCAGGGCCATCGGCATCTACGTGCTCGGCGTGCTCGTACAAATGCCGTTCATCTCGACGAACTTCTATACGGGCCCCTTCGTCGACGCACTCGGCGGCACCGACATCTCGTGGATTCTCGGCCTGATCGTGCCGGGCGCGCTCTACTACGTGGCCATGCGCCTCACGCCGGCGGTCATTCCGGAACGCCTGATCCTGCCGGTCGAGCAGGAGTAACGATGGCTCGATCAGAATTTCGTCTGGATGCCTACCCGCCCCACAAACTGATGATTGCTGCTTGACGGACCAAACGTGCCGCAGATGGCCGCGTTCGCCCCCTCGTTCGCGATCTGGAATGAGGTTTCCGCATAGACCATCGTGCGCTTGGAGAGGCTGTACTGCGCAACGGCATTCACCTGGTGTGCGTGGTTATTGTCGACGCCCGCGTTGCCCCACATATACATGTAGTTGGCGCCGAGCCCGAAGGCCGGCGTCACGCGGTACGTACTGCCCGCCTCCACCATCTCGACGCCCGCTCCGTTGTGGGTGTTGTGCGTGTTGGTATAGAGCAGCGTGAGCAGCGCGTCGCCCAGCGCATAGCGTGCGCCAGCGCCCCAGTTGCGGATGCTGTCGCCTTCGAGCACGGCGTATTTCACGTTCGTATACGCGGCGCCCACGGCGAGCGGCCCCCGCGCATAGCTCACGCCATAGCTCGACGCGCTGTTCTGGCTGAAGTCGCCCGCGGCGCCGCCAAATGCATATAGGCCGCCAAACTTCAGGCCGCTATAGTCGGCCGACGTGTACTTCACCGAGTTCGAGATCGCCTCGGCGCCGTTCATATGGTCGAAGTCGTAGGCCTCGTTCGGCGGCGAATCCGGCAAGGCGAGACCGGCAAACGGGCCGTCGCGGAAATTGTAGAGGCCGCCCACGTAGAGCGCGGAATCCGCGCCCACGTCGGAGAGCAGCGTGTCGACCATGAAGTCCTGCTGACGGCCCATCGTCAGGCTGCCATAGCGGTCGCTCGACAGCCCCACCCATGCCTCGCGGGCGAACAAACCGCCGCTCGTGATCGAGCTATTGCTGGGCGAGGCGATGATCGAGCCGTTGCCCAGCGAAAACTGGTTGACAAGCCGAAACTTTGCCTTCAATCCGCCGCCCAGATCTTCCGTGCCCTGAAAGCCGAAAAGATTGGGCACGGCAATGCCGTCCGCCATTTGCCAATTCGACTTGCCACCCTGATTGCTGATGTACGACACGCCCGCATCGAGCAGGCCGAAGATGCTGACGCTGCTCTGCGCATGCGCAAGCGGGGCTGCAAGGCCGATGGCTGCAGCAAGCGCGTATGTTTTCTTCATTGGCGATCTCCACCCTCAAATTTGATTCGTAATACGTAATAATCAATGCGCGCGTTCTCGCTTCGGCGATTTGGCAAGATGCGCTCCGCTACGTTGCGGAGCGCACACCGCCGCTTATTCCTGCACGAGTGCGAGTACGCGCAGCGGGCTGCCCGATCCCCCCTGGATCTTCAGCGGCGCGGCCACGATGACCGCCCCCGTGGCCGGCAGTTGATCCAGATTTTTCAGGCACTGCAGGCCATAGCGGTTCGCGCCGTGCATCAGCGTGTGGCACGGATACGGCACGGGCCACGCGTAAGACTGGCCTGCATCGGTATTGATCGTCTCGACACCAAAGCCGTGAACCTTGCGCTCGTGTATGAGCCATTCCACCGCCTCCTGCGTCGGGCCGGGCGTGTGTGCGCCGTCCTCACGCAGGTTCAGGAAGGCGGCGGAATCTGTGCGCTTCGACCAGTCCGAACGCAGGAGAACCCACGCGCCAGCCGGAATGCGGCCGTGCTTCGTCTCCCATGCTTCGAGAAATGCGACGCTCAACAGCCAGTCCGGATTCGCGGAGACCTCCGCGCTTGCATCGAGTACAACAGCCTGCGCAACGAAGTTTTTCACGTCGATGGTGTCCACGGAATTCCGCGCGTGATCTTTACCCGTCACCCAGTGCACAGGAGCGTCGAAGTGCGTGCCGGTATGTTCGCCGCACGAGAAGTTGTTCCAGTACCAACCCGGACCTTGTTCGTCATACTGACTGATTTTCTCCATCTTGAACGCCCAGACCTGGCCGAACTGGGGCGGCAGTTGTAGGGCCGGGAATTCCGGCGACAGCGTTTGCGTCAGGTCCACGACGCGCACGCGGCCGCTCGCCAGATCGATGGTCAGTTGCTCAAGACTGCTCGTCATGTTGTGCTCCGTTCCTGGTTCAATCGTCAATGAATGCGCTGCGGTTCGCCGTGGCGCGTGTCACGCCCTGCCGGGTTGCCGTTTGTATCTAATTATCTTTATGTCTAAACCAATCCATAATCATGATTAACCCCCCCCCTTTCCCTTTCCGTCTGTGCCTTTGAAGGGGGCGGACGCGCCAGCATGGTATGTTTGCGTTTCAACGGCACAGCCCGATTGCAGCCCTATTGATTGCAGGCGTTTTCCACGTATGAGTCATTCTCCTGTCAGCGGTTTTGTCGATAACTACACGCCTGCGCTGCTCGCGCAAGTCAGTCAGCTGATCTCCGGCGAGTTCCATGTGATCGTCCAGGCAGCCGGCTTCGAAGTGTCCGACTGGCGCGTGCTGTCCACGCTCTCAGAGGGCAAGGCGATCAGCATTGGCCAGCTCGCCCAGGTCTCCGTCACGAAGCAGCCCACCGTCACGCGCCTGCTCGATCGCATGGAAGCACAGGGCTACGTGAAGCGCATCCCGCATGAAACGGACCGCCGCGTTACGCTCGTACGCATCACGCCGCAAGGTCAAAAGCTCGTTTCCGCACTCATCAAGCAGGCCAGAGCGCACGAGGAGCGCGTGCTGGCGCCGCTCGGCAACGCGAAGGCCGAAGAACTCAAGGCCACCTTGCGTCTGCTCCTCGATCTGCATCGGCCGCCGGCCTGATCCGCGCACAGCGAGTTCAGGTTCAAGCGGCTTTCGCCCTGCGCATCCTGAACTTCGCCGCCTCGCCAATCTCGAAGTCGTCGGCCGGACCGGCGCCGCGCATGATCGGGCGCGCGGCCGTCGTCGCATAGCCCTCCTCGCCTGACAACGCGCGGGCAATGTGCACGCCGACAAACTCGCCGGTCACTTTCCAGGCGTCGAGCGCGCTGCCGTCCGCGCGGCGCAGCGGCTTCACATCGCAGACCTTTGTGCACCGTGTCCTTGAGGCCGACGCTCGAAAACGCGAGGATAGGCGGCGAATGATTAAACACGCTGAAAAAACTGCTCCAGTAACCCAGTAGTGCCTGATCCAATCGAGCCGCGAGGCTCGTGCTCCTGTTCAGTCCTTGTGCGACGCTGCGGCCTGCTCGATTGCGGCGCGCAGTGAAAAATAGATCTTGTGTTTGCGTTTGAATGTGTGGTTGGTCATGCCTTTTGCTCAATCCATGCTCGTTGGCCGCTCAAGCCAGTGCGTGACGCACGAGCGCCGCGTTCAACTTGTGGCCGTGCTCGTCGGCCAGCGCTGCATCGCGCAGCTCGCGCAATGTCGCTGGCGCGAGTCGCGCGCCGGCCTTCTGCACCGCCGCCATGAGCGTCTGGTAGTTCTTCAGTCCGCGTGCGTGCGTATCGCTATAGCCCTTCACGAGCCGCTGGCATTGCGCGACTTCGGTGGCGAGCGCCGGATTGAGTTTTGCAGTCCCGACAATCTGAACCAGCCACGCTTCGACACGCGCATTTTCCAGCTCGTAGCGCAGCGTGCGGCGGCGCATGCCGCGCAGGCTCGCGACGGCGTAGAGCATCAGATAGCCCCGCAGCGAACTGGTCTTGACGACGCGCCCCGACTGCGTGCAACGCCGCACGAGCCGATGGACCCAATGCGGCCGTGCGAGCCAGCGACCGAAACCGGCGGGCAGCGTCTCGCAGATTTCCTCGATGCGC
Organism: Paraburkholderia sp. CNPSo 3281; assembly: GCF_024206515.1. Taxonomy (NCBI): domain Bacteria; kingdom Pseudomonadati; phylum Pseudomonadota; class Betaproteobacteria; order Burkholderiales; family Burkholderiaceae; genus Paraburkholderia; species Paraburkholderia sp. CNPSo 3281. Next base: position 10,935 of record NZ_JAMBPS010000021.1, on the reverse strand, counting down.
GGATGCATGAATTCGTTGATCGCCAACAGCTGGTCCGTCTGCGCCTGCACTTCGCTGCGCACGCGCTCGAAACGCGCGCCGCGCGTCTTCAGGTCCGCGACGCGTATCGTATCTTCATACGACATCCAGAGCGCGAGGTAACGCGCGCTCTCGCGCAACAGGACGGTCTCAGTGGCCGGCAAAGCAGCGCGCAGCATGGCGAGACGGTCCAGATACAGGCGCGCGTAGGCGGGGTCCTGATAGTCGATCAAGCGACGCACGCCTTCGAGTACGATCGGCTGAACCGCAGTCGGCAATTCCTTCCGTGTGCGCTCGACGAGCCGCGCCACCGCGACATCGCGCGGCGCGGGTTTGAGGTCGACCGGCGCGCTCGCCGTCTCGGCGGCTTCCTGCGCGCCTGCGCGGTCGAAGGCGAGCCCAAACGCCCGCAGGCTCGGCTTCACGCCCACGCCGCCGCGCTCGATCGTCTCTTCGAACTGGCGACGGCTGAATGGCAGCACGCCGGTGCCCGCCAGCGCGCCGAACAGCACGGCGCTGATCACGCTGCCGCTCGCTTGCGCGGCCTCGGCCATGTCGAAGCGCACGTATCGCTTCGCGGCCCGGCTCGCGTGCGCGATCAGCGCTTCGCTATCCACGCGGCCATCGCCCATTGCGGCCTTTTCGGCAATCGAGTAGACGCGATGCGTGGAAGAGACGAGCGTCGTGCGCTCCGGCGTCACGAGGCCGCGCTGCACCGCACGCCCCGCTTCCATCAGCTCCGAGGCGAGCACCACGTCCACATCGCCTGGCAATGGCATCAGTGCGAGCACGGGTGCACGGCTTTCGCCTGATTCGAGCGGGAACAACTCGACGTAGTAAATCGTGGCGCCGGTGCGCTGTGCAACACCCGGAACCGAGGTGGACTGGGCGTGGTAGCCGTTGTGTTCGCCAAGGTCGACGATCCAGTCGGCCAGCACGCCGCCGCCCTCGCCGCCCATGGCGAGAATCGCGATCTTGATCGGTTGTGCTTTCATCGTGTATTTCCTGAATCAGAATGCATAGCGCGCGCGGCGCTGTGCCCCACGGCGTTGCAGCCAGCCGATCACCGTGTCTCGTGCGCGCTGGCGCAGCTTGTCCATACGAGTAGGATTGCTGACGATCTGCGCACGATAGAAAGATGGGCACAGTACCGCCGCATGCGAGACCTCTCCGCACAGACCGCAGCCCACGCAGCTGTCGAGCACGCTCGCCACCGGATCGGTGCGCAGCGGGTCGGGGTTGGGCTTGATCGACAGCGAAGGGCACCCCGAGAGGCGAATACACGAATGATCGCCCGTGCACGTATCGGCATCGACGCCGAAGCGCTCGCGCACCACGCGCTCGCCAGCTGCAATCGCCTTGCGCTGCTTCGGCTTCTCGCGGCGCTGCTTGTTGAGCATGCACTCGCTTTGCGCGATCAACACTTTCGGGCCTTTCGTGGCCGTCGTGAGCGCTTCCTTGAGCGTGGCTTTCATGGCTTTCAGGTCATAGGTGCGGCGCACTGTCTTGACCCATTTCACGCCAACACCGCGCACCGCTTCTTCGATCTCGTGTCCCGTGCTGCGCGTCGGGTTGAGCGCCGTCGAGGAGAGGATGTCCTGGCCGCCCGTCGCCGACGTGTAGCTGTTATCGACGACGACGGTCAGGTTGTCGCTCTTGTTGAATACCGCGTTGGCGATGCCGCTCGTAAGGCCGTTGTGCCAGAAACCGCCATCGCCCATGACCGAAATCGCGCGCTTGGCCGCTGGCGCGTTCAGCGCAGCCGCGCTCGCGCTGCCGAGGCCGTAGCCCATCGTCGTCGCGCCGAGATTGAACGGCGGCAGAATCGAGAACAGGTGGCAACCGATGTCGGCGCTCACGTGATGCGGGCCGATCTCGCGCTCCAGCAGTTTCATCGCCGTGAAGATCGGCCGCTCGGGACAGCCCGTGCAAAAGCCAGGTGGCCGCGCGTGCACGTGGTCATCGAGCACGGGCAATGCATCGGCGACGGGCTGCGCGGCTTCTGTCACGCTCCGCGTTGCGGGAGACGCCGGCACGGCCAGCACCGGAATCACCTTGCGCGGCGCAGGCTGGGGCTGGAGTACACCGTATCGCTCGAAGAAAGCGCGCAAGCCCTTTACCACGGTCGCCGTGTTGTACTCGCCTGCAAGCGGCAGGATGTCCTTGCCGTGCAGCGCCGCCTGCACGCCGCACTGGCGAAGAATCGCACCCGCGTTCTGTTCAACGAAGTTCGGCTGCCCCTCTTCGATCACGAGCACCGCGCGCTTGTCCCCGCAAAAGCGCTCCCATTCGGAGTCGATGAGTGGGTACGCGACGTTCATGACGTAAAGCGGAATCTGCGATTCGCCGTAGACGTCGGCGAGACCCAGCCGTTCGAGCGCGCGCAATACGGTGTTGTAGCTGCCGCCCTGTACCGCGATGCCGATATCGTGGGCGTCGTCTCCGAAGAATTCGTTGAGCCCGCGCGACTCGATGAATTTCACGGCAGCCGGCCAGCGCTCATGGATCTTCTCGCGCTCGTGCAGGAAGCTCGCGGGCGGCAGCACGATGCGGTTGACGTCGCGTGCTGGATTTTCGAGCGCGTCCTTGATGGTGAACGCTGAACGTTTGTTATCCGAAGCAATGAACTGGCCGTGTACGTGGCATGCGCGAATGCGCAATTGCAGCATGACCGGCGTGTTGCTCGCCTCGGAAAGATCGAAGCCATCCTTGACCGCCTGCACGATGCAGGGCAGATTCGGGCGCGGATCGAGCAGCCAGATCTGCGACTTCATCGCGAAGGCGTGACTGCGCTCCTGCATGATCGACGAGCCTTCGCCATAGTCCTCGCCGACGATGATCAGCGCGCCACCCGTCACTCCGCCCGAGGCGAGATTGGCCAGCGCGTCCGATGCAACGTTGGTGCCTACCGTCGCCTTGAACGTGACCGCGCCGCGCAGCGGATAATTGACCGAGGCGGCGAGCGAGGCGGCTGCCGTTGCTTCGCTCGCGCTGTTCTCGAATCGGATGCCGTGGTCGCTGAGGATGTCCTGGGCGTCGGCCAGCACGTCCATGAGGTGCGAGATCGGCGCGCCCTGATAGCCGGCCACATAGGCCACGCCCGACTCCAGCAGCGCCTTGGTCACGGCGAGAATGCCCTCGCCGCTGAATACCTCGCCTCCGCCGACGCGCAACTTCTTCACTTCCTCGACAAACGACCGCTCTGCCATGACCGTCCCTTTACGTAATCTTCCTGTGGCGCACGACGCGTCACTGTCATGCACGAGGCAAGTTTATTTTAGATCTAAATATTTCCAAAATCATTGTTAACCCTGCAAATCGGCCCTTCTGCGATGGTACACAACGGGCCGCGCGGGCGCCGGACGGCAAACGTGGTGGCGAGCCGACCCACCGCGCTTGCGCGTTCAACATGATCAGGAATCGCACGGCAGGCCGGCTCGCGCCGCGCCCGCGCACTGTCGTGCTGCCGGAAGCCTCAGCGTGCTGCTGCGAGCGGCCCGGCAAGCGCCGTGTATTGTCCTTGCCAGTAGACGAGCGGGCTTGGCGCGGACTCATCGCGCGCGAGTGCGCGCACGCGACCGATGATGAGGATATGCCCGTGACGCACGAGCATTTCCTCCACCTCGCAGTCCATGGCGACGACGCTGTCGGCGAGGAGCGGAGCACCGTCCGGCGTCATCTGCACCCACTCGTCGTCGCCGTAGCGCGCGGCGCCCTGCTCGCCGCGAAAGCCGGTGAAACGCTCGGCAATCGCGCGATGCTCCGCGCGCAGCAGGTTCACGCCGAAGCGTCGCGTTCGCGCCAGCAATCCCGCCGACGAACTCGTTGCCTTGAGCGACGCCACCACCATGGGCGGCTCCGCCGAAAACGAGGACACCGAGGTCGCCGTAAAGCCGCTGCGCTCGTCGCCGTCCACGACCGTCACGACGCAAACCGCGCCGGCGAACCCGCGCATGGCCTGCACGAAGCGCCTGGAGAGCGGCGTGGCGTCGTTCGCGTCGTCAGGCCGCACGGCGCGTCTCACGCGGGCTGCGCAACCCGTGTGCCTCCAGGATGGGCAGCACCGTGTCGCGAAAGTACGGGAACTCCTTCACATAGTCCACGAACGACAGCGTCGTGCCTTTGAATCCGGCTTCCGCAAGCGAAATCAGACCCGCTGCGACCTGCTGCGGCGTGCCGACGAGCGGGTAGCCGCCGTGTCCCGCCGCCATGCGGTCGCGGATCAGCGCGAGCAGGTCGTGCGGGAACGAGTGCGCATTCGCGAACTGCAGCGCCACGAGGTTGTCGACCGCGCCCCAGTCTGCGTTCTCCTGTGCGAAGTACTGTAGATACTGACGCGCCTCCTCCTCGGTTGGGCGGCAGACCACGTGCGAGAACGTCAGCACGTTCACCGCCTTGTTCGCTGATGCGGCTTTCTGCTTGAGCTCGGCGACTTCCGTACGCGAACGCTCGAGATCGATCGCCGGCGTGAACAGGAAGTTCGCATTGCCGATTGCGAAAGCGCGTCCCTCGCCCGAGCCCGCTGCGTTCAGGATAGGCGGACGCTCGCCGTTCCACGGACGCGGCAGGCCATACACATTCTTCAGCTGGAAATTCTCGCCTTCCCAGTTGAACGGGCCTTCGTGGGTCCAGATCTTCTGCACCACATCGAACCACTCCTGCGCATACGCATAGCGCTGGTCGTGGCCAGCCGCGAGCGGCAGCCCGAGCGCTTCGTATTCGGGGCGGTTCCAGCCCGCCACGATGTTCAGGCCGGCGCGGCCCGCGCCGATCTGGTCGAGCGTGGCGATCTGCTTGGCCACGACCACGGGATGGTTGGCCGCCGTGTGGATGGTCGCGAAGACCGTGAGGTCGCGCGTCTTCGCGAGCAGACCGGCCGCCCACGTCATCGTTTCCAGCACCGAGCCGTGGAAATCCGTCTCGCCGCCATAGCCGATCCAGCGCGCAATGGGCAGCATGAAATCGATGCCGGCTTCGTCGAGCATCACCGCGAGTTTCTCGTTGTTCTCCCAGGAGTTCTCCCAGCGCTCGCCGATCTTCGTCACCGACATCCCGCCCGAGCAGTTCGTCGCGAATGTGCCGAGAATGAAATCCCTGGTGTCCAGAATTCGTCTCATATCAATCCTGTCGCAGTAAAATTTGTCTACACGACGGGCTGCCTCGCGGCGGCCCCGCCTTCCCCACCCAGTCGACGGCACAGGCCGCAACCGCGCGATTCCGCAATGACCGAAAAATCACGCAGAACCCCGAAAAACACCGCCAGGTCCGAACATCGCTGGCACCTCGCGACGGACGACTTCAGCGTCGAGATCACCGACCTCGAATACGCCGTCATGCGGCTCGATCAGTCGTTTTCGCGCTGGCAGTCCGAATGCATGGCCGCCGTCACCGGTGCCACGCTGAGCGGACAGGAAAACGCACTGATGCACGTCATTTACATGCACGAACGGCCCAAGACCATTCGCGACCTTCTGCATATGACCAACCGGCAAGACGTAGCTAATATGCAGTACGAACTACGTAAGCTGATCAAGTCCGGACTCGTAGAAAAAAACGGCACGGCGCGCACCGGCGTCTACTACTCGACCACACCGGAAGGCGCACGCGTGTGCGAAGACTACGCAGCGCTACGCCGCGCCGTACTGCTCAAGATGGCCGAGGCGGCTTCGGGCGTCCAGTCCGCTGCCGCCGCTGCCACGGCCTGCCTCGAACAGATGGAGCGCGTATACGAAAGTGCCACGCGAGAGGTCGCGACTTTCCATCGCCGGCGCTAACCCAGCGCCTGAATTGCCATCCCGCTTACGCTGCACGCCTGCTCTTCTCGATCCAGACCTTTCAAATAAATTTTCACATTGAAAATTTATTTGATTGAATCGTAGAGCAGCCGATTTTCGACCGCAACCGATTTCGGCTAGGGGAAAACACCATTCGGTGGAGGGACGGGGAGGGGAAGGGTGCGACGGCGCTTTCATAACGCCAGGACACGAGTGTTGGCGCGCGGCCGAGGCGACTATTCGGGGCATGCGCCGCCGAGTGGATGCACGCCAGCACGAGCGCAAACGTCAGATGGGCCGTTGACGGCGCAGATCATCGACCTGGCGGCCATGACCGACGCCGATCTCGGCCCACAGATTCCGAACATGGGCACCCTGCGCTCGAAGGGTCTGGTCGTCACGCCGAGTGGAACCGTTGCAGGGCAGACCGGTAACGTACCCAAGCATACTCATAGCGGTTCTGACGAGATCCAGTACGTGATTTCGGGAAGCGGCACTTTCTGGCTCGGAAACGAGCAGCGTCAGATTCACCCTGGCGACCTGATCATCATCCCGAAGGGGACGGTGCATGCGGGATCCGGGCCAACCAGCGGCGAATTCAAAGTCCTTTCTATCAAGCTGCCGCCGCAAGCGCCAGGCGATATGCAAATGGTTCCCTGACGTACCGTCGAGCCCAGCCTTAACGGTCGCCGGGAAATCTCACGCCGCAGTCGCGTTCATCGCCTCGATGGCCTCAAGCGCGCCGCCCACCATCCCGCTCAGCACGGGCTGCACTTTCTCCGCGAGCGCGGGCACGTAATCGAACGGCGCAGTTTCGTTCATATAAACGGACTGGCACATCTCCAGCTGGATCGCGTGCACGCCGTCCTGCGGCGCGCCGAAATGGCGCGTGATGTAGCCGCCCTTGAAGCGTCCGTTCGCGATCCATGTATAGCCGCTTGCCGCCGCCGCGCGTTCCGCGAGCGCCTGCGCCGCCGGGTTCACCGTGCGGCCGTCCTGGGTGCCGATGTTCAGGTCGGGCAGTTTGCTCTCGAACAGGCGCGGCAGCACGCTCGCGATCGAATGCGCCTCCCACAGCAGCACATTAGCGTGCGTCGAGCGCAGGCGCTTGACTTCAGCGGAAAGCGTGTCGTGATACGGCTGCCAGAACGTCTGCACGCGGCGCTGACGCTCCGACGCGTCGGGCACGCAGCCGTCGCGGTAGATGGGCTCGCCGCGAAACGTCTCGGTCGGACACAGCGACGTGGTGGTCTGGCCGGGATAGAGGCTCTCGTCGTTCGGCGGGCGGTTCAGGTCGATCACATAGCGCGAGACGCGCGCGCCGAGCACGGTCGCGCCCAGTTCCTTCGCAAACGCGTAAAGGCGATCTAGATGCCAGTCCGTATCGGCGACGGTGAGGGCCACGTCCGTGTACTCACCGTGCATCGCGGCGGGAATGTGCGTGCCCAGGTGCGGGATCGAAATGATAAGCGGCGCGCTGCCGCGTTCCAGTGAAAAGATATCGGTCATCGAAATTTGTCTCGTGAATGGCGCTTGCGTTCGGGCCCGCGTTCAATCATCAGCCAGCAGCCTGGCGAGCGCCGCGCGATAGTCGGCGTAAAGGCGCGCTTCGTCGCGATGGCGGCGCGCTTCCACCACTTTGACGCCGCCGGTATAGACGTCGAGCACCGGCGTTTCGCCATGCTCGCAGAAGACGACCGACGAGAGCCACGTGAGCGGCTTTTGCTCGGCGAGGTTCGGATGCTCGGCGTCGAGCACGATCCAGTCGGCGCGCGCACCTTCCTTCAATGCGCCGACCTTGCGCCCGGTTGCACTGGCGCCGCCGGCGAGCGCTGCGTCGAACAGCCGGTCGGCAACCTGCGCCTGATGCGTCGCGGCCAATACATTGCGCTCGCGCCGTACGAGCCGCTGACCGTATTCGAGCAAGCGAAGCTCTGCGCGCCAGTCCACGCCGATATGACTGTCCGAGCCCACGCCGAACGCGCCACCCGCATCGAGATACTCGCGCGTGGGGAAAATACCATCGCCGAGATTCGCTTCGGTCGTGAGGCACAGGCCCGCAATCGCACCGCTCTGTGCGAGCGCGGCGGTCTCCCGCTCGTCGATATGCGTGGCATGAACGAGGCACCAGCGCGCGCTCACGTCGAACCGGTCGAGGAGCCATTGCACCGGCCGCGCGCCTTCGGTCGCCATGCAAGCCTCGACCTCGGCCGTCTGCTCGGCGATGTGGATATGCACGGGCGCACCAGGAAGCGCGCGGTCCAGGCCCTCCAGCAGCGCGCGCAACGAGTCGTGCGAAACGGCGCGCAGCGAATGTGGCGCTACGCCGTAGCGCAACGCGCCGTGCTCGGGCTGCCACGCACGCAACGCCTCGACGATGCCGAGCAACTGTTCCGGTGTGTTGATGAAGCGGCGCTGATCGTCGCGCGGCGCTTGCGCGCCGAAGCCGCTGTATTGATAGAGCACGGGCAGCATCGTCATGCCGATGCCGGTCACGCTCGCTGCGTCCACCACGCGTTGCGCCAGTTCGGCGGGGCTCGCATACCGCTGGCCATCCTTGCCGTGATGCACGTAATGGAATTCGCAAACAGAGGTGTAGCCCGCTTTCAACATCTCGACGTAGAGCCAGCGCGCAATCGCCCCGAGATCGTCGGGCGTGATGCGCGCGGCGAAGCGGTACATGAGGTCGCGCCAGCTCCAGAAGCTGTCGGTGGGGTTCGCGCGATATTCGGTGAGGCCAGCCATGGCGCGCTGAAACGCATGCGAATGAAGATTAGGCATGCCAGGCGTGATCGGGCCCGGCGCCCGCGCGACGCCTTGAGGCGCTTGCGCCAGATCGGGCGTCACGGTGCGCAGCGTTCCCGCAGCGTCCCATTCGAGCAGCACGTTGCGGCGCCAGCCGTCGGGCAACCAGGCGTGCTCGGCGAAGAGCGCGCGCGAAGTCGGATTCGTTTCGATGGTGTGATTCATGCGTGAAAATAGCGCTCAAACGCGACGCTCAAATGCGCGACGCTCAAAGACAGTCTCGCCGCCGCGCACCACTCGTGCGCAGAGCGGACGGCCGATCCAGTAAGCCAGTTCCGCGAGCGACTGCACCGTCCACACGGCAAAGTCCGCGGGACGACCCGCCGCGAGCGTGCCATGACGCCCGGCGTCGCCGAAAGCCTGCGCGGCATGCCGCGTCACGCCCTGCAACACCTCGGGCACGGTCATGCGGAACAGCGTGGTCGCCATGTTCATCATGAGCAGCAACGAGGTGGCAGGCGACGTGCCCGGATTGCTGTCGGTCGAAATGGCGATCGGCACCTCGTAGCGCCGCAGCAAGTCGAGCGGCGGAAGCTGCGTTTCGCGGATGAAGTAGTACGCGCCCGGCAGCAGCACCGCTACGGTGCCCGCTTTCTTCATGGCGGCGACGCCCGCTTCGTCGAGAAACTCCAGATGGTCGGCGGACAGCGCGCCGTAGCGCGCCGCGAGCGCCGCGCCGCCGCTATTGGAAAGCTGCTCGGCGTGCATTTTGACTGCGAGCTTGCGCCGCGCGGCCGCCTCGAACACGCGCTCGCTCTGCGCGAGCGAAAAGCCGATCCGTTCGCAGAACACATCGACGGCGTCCACGAGCCCCTCGTCGGCGAGCGCGGGCAGCATGCGTTCGCACACCTCGTCGATATAGTCGTCGGCGCGGCCCGCGAACTCGGGCGGCAACGCGTGCGCACCGAGAAACGTCGTACGCACCGTGACCGGATAACGCTCGCCAAGCTGACGCGCGACGCGCAGCATCTTGCGCTCGCTCGCCAGATCGAGGCCGTAGCCCGATTTGATCTCGACAGCCGTTACGCCTTCGGCAAGCAACGCTTCGAGCCGCGTTGCCGACTGCGCGAACAGCGCGGCTTCGTCGGCCGCGCGCGTGGCGCGCACCGTCGATACGATGCCGCCACCCTGCCGCGCGATTTCTTCATAGCTCACGCCCGCAAGGCGCTGCGCGAATTCATCGGCGCGCTGTCCGCCGTAGACGAGGTGCGTGTGGCAATCCAGGAGCCCGGGCGTGACCCAGGCGCCGCCCAGGTCCTCGCACGGCCACTCGCTGAACGGCGCGGGCAATCCGCCAGCGGCGCCGAGCCACGCGATCTTGCCGTCTTCTACGGCAATCGCCGCGTTCTCGACGACGTGGCCCGGATCGCCATGCGGGCACACGTTGAGGTTTTGCCAGAGAGTGCGTTTCATCAGGTGTGCACAGCATCGCGCGATGCCGTTTCCGTAGTGTCTTGCCGTGGCGCGTCCAGCACATCGAGCGCCACGGCGAGCAAGGCGCCCGCGCCGCGCGTTTCGATCTGCAAGGGGCATTGCGCGTCGAGCGTATCGATGCGCAGCGTGTCGCCCGCTTCGAGGCGCACGTGGCGTTCGCCATCCACGCGCACGTCCTGACCGCCTTGCGCGCAGTAGAGCAATACCGTTTGCGCATGCATGCTGCGCCGCTCGTTTGCGCGCCATACTTCGAACGTGCCGCGCGCCGCATCGCGGCGCACCATCAGGTTGAAGTCGCGCGTGGCGCCGTTCACGAGGCGCGCGTCGATCGCGGCTTCCCCCGCGAAATGCGCGACGTCGAGGGGCTGCGTGAGTACATGCGTGCGACCCGATTCGTCGAGCAGCATGCCCGCGCCGTCGAGCAGCACCAGCGTCCGATCGACGCCCTCGAAACGCGAGAACGGCCCCGCCTGCGCGACATCGGCCACGCTCACGCGCCACGCGAACGCGTCGAGTGACGCGCCAGCACGCGATGCCACGTGCGCCACCGCGATTTCGCGCGTGACGCCGCCGCCATTCTTCCAGGGCGACGCCACGAGCGCCGCGCCACGCAACAGCGTGAGCCTGGCGGCCTGCACCGCGCCGCCTATCGCTTTCGCGCCGCTCATCGGCCGAGCATCGGCAGCTTGAGACCCGCCTCGCGCGCCGTTTGCTGCGCGAGTTCGTAGCCGGCGTCCGCGTGGCGCATCACGCCCGTGGCCGGATCGTTGTGCAGCACGCGGCCCAGACGCTCGTGCGCCGCCTGCGTGCCGTCCGCCACGATCACCACGCCCGAGTGCTGCGAGAAGCCCATGCCCACGCCGCCGCCGTGGTGCAGCGAGACCCACGACGCGCCGCCCGCCGT